>NZ_QTSU01000001.1:1599335-1919202 GCF_003382365.1 Lysobacter silvisoli | reverse complement strand
GGGATTGAACGTGCCGCCGACGCGGCTGGTTCCCCCCCACGCACGGCCTTAAGGTCTGAGCCAGCGGCACCGTCGCCGTGACCTTCCAAGACCGCCATGACCGTCGCCACCGTCCACGCCAGCACCCAGCCCACGCCCTACGTGGTGACCTTCCTCGACGACCGCGGCCATACCTGGCAGGCCGACGAACCCGCCGACCTCGGCGGCGGCGACACCGGGCCCACGCCCGATCATCTGCTGCTGTCCAGCCTGGGCGCCTGCACCGCGATCACGGTGCGCATGTACGCGGTGCGCAAGCAGTGGCCGCTGGCCGGCGTCGAGGTGGCGCTGCGCTTCAACCCCGAGGGCAAGCCGGCGGCCGGCACCGACCTGGAGCGTCGCATCACCCTGTTGGGCGAGCTGAGCGCCGAGCAGCGCGAGCGGCTGCTGCAGATCGCCAACGCCTGCCCCATCCACAAGGTGCTGACCGGGGAAGTGCGGATCGCGACGGCACTGGAAGCCCCTTGATCGCGGCAGGAGCGCGCGTGGGGCATCGCAGTCCGCCGCAACAAAACACGTCGGGTACCGCCGCCGTGGCGGCGGTACCCGAGCGTTTGCGCTCGCGCGCGGTTACTTGCTCAACTCACTTCGACAACCGGCGGTAAACCGGGTCGGCCAGCGGATCGCCCGCACGCTTGGCCTCGCGGCCGTACTCCAGCGCGCCGCTGGTGCTGCCCAGGAAGCCGCTGTCCTTGGCCGGCACATACTCGGCGACCACGCTTTGGCCCTTGATGGCCTCGGCCGACAGCGTCCAACGGGCGACGCCGTTCTTGTCCAGGCGTGCGGCTTCGGCGATGTCCTTGCCGTCGACCAGCAGGCGGGCGGCACCGGTGGGCGCGGACTGGCCGCGCGCCAGACGCGACACGCTGGCGGTCAGGACCACGGCGTCTTCCTTGCCGTTGGCGCCCAGCGAGGTCTTGGTGCCGCCGTTCTGCACGGCCTGACTCTCCTGCGAGCTCTTGGCGAAGATGTCGTCGCCGGTGGTGCCCACGTCGAACTCGCAGTTCGCGCGGATGCGGCGGTCCTGCAGCGGTTCGCAGACGCGACGCGCCAGTTCCACGTTCTCGGGCTTCATCGGCGGGATCTTGTCCTCCGGGAACGGGTCCTTGCGGTAGTTGCCGGTCGAGTCTTCCTTGGCGTAGTCGAACAGCGTGGTCTTGTCGGTCACGCGCCAGGAGTCGACGAAGCCCGGGCGGTTCCACTCGCCCGACGTCAGCACGCCCATCAGGCCTTCGGTGGCCGGGGTGTGGTAGACGCGCACGTTGATGTACCACTGGCTCTGGTTGGACCACCAGTTCGAGGTCGCGATCAGCGTGGTGCCGTCGGGGAAGTCGACCTGGATGCCGTTGCTGCCGTATTTGCTCAGCCGGCCGCCCACGCCCAGGGCGATGCCGCCCGGACCGGGGCTGACCAGCGAGCCGTTCACGCGCAACTGCAGGCCGCTGGGGTCGGGCACGCCGCTGAGATTGGGCACCCAGGTGACGCGGTAGCTGCCCACGCGCGCGGCGATGGCGGTGTTGACGCTGACCCAGGGTGCGCTGGGCACCACGGTCTGACGGGTCTGGATTTCCATGCCCATGTTGCCGAGCAGGGCGACGAACTCGCCGCCGGGCTGGAAGTCGTAGTGCAGGCCGTTGACGGTGGTGATGTGCGGGTCGCCGTCGTCGACGCCGTCGTTGAGCGAGCCGTAATGCAGCTGCTCGTTGGGCGAGCCCGCGCCGCGGTTGATCACGCCGGCCCAGCCCGGCGTGGCCGGGGTGTTGTTGGCGTTGTGCAGGGCCGCCCAGACCGCCGCCGGCGTCGATGCCGGATGGATTTGCAGGTAGCGCGCGGCCACGCCGGCCACGTGCGGCGCCGCCATCGAGGTGCCCGACATGACCGCCGTGGACGCGTCGTTGGCGATGCCGGCCGACAGGGTGTTCACGCCCGGCGCGAACAGGTCGACGCAGGTGCCCCAATTGGAGAAGTTGGCGCGGGTGTCGTTGGTCGGATTGATCGCGCCCACGGTGATCGCCGTCGGCGCGCGCGCCGGCGAGATGTTGCAGGCGTCGCCGTTGTTGTTGCCGGCCGCGACCGAGTAGGTCACGCCGGAGGCGACCGAGTTGGCGATGGCCGTGTCCAAGGTCGGGCTGGGCGAGAAGCCGGAGCTGAGGTTGGCCACTGCCGGCAGCACCCGGTTGGCCGTGACCCAGTCCACCGCCGCGATCACCGGCGCCAGGTAGGTGTTGAAGCAATCGCCCGCGCGCACCGGGTGCAGCAGGGCCTGCTTGGCGATGCCGAAGGTGGTGCCGCCGATGGTACCGGCCACGTGGGTGCCGTGGCCGTGGCAGTCGCCGGTGCCGGCGGCCAGGTTCATGGTGTTGGTGCCGCCCGACACGCGCCCGACCATTTCGTTATGGGTGGGGCGGATGCCGGTGTCGATCACGTACACGTGCACGTTGTTGCCGGTTTCGCTGTAGGTGTAGCGCAGGTCCAGCGGCAGCAGACGTTCGCTGGTGCGGTCCAGGCCCGCGGGCGGGTTGTTCTGAACCACATTCAGATCGCCGACCTGATCGACTTCGATGTAGGCCACTTCCGGATTTTCGCGCAGCCGCGCCACCGCGTTGTCCGACAGCGCGGCGCTGAAGCCGCGCAGCGCGGTGTTGTAGGTGTAGCCGATCTTGCCGCCGAGCGCGCGCATGCGATCTTGCGAAGCCTGCACCGATTTGCCGGCCACGCCCTGCTTGAAGACCACGATGTACTGGCCGGGGATGCGCTTGGGCGCGTGCTCGTTGAGCAGCGGCGCTTTGGTCGTTTGGGCCATGGCCGCCAGCGGCAGCAAGGCGACCAGACCGGTAGCGATCCAGGTCGCGATGCGGGTGCCGTGGCGGTGCGGCGGGGCCGCCTTACGCCTTACGTCGATGTTCATGCTGCTTTCCATGATGTGTCTCTCCATGATGTGTCTCTCCTGATGCCCAGGGTTCGCCAGGGCACAGGCGTTCATCGTCGTTGCGCGACGATTCGGCATAGGGACGGCAAGGCTTCGCCCTGACGGGCTCAAGCCGGTCCGATAGGCATGGCGGGGGTATTGGTCCGTGGACCCGATACGTATTGCGGACGACACCGCTGGACGAGAGCGATGGCACTACGACTGGCGCGGTCGCTGGGCGCGGATAGCCTCCATGGCTTGCTGCACTGTCCCTGTAAGCTTAGGAAACGCGGAAGCCGCGGTGCACAGGTCAGGCCGCGGATCTGCGTGCGTAGGCCGCATGAAAAACGTTTACCGCGTGCGATGGCGCGCTACCGGCATTCAGTTTCGTCGCCGCGGGCGATTTTTTGGCGCATCGCCGAGTCTGCGCTAGTAGCGCTTCTGACAGACCTCGCAGAAGAACGCGCGGCGCTTGAACCGGCCCAGGTGCTTGCGATAGCTCAGGCGCGCGCCGTCGCGCGGGCAATGGGTGCGGGTATGCACCTGGTAATGCCGCTTGAGCTCGTAGGCCTTCTTCCAATGATAGAAATCGAAGCTGTACTCGCGCGCCTGCGCGATCAGCTCGCTGAGCTTCCTGGCGGGCAGGGCGCCGATGCTGGTCTCGGGGTGCACGCGAATACGGTGCAGCACTTCGTTTTTGATGATGTTGCCCACGCCGGAGAACACCGGCTGGTTCAGCAGCGCGTCGCAGGCCAGCTCGTCGGGCCTGAGCTTGAGTTTGGCCCGCGCCGCCTTGGGGTCCCAGTCGTCGTTCATGACGTCGGCCGACCAGTCGTAGACCTGGTCCAGCGGCTCGTCGATGAACTTCACCGAGCAGGAATAGAAATTGAATTCCTCGCCGCCAGCGAAGCCCAGGCTCAGGCGCGGCGCGGCGGGCCGCTGCTCGTTGATGCGGTAGCTGCCGAACAGCATGAAATGGATGCGCAGCGTGAAGTCGTCGAACTCGATCAGGAAGTGCTTGCCCCAGGAGCGCAGCGCGGCGATGCGCTGGCCGCGCATGCGCTGGATGTCCTGCTTGCTGTTGCCGGCGACCTGCTGCACGCGGCGGCCGACGAATGGCGCGGCCTCTTCCTTGAGGATGACGATCGTGGGGCCTTCGGGCATGCGGCCAGTATCGGGCGCAGGCGTGATACCCAAGTCAATGCGGCGATGCCGCTCGAGTGCAATATTTGCATCGACGATGAACGGTTCAGCACGGTGGCTGCGCCAATCCGTGCCGGAGTGCGCAGTACCGGCTCGCCAGCGGGTTTACGCTGCCCAGAATGGACAAGACGCGCGCTCAGTTCGCCGCGGACCTTGAGACCCTGGAAAGCGATCTGGGCGATCTGAGGCACGAACAGCCGTACTTCGGCCTCATCGAAGATCGCATGGACGCGTTGCTGCTGGATGCCAGCCCCAACGACGCCGATTGGCTGCTGGATCAGCTGCGCGCGCTGCTGGATCGCCGGGCCGTGCGCTGAGCCGCGCCGCTTATTCCTGCGGGGCCACGTAGCCGGCCGGCTTTTCCGCACCGCCGCCGAACAGAAACTTCTCCATCTCCGCTTCCAGGAACGCGCGGTGCTTGGGATCCAGCGGCGACAGCCGGTTCTCGTTGATCAGCATGGTCTGGTGCGCGAGCCACGCGGCCCAGGCGCTCTTGCCGATGTGGGCGAACACACGCTTGCCCAGCTCGCCGGGCCAGGGAACGAAGTCCAGGCCTTCGGTGTCGCGGTGTTCGTATTGGCAGTGGACGGTGCGGGCCATGACGATTTCCTGATAAAGGTTGGCGCGGCGTAGGCCGCATCGGAGCGGTCGGACTTAGCCGTCGCTTTCCAGCAGTTTGCGGATCGGCGCGGGGATGCCCAGTTCGGCCAACTCCGCGCGTGCGACCCAGCGCAGGCCGTCATTGTCGCGCACCGCCTCGCGCAGGGCGATGCCGCGCCAGCGCAGCGGCTGCAGTTCCAGCTTGTAGTGACTGAAGGCGTGGGCGACCGGCGCCAGCGCTTCGGCGGCGGTGAAATCGCCGCGGGCGTGGGCGTCGAACCAGAGTCGCGCGGCCGCCGCGTCGTCGGCTTGCGGCAAGGTCCACAGCGAGGCCCAGATGCCGGTGGGCGGGCGGCGCTGCAGCAACACGCGCGATTGCGCGTCCTGCAGCCACAACACCTGGGCGTAGCGCTGCGGCACGGCCTTGCCGGGCTTGGGCGTGGGCAGTTCGGCGGTGCGTCCTTCGAGGCGGGCGACGCAGTCGTCCTGCAGCGGGCACAGCACGCAGGCCGGATCGGCGCGCGTGCACAGGGTCGCACCCAGGTCCATCTGCGCCTGGGTGTAGTCGGCCATGCGCGTCTGCGGCAGTTGCGACTCCGCCAATGCCCACAGTTGTTTTTCCACCGCCGGCAGGCCGGTGTAGCCGGCGATGCCGTGGTAGCGCGCGAGCACGCGCTTGACGTTGCCGTCGAGGATGGCGTGGCGGTCGCCCCAGGCCTGCGACAGGATCGCCGCGGCGGTGCTGCGGCCGATGCCGGGCAGGGCGGTCAGCGCGTCGATATCGCGCGGCAGTTCGCCGCCATGCGATTCCATGCAGCGCTGGGCGGTGGCATGCAGGTTGCGGGCGCGGGCGTAGTAGCCCAGGCCCGACCACAGTGCGAGCACCTGGTCCTGCGGCGCTTGCGCCAGGTCGAGCAAGGTCGGCAGCGCGGCGACGAAGCGTTCGAAATAGGGCGCGGCGGTCTTGACCTGGGTCTGCTGCAGCATGATCTCCGACAGCCACACGCGGTAAGGCGTGCGCGGATGCTGCCAGGGCAGGTCGTGGCGGCCGCTGACGTCGAACCAGCGCAGCAGGCGCTCGGCGAAGGCGTCGGCTTGCGGGGTGGGCGCGGCCTGGGTGGCGGCTTTGCGGCTCACGGCGCGGCGTCCTCGTCCAGTTCGATCTCCACCGCTTCCAGTGTCGCGCCGGATACCTGCATGCGCGGCGCGGTCACGGTGGCGCGCAGCGGCGGCAGTGGCGAACCGCCGTCGGCGCCGATCCAGGCCAGCACCGCGGGCAGGCGGAAACGGGTGTCGGCGCGCATCTCGTCGCGGCTCAGGCGCAGCTGCGCGGGCTCGCTCAGATCGGGCTTGCCGAGGTAGCGCAATTCGAACGGCAGCGGCGAGGTCGATTCGCCCAGCGGCGAGGGCAGCGCCGGCCAGGCCTGCGGCCAGGCGGCGACGCGGCCGTCGAGCTGCAGCACCAGGCGCCGGCCCAGCGCCAGCGCGCCGTGCGCGTCCAGGGTGGGCAGCGGGTTGTCGTCGCCTTGCGCGCGCAGCGCCAGCGCCACCGGTTCCAGCGACCACACCGCCTCGTCGAATTTCAGCGGGCCGTACAGGCCCAGCGCGAACGGCAGGCGGGTGTCGCCGGACTCGTAGCGCGCCGAGGCGCCCAGGCGCGCGGGCACGATGCTCAGTTCGTCGTCGCCGATGCGCAGCGGCCCGGACAGCGCGACCTTGGCCGGCAGGCGCCAATCCGATTGCTCGATGCTGATATCGCCGCGCGTGCCCAGGCCGGCGTTGGCCGCGGGGCGCGACAGCGCCACCGCCAGATCGAAGGCGATGCCCAGCGGCGCATCCACGTAGCGGCCGCGCAGACGCGCACGCACGGGCTGGTCGGGATACAGCGCGGGCAGGTCGGCGCCGACGCCGTCGATGCGCCAGTCGTGATTGAGGATGCGACCGTCGACGATGCGCAGGCCGCGGGTCAGGGTGGGAATGCGGGTCTGCTGCGAGGGCGGGCGGCTGGCCAGCCAGCGCTGCAGCGACGGCAGGTCCAACTGCGGCGCGTCCAATTCGACGCGCTCCACGGTGAGGTCGTCGCCGCGCGCGCGCAGGGTCGACCACGGCAGCGACAGTTGGATGCGGCCTGCGGTCAACAGCGGCGTCGTTGCGCCGGGCTCGCGCACGCGCACATCGCGCAGCAACAGCATGGGCGTGCCGCGCAGGCGGTACTCGCTGGCGCCGGCGGCTTCGATCTCCAGGCCCAGCGCGGCGCCGATGCGGCCCAGCAGCAGGCCGGCGGCGCGGTCGGGTTGCGAAAACCAGCCCAGCGACAGCAACAGCAGCAGCGCCAGCGCGGCCAGCGCCGGCAGGACGCGGCGGCGCTTGCGCGGCGCGGCGGGAGCGGGGTCGGCGGCCATGCGTGCGCCGGTCGGCGCGGTCAGGCGCCGCCCAGCGCTTCGGGCAGCAGGGCGTCGACGAAGGCCTCGGCGTCGAACACGCGCAGGTCCTCCGGGCGCTCGCCGATGCCGGCGTAGCGGATCGGTATGCCGAACTCGCGCGCCAGCGCGAACACCACGCCGCCCTTGGCGGTGCCGTCGAGCTTGGTCACCACCAGGCCGGTCACGCCGACCGCGGCGTGGAACTGGCGCAGCTGCGACAGCGCGTTCTGGCCGGTGGTGCCGTCGATCACCATCAGCACTTCGTGCGGCGCGGCTGCGTCGACCTTCTGCAGCACGCGCTTGATCTTGCCCAGTTCGGCCATCAGGCCCTGCTGGGTGTGCAGGCGGCCGGCGGTGTCGGCGATCAGCACTTCGCTGCCGCGCGCCTTGGCCGCCTGCAGGGCGTCGTAGGCGACCGAGGCGGCGTCGGCGTTCTGGCCCTGGGCGATCACCGGCACGCCGTTGCGTTCGCCCCAGGCCTGCAACTGGGCCACGGCGGCGGCGCGGAAGGTGTCGCCGGCGGCCAGCATCAGCGCGCGGTTCTCGTCGCGGTAGCGCTTGGCCAGCTTGCCGATGGTGGTGGTCTTGCCCACGCCGTTGACGCCCACGGTGAGCAGCACGAACGGGCGCGCGGCGGCGTCGATGCGCAACGGCTGGGCGACCGGGCGCAGCATCGCGATCAGGTCGGCGCGCAGGGCGGCGAGCAGGGCGTTGGCGTCGGCGAACTCGCGCGACTTCATGCGCTTGCGCAGGCCTTCCACCAGCTCGGTGGTGGCGGCCACGCCGACATCGGCCATGAGCAGGGCGGTCTCGATTTCGTCGAGCAGGTCGTCGTCCAGGCGCGGGTTGCGCGAGAACAGGCCGCCCAGGCTGCGGGCGAAGGCGCTGCCGCGCAGGCGCTCGCGCCAGCCGGGCTTGCCGGCAGCGGCGGGCGCGGCCACGGGTTCGGGTTCGAAAGCGGACGCGGGCGCGGCGGCGCTGGCGGCCGAGGTGCGGGCGTCCACTTCCAGCGCGGCGGCGATCACTTCCGCGGGCACCGGCTCGGGCGCGACCGGTTCGGCGGCGGCTTCGGGCGGGGCGGCCGGCTCCGGCTGCGCCTGCGGGAAGGCGGCGGCCAGTTCCTCGGTGCTCAGGCGGGGTTCGCTGGCGGGGGCGTCTGCAGGCTTCTTGCGGCGGAAAAAACCGATCATCGGGGGAGAGCGTCACGAATGCGCGAGAATGCGCACATGCTAGCACCGGCCCCCCTGCGCCCCCGATGAGCAAACCCTCCCACGGCCGCCCCAGCGGCGGCGGCAAGGCCGCGTCCGGACGCGTGCGCATCATCGGCGGCCGCTGGCGCGGCACCCGCCTGGACGTGCCCGATGCGCCGGGCCTGCGCCCGAGCGCCGACCGCGTGCGCGAGACCTTGTTCAACTGGCTGCTGCCGGCATTGCCCGGCGCGCGCGTGCTGGACCTGTTCGCCGGCACCGGCGCGCTGGGCCTGGAGGCGCTGTCGCGCGGCGCGGCCGCGGCCACCCTGGTCGAGCGCGACCCGGCCCTGGCCGCAGCGCTGCGCGCCACCGCCGCGCGCCTGCCCGGCGGCGAGGCCGCGCAGGTGGTGCAGGGCGACGCCCTGGCCTGGCTGCCGGCGCAGCCCGGCGGCGGCTACGACCTGGCCTTCGTCGACCCGCCGTTCGCGGCCGGCCTGTGGGACGCGGTCTGGCCGGCGCTGCTGCCCAAGCTCGCGCCCGGCGCCTGGCTGTACGTGGAGGCGCCGCGGGACACGCCGATTGCCCTGCCGGCGGATTGGCTGCGCCACCGCGAGGGCGGCACCCGCGAGGTGAGCTATGCCCTGTACCGGCACCGGGCGACCGAAGCGGTACCGACCGAACCGGCACCGTCGCAACCGGCCTAGAGATTGCGCCCGACTGCTACACTGCGCTCCGTCCCGGCGCCTGCCGGGCGACCGCCGCGGCGCGCAGCGCCGGCTGCGGCGCCAGGCCGCCGTCCCACCGCCAGCAGACGCGAACGATCACTCCATGACAGTGGCCCGTACTCGAATCGCCGTCTATCCCGGCACCTTCGATCCGATCACCAACGGCCATATCGACCTGGTCGACCGCGCCGCACCGCTGTTCGAACGCATGATCATCGGCGTGGCCGCCAGCCCCGGCAAAGGCCCGGCGCTGCCGCTGGAGCTGCGGGTGGACCTGGCGCGCAAGGCGGTGGCCCATCATCCGCACATCGAGGTGCGCGGCTTCGACTGCCTGCTCGCCCATTTCGTCGACGAGGTCGGCGGCGGGGTGCTGCTGCGCGGCCTGCGCGCGGTGTCGGACTTCGAATACGAATTCCAGCTGGCGAGCATGAACCGCCATCTGATTCCGGAGGTGGAGACGCTGTTCCTCACCCCGGCCGAGCAGTACGGCTTCATTTCCTCTTCGCTGGTACGCGAGATTTCCCGCCTTGGCGGCGACGTCTCCGGATTCGTGCCGCCGGCGGTAGCCCAAGCGCTGCAGGTGCAATGGCAGCGCACCCAGAAACACTCTTCCTAAGACTTCCAACACAAACGGGGATCCCGATGAACACCACCTCCCGCCTGATGCTGATCGCCTGCCTCGCGCTGCCCTTCGTGGCCGCGTGCAAGAAGGAAGAGGCGGCTCCGGCTGCGGCCGTGCAGGCGCCGCTGACCGCGCCGAAGAGCTCCGACGACAACGAGTGGAGCAAGTACCTGACCGACGTGGTCAAGCGCAAGGTCGAGGCCGACGGCATCGCCACCAGCCCCTACCTGTACTACCTGCCGGCCGAAAGCACCGCCGACTTCCAGGGCTACTACGACCGCCAGCTGGAAAAGGCCAAGCTCGACGTGGCCCGCGGCATCAGCGAAGGCAGCCTGCTGGCTTACGGTTCGCCGGCTTCGGCCAAGATCGCCGACCTGATCGTCGCCGCGTTCCCGGCGCCGACCAAGGAAACCCCGCCGATGAAGAACGTCAAGGTGATGTTCATCGGCGCCGCCGCCGACAGCGAGCGCGTCAAGGCCGCGGTGACCCCCTACGGCGTCGAATACTCGTTCGTCGAAGCGAAGTGACGCTTTGGCGCGTGGCCGCCGCAGGCGGCCACGCCTTTGCCAAAGCGTCATCCCCGCGCAGGCGGGGGTGAGCGGAAGCGTTTGCGAGCCACTGGCTCGCGCTTCCGCGAACGCCCGAGCGCTGCGCGCTCGGGCCGGGCGGCGCCCATCGCGCCGTCCTAGGAAATACAGCGTCCTACCACCCAGGACCTCGCCAAGTCGCACCCGCGCCCCAGCAATGCGAAAATCCCCGCATCGAGTGGCATAGTCCCCCCATGTCCCTGCGCATCAACGAACTCTGCGTCAATTGCGACGTCTGCGAGCCGGCCTGCCCGAACCAGGCGATCTCGCAGGGCGAAACCATCTACGTGATCGACCCGGCGCGCTGCACCGAGTGCGTGGGCCATTACGACGAGCCGCAGTGCGTGGTGGTCTGCCCGGTCGAGTGCATCGATCCCGACCCCGGCCATCCCGAATCCCACGAACAGCTGCTGGCCAAGCTGCAGCGTCTTCAACAGGAGTGAACACGATGCGCATCGCCTCCGCGCTGCAGGCCGGTTGCTTGTCTTTGGCGCTGGCGGGCGCCTGCGTGCTGGCGCCGGCGCAAGCCGCGCAGGCGCCGCAACGCGCCGCGCATCCGCCGGGCGCGGTCGTCGCCAGCGCGCACGAGCTGTCGACCCAGGCCGGCCTGGACATCCTGCGCCAGGGCGGCAACGCCTTCGACGCGGCGATCGCGGTGTCGGCCACGCTGTCGGTGGTGGAGCCGATCAGTTCCGGCATCGGCGGCGGCGGTTTCTTCCTGCTGCACGAGGCCAAGAGCGGCCGCGACGTGTTCGTGGACGCGCGCGAGACCGCGCCGGCCGCGGCCACGCCGGCGGCCTATCTGGACAAGAACGGCGAGCTCGACCGCGACCGCGCCACCAACGGCCCGTGGTCGGCCGGCATCCCCGGCCTGCCGGCGGCGCTGGTGCACCTGGCCGAGCGCTACGGCAAGCTGCCGCTGCGCACCTCGCTGCAGCCGGCCATCCGCATCGCGCGCGACGGCTTCAGCGTGTATGCGCGGCTGGAGAAGGGCTACGGCAGCCGCCGCGAAGTGATGGAGCGCTACCCCGGCACGCGCGCGGTGTTCCTGGCCGACGGCACGCCGCCCAAGGCCGGCGAGACGCTGAAGCAGCCCGACCTGGCGCGCACGCTGGAACTGCTGGCGGACAAAGGCTATGACGGTTTTTACCGCGGCGAAGTCGCCAAGAAGCTGCTGGCCGCGGTCAAGCAGGAAGGCGGCCAGTGGCGCGCAGAGGAACTGTCCGGCTACCAGGTGCGCGAGCGCGAGCCGCTGCGCCTGAAATACCGCGGCTGGGACATCACCACCGCGCCGCCGCCGTCGTCGGGCGGCGTGGCCATGGCCGAGATCCTGCAGATACTGCAAGGCTGGGACCTGTCCAAGCTGGACGAAGCGCACCGCGTGCACATCGTCGCCGAGGCCATGCGCCGCGCCTACCGCGACCGCACCATCTACCTGGGCGATCCGGATTTCGTGAAGGTGCCGCTGGCGCGTCTGACCAGCGCCGACTACGCCGCCGGCCTGCGCGCCACCATCCACCCCGAAAAGGCCACGCCCAGCGCCCTGCTGTCGGGCCAGCCGGCGCCGCTGGAAGACGACGAAACCACCCACTTCTCGATCATCGACGCCGAAGGCAACCGCGTGTCGGCCACCCAGACGGTGAACCTGCTGTACGGCTCGGGCATGGTCGCGCCGGGCACCGGCGTGCTGCTCAACAACGAGATGGACGATTTCGCGCTGCGCCCGGGCACGCCCAACGCCTTCGGCGTGATGGGTTTCGCCGCCAACGCGCCCGAGCCCGGCAAGCGCATGCTCAGCTCGATGACGCCCAGCTTCCTGGAATCCAAGGACAAGGTGATCGCGGTCGGCGCGCCCGGCGGCAGCCGCATCATCACCCAGGTGCTGCTGGCGGTGCTGGCCTACGACGCCGGCCTGGCGCCGCAGCAGGTCGCGGCGCTGCCGCGCTACCACCACCAATGGATGCCCGATGCGATCTCGGCCGAGGCCGGCGCGCTGTCGGCGCAGACCGTGGCCGCGCTGCAGGCCATGGGCCACACCGTGAATGCCGGCGAATCCACCTGGGGCAACCTGCAGACGGTGATGTGGGACAAGGCCGCCAACACCCTGTCCGGCGGCACCGACCCGCGCAACCCGGTGGGCCAGGCGGCGGTGCTGCCGCAGCCCTGAGGGCGAAACTCGCGCGGCGGCGCTAGAGCCGTCGCGCGCGTCGCGGTAGATTGCGCGCTACGGATCAGGGCGCGGCGCACAGGGGCCAGTGGTGAGCGAACAACAGAACAAACCCTGGTACACGCGCGTGCCCGCCATTTCGGTGGCCGTGCTCGCGTTCCTGGTCGGCCTGACCACCCTGATCAACAACGTGCGCGACTGGCTGCGCGACGAGGCCAAGCCCGCGCCCGCGGCCGCCGCGGCCAAGCCCGCGAATCCGCCCGCGCCCAAGTCGCCCGCAGCGGGACCGACCGCGATCCTGCTGACCCTGGACCGCATCGACGTGCTCGACGACGGCAGCAACGGCAGCACCGCCTGGAGCTTCGACATCGAAGGCGGCGGCGAAGGCCTGTTCTCGCTGAGTTCGCGCGACTACGTGGACACCGGCGAAGAAGCCGTCGCGCGCCCGCGCGGCAGCGATCCGACCATCGCCCGGCTGGTGCTGGTGCCGGGCCAGGAGATGCCGATCAAGATCGTCGGCCACAGCACCGGGCTGATCAGCCGGGTCAGCGCCAGCGGCAGCGCGCGCCTGCGCGCGGACCGGCCGCTGGCGCCGATCGAGGTGACCGCGGACAAGGGCAAGGCCGGCCGTTTCGTGTTCCATTTCACTACCGTGGCCGCGCCGGCGCCTTGAGTCGGCGGTCGCTATCGCGGCGCTAACGCGGCCGGAGTTAACCTATGCAGGCCGCAGTCGCGCGGCTCGCCGGCACGCTGCCGCGCCCGCCTCTGTGTAGTCCGCCCCCAACCGGATCGCTCGCATGAAACTCTGGTCCTTACTCGGCAACAGCCAAAAGCTCGACGGCGGCGCCATGTTCGGCAACGCGCCGCGCGCCCTGTGGGAGCGCTGGTCGCCGCCCGACGCCGAGAACCGCATCGACCTGGCCTGCCGCGCGCTGTTGGCCAGCCCGCTGGCCGGCAAGACCGTGCTGTTCGAAACGGGCATCGGCGCCTTCTTCGAGCCCAAGCTGCGCGAGCGCTACGGCGTCAACGAAGAACGCCACGTACTGCTGGAATCGCTGGCCGGCGCCGGCTTCGCGCCGCAGGACATCGACGTGGTGGTGCTCTCGCACCTGCACTTCGACCACGCCGGCGGCCTGCTCGCGCCCTGGCAGGAAGGCCAGGCGCCGCAGCTGCTGTTCCCCAACGCGCAGTATCTGGTCGGCCGCGCGCACTACCAGCGTGCGACCTCGCCGCATGCGCGCGACCGCGCCAGTTTCATTCCCGAGCTGCCGGGCCTGTTGGAAGCCAGCGGCCGCCTGGAACTGGTGGACGGCGAGCATTCGCGCGCGCTAGGCGACAGCGTGCGTTTCCACTACAGCGACGGCCACACGCCGGGGCTGATGCTGGCCGAGATCGTCGGGCCGGAAAGCGTGGACGGGCAGCCGCACGGCGGCGTGGTGTTCTGCGCCGACCTGATCCCCGGCCGGCCCTGGGTGCACGTGCCCATCACCATGGGCTACGACCGCAATGCCGAGTTGCTCATCGACGAGAAGAAGGCGTTCCTGGCCGACAAGCTCGAGCGCAACGTGCATCTGTTCTTCACCCACGACCCGGGTTGCGCGCTGGCGCAGGTGGTGCGCGACGACAAGGGACGGTTCGGCACCGCGCACGAGGTCGCCGAACTGCAAGCGCGGGCCCTGGCCGCATGAGGCCTGTGCGGCGCGCGGCATGGCTGCTGCCGCTAGCGTTCGCCGCCGCGGCCTCGGCGCAGGCGCCGACCGCGCCGGCGCAGGCGCCCGTGGCGGCAACGCCGGTAGACGAGCCGCGTACCGCCGAGCCGCTGCGCGATCGCGAGTTCGGCGTGCTCACGCGCCAGTTCGGCCTGGACCGGCGGGTGGAGATGTATCAGTGGCAGGCCGTGTCCGGCGGCGGCTACCAGCGCGTGTGGAATGCCGCGCGCATCGATTCGCAGGGCTTCGCGCCCGGGCACGAGAATCCGCCGACGCTGCCGCTGGAGAACCAGCGCTGGTGGTCGGACTCGGCCACGCTGGACGGCAAGCCGGTGGACCTCACCCTGTTGCAGGGGCTGGGCGAGTGGCGGCTGTTCCGGCCTAATTTTTCGCGCTTGCCGGCCAACCTGGCCGCGACCTTCCAGCCCGAAGGCGACGGCCTGGGCAGCGCCGAGAATCCGCTGGACCCGCAGATCGGCGACCTGCGCGTGACCTGGCGCGAGCTGCGCCTGCCGCCGCTGGAAGGCCGGGTGGAGTTGCAGCAGGGGCGCTGGCGCATGTCGGCCGCGACCGCGGCGGCGGCCTTGAACGCCGCGCCGGTGCCCGAGCCGGCGGAGGCCGCGGCCGAAGGCGCGCACCGGCTGTGGCCGTGGTTCGGCGGTGGCGCCTTGGTGATCGTGATCGCGCTGGTGGGGCGCCGCAGGCGCCGCGCCAAAGCCCGCGCACTGGCCGAATCCCGCGACGCCCAGGGGTAGGAGCGGCGCAAGCCGCGACCGCGCCCTCACCCAATCGCCGCGCTCACCGGCTCCCTGTGGGAGCGGCGTGAGCCGCGATTTGCATCGCATGAGGAAAGAGCTCGGTCCGGCGGTGCGGGCAATGGCAGGTCGGCTATTACTGCGGCCGATCGCGACTTACGTCTCTCCCACAGAAGGCGTGCGGAGCGGAGCTTGCGCTGGGCGGCGAGCTTCGCGGTCGCGGCTTGCGCCGCTCCTACAAGAGCTTCGCCGTCGCGACAGGGGTAGGAGCGGCGTAAGCCGCGACCGCGCCCTC
The DNA here is from genome assembly GCF_003382365.1 of Lysobacter silvisoli. Lineage (NCBI taxonomy): Bacteria > Pseudomonadati > Pseudomonadota > Gammaproteobacteria > Lysobacterales > Lysobacteraceae > Lysobacter > Lysobacter silvisoli. Next base: position 1,903,979 of record NZ_QTSU01000001.1, on the reverse strand, counting down.
ACCCAATTGCCGCGCAGCTCACGCATCCGACTGTAGGAGCGGCGCAAGCGGCGACGGCGCCCTCACCCAATCGCCGCGCTCACCGGCTCCCTGTGGAAGCGGCGTGAGTCGCGATTTGCTCCGCATGAGGTAAGGACATCGGCCGGGCTGTACGGGCATGCTGGGGGCCGCTCCCGCAGAATGCGCACGAAGCGGAGCTTGCGCTGTGAGGCGTAGCTTCGCGGTCGCGGCTTGCGCCGCTCCTACAGGGGGCTTCGTGCAAGGCGCGCGGCAGGTGTGGTTTCTTGGTCGCGGCTTACGCCGCTCCTACCCCAAAGCAGACGGGGGGCGGTGCGTAAAGGCCGGCTCAGCTTTCGTGCTTGGTGCCGAAGATCTTGTCGCCGGCGTCGCCCAGGCCGGGGAGGATGTAGCCGACTTCGTTGAGGCGCTGGTCCACCGAGGCGGTGAACACTTCCACGTCGGGGTGCCTGGCTTCCAGCGCGCGCAAGCCCTCGGGCGCGGCGACCAGGAACAGGCCCTTGATCCGGCGGCAGCCGGCGGCCTTGAGCATGTCCACGGTGGCGATCAGGGTGCCGCCGGTGGCGAGCATGGGGTCCAGGATCAGCGCGGTGCGCTCGTCCATGCGCCCGGTTAGCTTCTCGTAGTAGCCCACCGGCTGCAGGGTGCGTTCGTCGCGCTGCAGGCCGACCACGCCGACCTTGGCCGAGGGGATCAGCTCCAGCACGCCCGGCAGCATGCCCAGGCCGGCGCGCAGGATCGGCACCAGGGTGACCTTGGCGCCCTTGATCCGGCGGATCGCGACCGGGCCGGCCCAGCCTTCGATGGTCGCTTCCTCGGTCTCCAGGTCCGAGGTGGCCTCGTAGGTGAGCAGGGTGGCGACTTCGGAGGCGAGTTCGCGGAATTCCTTGGTGCTGTTGCCGGCGCGGCGCATCAGGCCGAGCTTGTGCTGCACCAGGGGATGGCTGACTTCTACGACTTTCATGGGCGGCCTCGGGCGGGGCGGGCGATCCTGGCCGGTCAGGATCGTTGGGGTGTGGGGCAGGGCGCAAGCGCCGCGCGGCCTCAGTCGGCGGTGGCGTAGAGGTTATCCCCGTCGGCGATGGTCCGCTCGACGAAACACAGCAGCTCGCGCACTTGGCTGGGTTCGGTGAAACGGGTTTCGACCCGCAGCAGTTCGGCGTGCAGCGCGCGCAGCTCGGCCAGCGGGAAAGCCGTGTCGTCGTGATAGCGCAGGGCGCGCAGCAGCGGATAGTCGTCGGGCGGCTGCGCACGCGCCTGCAACTGCGCGTGCAGCGCCTGGTCGATCGCGAACCGCCGCTGCGCGGCATGGATGTCGCGTTCGTGCCGGGCCGGGATCAGGTCTAGCGCCATGGGAATGGAACGGGCCGCGGCGGGTGTCCACGGCCCGCGGCGGCGCTCTGGTCCTTGAGGGGAAAATAGAAGGGAAGGAGCAAAGATAGGAGTTAGCGAAAGCGAAGGCCAGCGGTCGCTATCTTCCAACTCCTATTCGCAACTCTTGCCTTCAGGCCGCGGCGGCCTGCTGCGCGCGCGGGCCTTCCTTCAGGGCGCGACCGACCATGCTCACCAGCAGCTCCAGCTCGGCGCTGGTGATGGTGAAGTTGGGGGTGAAGCGCAGCGAGTTGACGCCGCCGTGGATCACGCCGATGCCGCGCTCGCGCAGCCATTCCTCGATCGAGCCGGCGCCATAGCACTTGAACTGCGGCGACAGCTCGCAGGAGAACAGCAGGCCGGTGCCCTGGACCTTGGTGATCAGGCCGCCGAGCTCGCTCTTGAGCTGTTCCAGCTTCTGCAGCGCCTCGCTGCCGCGCGCGCGGATGTTGGCCTGCAGCTGCGGGGTGATCTGCTGCAGCACCGCCACCGCCACTTCCAGCGCGCGCGGGTTGGTGGTCATGGTGTTGCCGTACAGGCCCTTGCGGTACAGCGAGGCCGCGCGCTCGCCCACCGCCAGCACCGACAGCGGGTACTGGCCGGCGTTGAGCGCCTTGGAATAGGTTTCCATGTCGGGCGCGTCCAGGCCTTCGAAGCCCGGGTAGTCGACGATGGACAGCACGCCGTGCGCGCGCAGGCCGGCCTGGATCGAGTCCACCAGCAGCAGCGAGCCGTGGCTGCGGGTCAGCTCGCGCGCGGCGGCGTAGAACGCCGGCGGCACGCTGCGGCCCGGGTCGCCTTCGCCCATCACCGGTTCCAGGAACATGGCCTCGATGAACCAGCCGTTGGCGTCGGCGTCGGCGAAGGCCTTGTTCAGCGCCTCGATGTCGTAGGGCTCGACGGTGATCACCGAGTCCTCGTTGCGGAAGCTGGCCAGGTACTGCACGTAGGCCTTGCGCGAGGAATCCGAGTACAGCGCGGGGCGCTCGGTGCGGCCGTGGAAGCTGCCCTTGACCACCACGCGCTTGATCGCGCGGCCGGCGTACTTGGCGCCCGGGTCGGTCATCAGCTTGCTGTTGACGTCGGCGATGCGCGCGGCCAGCGACACCGATTCCGAGCCCGAGTTCAAGCACAGGAAGCGGGTGTAGGGGCAGCCGCGCTCGCCGCCGATGGCGGCGCGCAGGGCGCGGTCGAAGCGCAGCTGCGACAGCGACGGGGTCATGATGTTGGCCATCGCCTGCGGCTTGGCCATGGCCGCGATCACCGCGCCCGGAGTGTGGCCGAAACCGAGCATGCCGTAGCCGCCGGAGTCGTGCAGCACCGCGCCCTTCAGGGTCACGATCCACGGACCGCGCGCGGCCAGGGCCACGTAGGGGTTCACGCCGTCGTCGGTATAGAAGTTGACGTAGCCGGCCTGCACGGCGCGGATCTGCGCGTCCTCGTCCAGGTCCAGCAGCTCGGCGATGTCGGCGCGCACGGCCGCGTATTCGGCGGCGGCGGCTTCGATGACCTCGGCCAGTTCCGCATGGCTGGCGGCGAAACGCTCGACGGTGGCGTCGTCGAGGCCGATGGTGCGGCGCGCGCCGGCGTGGGCGCGCAGCGGCGCGAGAGGGCTGAGCAGGGTCATCACAGGATCTCCAATGGTCGTCGGCATCCGGCCGAAGCATCGTGGGATGAAGAACAGGCCCGGCCTCCGTGGCCGGGCGCTCGCAGTTGCAGCGCCCCGGTTGGTATCGGGTCGCCAAGCGCCGCCCTTCATGCAGGTCGAATCGTGCAGGTAGAAACGCGCATGGGCTGAAACGAGGAAAGCCGCAACGGCCTGCCATGGCAGCTGGCGTTGAGGTGTTTTTCGTTTCAATTCAATAGCTTGAGTGAGTTTACCACGTCCGCGACACGGCGATAACCCCCTCCGGCCCGCGCCGGCTGACAGCTGTCATGGAGGCCCGGTGACGGCGCCCACTGCCGCGCGCACGGCCGGATCGCGACAGTGGCGCCACCCCGAAGCCGGTCCGGCCGGCCCTCATGGAGCCCCGAATGAACCTTCCCAGACCCCGCTGGCTGGCCGTATTGGTGCTGGCCGCCCTGAGCGCGACCGCGTTGGCTGCCGAGCCGGCCGGCGACAGCGACGACGTCGCCATCCGCGACGTACGCGTATTCGACGGCCAGCGCATGCAGCCGGCCACCACCGTGCTGGTGCGCGACGGCCGGATCGCCGCCATCGGCCCGCAGTTGCAGATCCCGGCCGGCGTGCCGGTGGTGGACGGCCGCGGCGGCACCCTGTTGCCGGGCCTGATCGATGCCCACACCCACAGCTTCGGCGAGGCCCGCCGCGACGCCCTGCGTTTCGGCGTGACCACCGAACTGGACATGTTCACCGACCACCGCCTGCTGCCCGCGGCGGGCAAGGAGCGCCAGAGCCTGGCCCGCACCGACCGCGCCGACCTGTGGTCGGCCGGCACCCTGGTCACCGCCAAGGGCGGCCACGGCAGCGAGTACGGCCTGGCCATACCGACCCTGGACGACCCGGCCCAGGCCGAAGCCTTCGTGCGCGAGCGCATCGCCGAGGGCTCGGACTACATCAAGCTGGTGGTCGACAACGGCGCCGCTTACACCGGCAAGCCGCGCATCCCGACCCTGTCGGACGCCGCGATGCAGGCGACGATCGTCGCCGCGCACCGGCACGACAAGCGGGCGCTGGTGCACGTGGCCCAGGTCGGCGACGCGCGCAAGGTCATCGACGCCGGCGCCGACGGCCTGATCCACATCTACAGCGATCGCGTGGCCGACGACGAACTGGTGGCCGCGATCAAGCGCCGCGACGCCTTCGTCACCCCGACCCTGAGCGTGATGGCCACGCTGTCGCGCGCCGGCGAGGGCGCCAAGCTCGCGGCCGACCCGCGCATCGCGCCGATGCTGCAGCCGGCGCAGAAGGACGCGCTGAACCAGACCTTCCCGCTGCCGCAGCATATCGCCCACCACCTGCCCAATGCTTTGGAGAACGTGCGCCGCCTGCATGCGGCCGGGGTGACCCTGCTGGCCGGCACCGACGCCGGCAACCCCGGCACCACCCACGGCGCCAGCCAGCACGCCGAACTGGCGCTGCTGGTGCAGGCCGGACTGAGCCCGGTGGAAGCCTTGCGCGCGGCGACCTCGGCGCCGGCGCAGCGCTTCGGCCTGAGCGACCGCGGCCGCATCGCCGCCGGCCTGCGCGCCGACCTGGTCCTGGTCGACGGCGATCCCAGTGCCGACATCACCGCCACGCGCGCGATCCGCGCGGTGTGGAAGAACGGCTACAGCGTGGCCCGCGTGGCCGACAAGCCGGCGCCGCGGGTGGCCGCGGGCGCGGTGGAACTACTGCGCGAAGGCCAGCCGGCACCGAGCTGGTCGGCGACCAGCGACCAGATGATCGGCGGGCGTTCGCAGTCCAGGCTGACCGTGGGCCAGGGCCGCGATGGCGGCCCGGCGCTGCAGGTGGCCGGCGAGATCGTCGCCGGCGCGGCCAACCCCTGGGGCGGCATCATCCTGTTCCCGGGCGCCGAACCCATGGGCGCCACCGACGCCAGCGGCGTGCGCGAATTGGTGCTGCGCGTGCGCGGCGACGGCAGGCCGCTGACCCTGCTGGTGTTCTCCGGCGTCGACATGAACGGCCGTCCCGGCGTGCACCAGGTGGCCACCGCCGGCGAGTGGCGCGAGGTGACGGTGCCGCTGTCCAGCCTGCCCAACGTCGATCTGAGCCGTTTGCGCGGCATTTCCCTGGCGGCAGGCACGCCGGGCCCGTTCGCCTTCGCCATCGAGGCGGTCGAACTGCGCTGAGCCGCGGCCCCGGTCGCGCGCGTCGGGCCCCCTCCCTCGGCCCGACGCGCGCGACCTGTTTTTCGTTCCGCCACGCGCCACCCTGAACTTTTGGCTCCGGATTACTTACAGTCGCGGCAGCGAAGGACACACCCGAATGCGCTTCAAGGCCCTGCTCCAATCCCACGAACATCCGCCGGTCTGGCGTTGGGTGTCGTTGCTGTACCTGATCTTCGCCTTCCTGCCGATGTTCTATTGGCCGCAGGTGCCGCTGCGGTGGGCGCTGCTGTTCGTGGCCGCGGCGCTGGTGTTCGTGGTGCTGTACTTCGCCCATCACTACGCCGTCTCGCGGCGCCGGCGCGTGGCCCTGACCCTTGCGGTGGCGGCGCTGGGTTTCGTGACCATGCCGATGGGCGCGGGCGCGGCCTATGTGATCTATGCGGTCGGCATGGCCGCGGCCAGCCTGCCGGTGTGGCGCGCGCTGACGCTGTGCGTGGCGGTGATGGCGATCGAGGCGGTGTGCTTCTACCGCTTCATGCCGATCGAGGCGCGGCCGCTGTCGACCTACATGATCAACGTGATCGTGGCGGCGATGGTGTTCGTGGGCGTGGTCAGCATCCGCAACCGCGAACTGCGCAACGCCGAACTGCGCCTGACCCAGGACGAAGTGCGGCGCCTGGCCGGCCTGGCCGAGCGCGAGCGCATCGGCCGCGACCTGCACGATCTGCTCGGCCATACGCTGTCGCTGGTGGTGCTCAAGACCCAGTTGGCCGCGCGCTTGTTCGACCGCGACCCGCAGGGCGCGCGCGCCCAGATCGGCGAGGTGGAGCGGGTCGCGCGCGAGGCCCTGACCCAGGTGCGCGAGGCGGTGGCCGGTATCCGCGCCAGCGGCCTGCAGGCCGAACTCGCGGCCGCGCGGCTGGCCCTGCTCGGCGCCGAGATCAGCCTGGATCATCGTCTGGCGCCGGTGGAAATTCCGGAAAAGGTCGAGACCGCGCTGACCCTGGCGCTGCGCGAATCGGTGACCAACGTGCTGCGCCATTCCGGCGCGACCCGGGTCGAGGTGGAATTGATCGGCGAAGCACGCGGCGGGCTGAGCCTGCTCATCGCCGACGACGGCCGCGGCGGCGCCGGCCGCGAAGGCCATGGCCTGACCGGCATGCGCGAGCGTTTGCGCGCGGTCGGCGGCAGCGTGGAAATCGACAGTCCGCCGGGCGCGGGCACGCGCCTGCGGTTGATCCTGCCGCGCGAGGCCCTGGCCGCCGCGCGGCGCAGCGACGAAGCGCCGGCAGCGGCGCGCACTTACCACGAGCGGGGAGCGGCATGATCCGATTGGTGCTGGCCGAGGACCAGGCGCTGGTGCGCGGCGCGCTGGCCGCGCTGCTGAACCTGGAAACCGACCTGGACGTTGTGGCCGCGGTCGGCGACGGCGAGGCGGCCTGGGCGGCGGTGCAGCGCCTGCAACCGGAACTGCTGGTGACCGACATCGAAATGCCGCAGATGACCGGCATCGAGCTGGCCCAGCGCGTGCGCGACTCGGGGCTGGAAACACGGGTGGTGATCGTGACCACCTTCGGCCGCAGCGGCTACCTGCGCCGCGCGCTGGACGCCGGCGTGCGCGGCTACCTGCTCAAGGACGCGCCGGCCGAACAGCTGGCCGAGGCCTTGCGCCAGGTTCATCGCGGCGGCCGCGCGATCGATCCGCAGCTGGCGGTGGCGGCCTGGGGCGAGGACGATCCGCTGACCGAGCGCGAGCGCCAGGTGCTGCGCCTGGCGGGCGAGGGCGTGAGCACCGCCGAGATCGGCCAGCGCCTGCACCTGAGCCAGGGCACGGTGCGCAACTATCTGTCCGAGGCGATCGGCAAGCTCGGCGCCGGCAACCGCATCGAGGCCTATCGCCAGGCCCGGCAGAACGGCTGGCTCTAGCCTCGGGGGCGGGCCGGCGCGGGACCTGGGCGTGGCGCCTTTTTGCCCCGCGACCCCGAAGGCGCGGATAATGGCGGCTTCCCGCGCCCCGCCGGGCCGCCCCCGCCAGCGGCCGCCACGGCTTGCGGCCCCGCCGCGGCTAAGGTCGCGTCCCCCGCGCCTGAGCGCCGCCTCCAGTATCCGTTCGCCTTGAAAAAATCCGATTTCCATTACGAGCTGCCACCGGAACTGATCGCCCAGGCCCCGCTCGCCGAACGTTCCGCCAGCCGCCTGCTGCGGGTGCCGCCGGCGCCGGCCGCGTTCGAGGACGGCGCCTTCGCCGATCTGCCCGACCTGCTCGCGCCCGGCGACCTGCTGGTGTTCAACGACACCCGGGTGATCCCGGCGCGCCTGTTCGGGCACAAGAGCAGCGGCGGCCGGGTCGAGATCCTGATCGAACGCTTGCTCGCCGGCGCGCGTGCGCGCGCGCAACTGGGCGTGAGCAAGTCGCCCAAGCCTGGCGCGCGCATCGCCCTGGACGCGGGCGGCGAGGCCGAGGTGCTGGGCCGCGAGGGCGAGTTCTATCTGCTGCAGTTCCACCTGGGCGGCCAGCCGCACGGCGATTCGCTGGAGAGCTGGCTGCTGCACGCCGGCCGCCTGCCGCTGCCGCCCTACATCCAGCGCGAGCCCGGCCACGACGACGCCGAGCGCTACCAGACCGTGTTCGCGCGCGAGGTCGGCGCGGTGGCCGCGCCCACCGCCGGCCTGCATTTCGACGAACCGCTGCTGCAGCGCCTGCGCGAGCGCGGGGTCGAGTTCGGCCACGTGACCCTGCACGTGGGCGCGGGCACCTTCCAGCCGGTGCGCGTGGACAGCCTGGACCAGCACGTGATGCACAGCGAATGGCTCAACGTCGGCGCCGGCCTGGTCGAGCAGGTGCGGCGCACGCGCGCGGCCGGCGGCCGGGTGATCGCGGTGGGCACCACCGTGGTGCGCGCGCTGGAAAGCGCTTGGCGTCAAAGCGGGGCCATGCGCGACGGCGAACTGCAGCCCTATGCCGGCGAGACCCGGCTGTTCATCCTGCCGGGCTACAAGATCCGCTCGGTGGACGCGATGATCACCAACTTCCACCTGCCCGAAAGCACCCTGCTGATGATGGTCTCGGCCTTCGCCGGTCAGCAGCGCGTGTTCGAGGCCTATGCGCACGCGATCGCGCAGCGCTACCGCTTCTTCTCCTACGGCGACGCCATGCTGCTGTGGCCGCAAGCGTGATGCCGTCGGTGGCCGGCGCGTTCGCTCCGCGCAGCCAGGACACGCTGCGCCGTCGCGAAGCGACACCCCCACACCGTCATTCCGGCGAAAGCCGGAATGACGGGATAGCGGAGCGCCGCAACGGCATTGCAATGACCCCCGAACCCTCACGACGCGCCGACCTGCGCAATCACCTAGGAACCCGCGCATGAGCCGCATGTCCTTCCAACTCCTGGGCCAGGACGGCGCGGCACGCCGCGGCCGCCTGACGTTCCCGCGCGGCACCGTGGAAACCCCGGCCTTCATGCCGGTGGGCACCTACGGTTCGGTCAAGGGGATCATGCCCGAGCACGTGCGCGACCTGGGCGCGCAGATCATCCTGGGCAACACCTTCCATCTGTACCTGCGCCCGGGCCTGGACGTGATCGGCGATCACGGCGGCCTGCACGGCTTCGCCCGCTGGAACGGCCCCATCCTGACCGACTCGGGCGGATTCCAAGTGTTCTCGCTCGCGCACCGGCGCAAGATCACCGAGCAGGGCGTGACCTTCGCCTCGCCGGTGGACGGCAGCAAGGTGTTCCTCGGGCCGGAGGAGAGCATGCGCATCCAGCGCGTGCTGGACTCGGACATCGTGATGATCTTCGACGAGTGCACGCCGTACCCGGCCACCGAGGACGTGGCGCGCAAGTCGATGGAGCTGAGCCTGCGCTGGGCCGAGCGCAGCAAGAAGGCGCACGAGGGCAACGATGCGGCGCTGTTCGGCATCGTCCAGGGTGGCGTGCACCATGGCCTGCGCACGCGTTCGGCCGAGGGGCTCAAGGGCCTGGGCTTCGACGGCTACGCCATCGGCGGCCTGGCCGTGGGCGAGCCCGAGGCCGAGCGCAACGAGATGCTCGAGCACACCTGCCCGCAGCTGCCCGCAGACCGCCCGCGTTATCTCATGGGCGTGGGCCGGCCCGAGGACCTGGTGGAGTCGGTCGCGCGCGGCGTGGACATGTTCGACTGCGTGATGCCGACCCGCAACGCGCGCAACGGCCATTACTTCACCGCCCAGGGCACGGTGCGGGTGCGCAACGCCAAGTACGAGCGCGACCTGCGCCCGATCGAGGAGGGCTGCGACTGCTATGCCTGCGCCAACGGCTTCAGCCGCGCCTACCTGCGCCACCTGGACCGCTGCAACGAGATGCTGGGGCCGATGCTGGGCACCCTGCACAACCTGCGCTACTACCAGCGGCTGATGGCGCAGATGCGCGAGGCGATCGAGCAGGGAACCTTCGCCGCCTTCCGCGAGTCCTTCTACGCCGCACGCCTGTAGAAAGCCGTCCGCCCAGAGGGCGGACTCCCTTTCCCCCTCTCCCGCAAGGCGGGAGAGGGCAGGGGTGAGGGCCTCCGCGCACCCCCGATCCAACGGCCGCCCGGAGCCGGACCTAGCGCCAAAAGCCCACCCCAAGGGCCCCGGACGCTAAGCCCAGCCAGCCCTCCCACCCCCGACAAAGCGTGCGCCAGGGCCCATTCCGGGCCCGCCCATGGCCTACTTCCGGCCATGGCATAATCCCCGGCTATTTTCGTTCCAGGACTTTCGGTTATGAACCTGCTCGACCTACTGATCGCCCCCGCTTACGCCCAAGCCGCGGGCGGCGCTGCCGCTCCGGGCGGCCTGTTCGGCGGCGGCCTCGGCGGCCTGCTGATGCCGATCATCCTGATCGCGATCATGTACTTCCTGATGATCCGCCCGCAGATGAAGCGCGCCAAGGAACACCGCGCCATGCTGGACAAGCTGTCCAAGGGCGACGAAGTGCTGACCAACGGCGGCATCGCCGGCACCGTGTCCGACATCGGCGAGAACTTCGTCACGGTCGAGATCGCCGACAACGTGCGCATCCGCGTGCAGCGCGCCGCCATCGCCAACGTGTTGCCCAAGGGCACCTTGAAGTCGGCCTGAGCCGACGCCACGACTTTTTGACGCACGGCGGCCGGGGTGGCCGCCGCAGGGGCAATCGATGCTGACTTACTCGCGCTGGAAATACCTGGCCATCCTCGTAGTCTTGCTGCTCAGCGCGCTGTATGCGTTGCCTAACGTGTTCCCGCAGGACCCGTCGGTGCAGATCTCCTCGGCCCGCGGCGCGCCCGTGGACGAGGCGCTGCGCAAGCGCGTGGCCGAGGTGGCGACCAAGGCCGGCGTCACGCCGAAGTCGGTGGCCATCGAGAAGGAAGGCAACCTGCTGATCCGCCTGGCCGACGCCAAGCAGCAGGACCGCATGGCCGACGCGCTGCGCGATCCGCTGGGCAGCGACTACGTGGTGGCGCTGAACCTGGCTTCGACCGTGCCCTCGTGGCTGACCGCGATCAAGGCCAAGTCCATGCTGCTGGGCCTGGACCTGCAGGGCGGCGTGCACTTCCTGATGCAGGTGGACCAGAAGGCCGCGTTGGACAAGCGCCTGGAGGCCACCGCCGAGGACGTGCGCGTGACCCTGCGCGACCAGCACATCCGCTACGAATCGGTCGAGCGCCGCGCCAACAACACCATCGTCGCCACCTTGGGCGCCGCCGCCGACGGCGACAAGGCGCGCCAGGCGATCGCCCGCGGCAACCCGGCGTTGCTGCAGGAGGTGGAAGGCAACACCGTCAGCATCCAGGTGCCCGACGCCGAAATCGCGCGCATGCAGGCCGAGGCGGTGGAGCAGAACGTCGGCACCCTGCGCAACCGCGTCAACGCCCTGGGCGTGGCCGAGCCGATCATCCAGCGCCAGGGCACCGACCGCATCGTGGTCCAGCTGCCCGGCATCCAGGACACCGCCCAGGCCAAGCGCATCCTCGGCGCCACCGCCACGCTGGAGTACCGCGGCGTGGTCGAAGGCAATGCCGACGAGGCCCAGCGCACCGGCAACGTACCGCCGGAAGCGCGCATCTATTACCGCCGGGAAAAGGGCGTGGACGGCAAGCCGATCCCGATCCTGCTGAACAAGCGCGTGATCGCCTCGGGCGATCAGCTGGTCGGCGCGACCGCAGAGTTCGACGCGCAGAGCGGCACCCCGGCGGTGTCGGTGCGCCTGAACGGCGTCGGCGGCCAGCGCATGTTCGACTTCACCACCGAGAGCGTCGGCAAGCCGATGGCGGTGGTGTACATCGAGCGCATCCCCGAGTCGCGCATGGTCGACGGCAAGGAAGTGCGCAGCACCCGCATCAACGAAGAAGTGATCAGCGTCGCCACCATCCAAGGCGTGTTCAGCAAGGAATTCCGCACCACCGGCCTGGACAGCCAGCAGGCCGCGTCCGACCTGGCCCTGCTGCTGCGCGCCGGCTCGCTGGCCGCGCCGATGGACTTCATCGAACAACGCGTGGTCGGCCCCAGCCTGGGCGCGGAGAACGTGGAGCGCGGCCTGCGCGCGGTGACCTACTCCTTCGCCTTCGCCCTGGTGTTCTTCCTGATCTACTACCGCATGTTCGGCGTGATCACCTGCCTGGCGCTGCTGATCAACCTGCTGATGGTGGTGGCGCTGATGTCGCTGTTCGGCGCGACTATGACCCTGCCGGGCCTGGCTGGCATCGCCCTGACCGTGGGCATGTCGGTGGACGCCAACGTGCTGATCAACGAACGAATAAGAGAGGAGTTGCGCGCCGGTCTGCCGCCGCAGGCGGCGATCGCCAGCGGTTACGAGCACGCCTCGGGCACCATCCTGGACGCCAACGTCACCGCCTTCCTGGCGGGTCTGGCGATGGCGGTGTTCGGCACCGGCCCGCTGCGCGGCTTCGGCATCACCCTGATGCTGGGTATCGCGACCTCGGCCTACACCGCGGTGTCGGTGTCGCGCGGTATCGCGACGCTGATCTACGGCGGCCGCCGCAAGCTGAAATCGATCGCGATCTAAGGGAGCACGCGACATGAAACCTTTCAACGTGTTCCCCTACGGCAGCAACATCGACTTCTTGCGTCTGCGCTGGGTGTCGATGGCCGTGGCCGGCCTGATCATGCTGGTGGCCATCGGCGCCATCGCGGTCAAGGGCTTCAACTTCGCCCTGGACTTCACCGGCGGCACCAGCGTGGAGCTGGGCTTCGAGAAGCCGGTGGACGTGGACGGCATCCGCGAGCGCCTGGAGGCGGCCGGCTACGACGGCGCGCAGGTGCAGACCTTCGGCGCCGGCAACGAGCTGCTGATCCGCCTGCAGCCCAAGTCCGGCGGCGACAAGCAGTCGTCCAACACCATCGCCGAGGTCCAGGCCGCAGCGTCCACGCCAGACAACCCGGGCAAGGTGCGCGGCGGCGGCTACGTCGGCCCGCAGGTGGGCCGCGACCTGGCCGCCAACGGCATCTGGGCGCTGCTGTTCGTGGTGGTCGGTTTCCTGATCTACATCTCGTTCCGCTTCGAGAAGAAGTTCGCGGTGGCGGCGGTGCTGACCACCCTGCACGACGTGGTCGTGGTGGCCGGCTGGTTCGCGCTGTTCGGCAACGAGTTCGACCTGACCGTGCTGGCCGGCATCCTGTCGGTGATGGGCTACTCGATCAACGACACCATCGTGGTGTTCGACCGCGTGCGCGAGAACTTCCGCTCCATGCGCGCCGAGCCCGAGGCGATCCTGAACAAGTCGATCAACCAGACCCTGTCGCGTACGGTGATCACCTCGTTCGTGGCCTTCCTGACCGTGTTCGCGCTGTACCTGTACGGTGGTGGTTCGCTGGAAGGCATGGCGATCTCGCAGATGCTGGGCATCGTGATCGGCACCCTGTCCTCGATCTTCGTCGCTTGCCCGCTGCTGACCATGGGCTGGCTGAAGGTGACCAAGCAGGACCTGCTGCCCAAGGCTCGCGACGAAGCGGCGCTGGCGCGTCGCCCCTAAGCCGGGCGCGCCGCGTTCAAGCAAACGGCCGCGCGAAAGCGCGGCCTTTTTGTTGGCGTCGCGTCGCCTGCTCCTGCTCTGCTTCCTGTGGGAGCGGCGTAAGCCGCGATTACCCCCTGTGGAAGATCTGGCGAATTCGGAGCGAATCGCGGCTCACGCCGCTCCCACAGAAAGCTTGCAGTAGCGCAGGCAGCAAAAAGCCGCGCATGGGCGCGGCTTTCAGCGACACTGCCTTGGGGTAGGGGCGGCGTAAGCCGCGACCCGGCCCCCGGCCCTCAATCGAACGCCGCCGCATACCCCGTGTTGACGATCCGGTTCTGCAGCGCGTCGCAAACCTTGAGGTTGCCGGCCACCAACTGGCGGCCGATGGTGCCGCGCGCGTCCATCGGACCGGTGCTGCGGCCCCGGAAGTCGCAGACCTTGCCGCCGGCTTCGCGCACCATCAGCGCGCCCGCGGCGATGTCCCAGGGCTTCACCCCGGCCTCGAAATAGGCGTCGGCGCGGCCGCAGGCCACATAGGCCAGGTCCAGCGCGGCCGAACCGGTGCGGCGGATGTCCTCGGCTTCGGTCAGCAGCGCGTTCACGCACTTGAGGTGGGCGCTGGCGCGCGGGCGCTCGCGCGGCGGGAAGCCGGTGATGATCATGGCGCCGGCCAGGTCCTTGCGCTCGGCCACGCGCACGCGCTTGTCGTTGAGTTGCATGCCGCTGCCGCGGCTGGCGGTGAACAGCTCGTTGCGCAGCGGGTCGAAGATCACCCCGTGCAGCGGCTCGCCGCCCTCGACCAGGGCGATGGACACGCAGAAGTGCGGGATGCCGCGCAGGTAGTTGCTGGTGCCGTCCAGCGGATCGATGACCCAGGTGTAGCGGCCGTTGCCGAGCGAGCCGCTTTCCTCGCCCAGGATGGCGTAGTCGGGCGTGGAGCGGCGAAATTCCTTGATGATCTCGGCCTCGGCCAGACCGTCGACTTCGCTGGCGTAGTCCATCCGGTCCTTCTCGACCACGTTCAGCGCGTCCAGCCGGTGCATGTGCCGCAACAGCACGTTGCCGGCGGCGCGGGCGGCCTTGACCATGAGGGTGACGGCGGGTTTCTGCATGGCTTACGGCCTCGGAACGGAGGTGGGGGACGGGCTGGCGGACTGAAAGAGCGAACCGGCGCTGTGGCCGGGGCGGGGAGTTTACCATTTACCCATGAGCGATCCGAACTCCGAACTTTCCTCCGCACCTGCGCAACCGCCCCCGGGCGCCGACCTGCGCGCGCTGCTGGCGCGCGTGCGCGTGGTCCTGGTGGGCACCCAGCACCCCGGCAATATCGGCTCGGCCGCGCGGGCCATGAAGACCATGGGCCTGAGCCGGCTGGCGCTGGTGGCGCCGGAAAAGGCCCCGAACCACGAGTCCATGGCCCTGGCCGCCGGCGCCGACGATGTGCTCGCCGCCGCCAGCACCCACGCCACCCTGGCCGAGGCCCTGGCCGACTGCCGCCTGGTGCTGGGCTGCACCGCGCGCAGCCGGCGCGTGGCCCTGGACGAACTGAGCCCGCGCGCCGCGTCCGGGCGGCTGCTGGCCGCGGCCGGCGAGGGCGCCCAGGTGGCCCTGGTGTTCGGCCGCGAGCGCACCGGCCTGGACAACGAGGAGCTGCAGCTGTGCCACGCCGCCGTGCACATCCCCGCCGATCCGGGCTACAGCTCCTTGAACCTGGCCGCGGCGGTGCAGGTGCTGGCCTACGAGCTGCGCATGGCCGCGCTGGACGCCGCGCCGGCCGAGGCCGGGGCCGAACCGCGCGACCCGCCGGCCTCGCACGCCCAGTTGGAAGGCTTCTTCGCCCAGCTAGGCCAGGCCCTGGACGCGATCGATTTCCACAAGGGCCGCGCGCCGGAATCGGCGCTGCGCAAGCTGCGCCGGCTGTACCTGCGCGCCGACCTGGACCAGCGCGAGGTGCGCCTGCTGCGCGGCATCCTGGCCGACACCGAGCGCATGGCCATGCTGGCCGGCCGCCGCGGCGGGGACGGTCCGGGGGCATGAGCGCGCCGAGGGCCCGCCCGGCGGCGCGCCGGGAGGTATCCGGCCAAGCCGGTTTCGATTACGCTGCGCCGGCAGTCCCGACGGATCACCTACTTGATCGCTAGCGCGCGTTGCATCGCTGTCCTGCTCGGGCTCGCGCTGGCCGCTGCGGGGCTATCGGTGCCGGTTCCCGCGCAATCGGCCGACGCCGTCGGCAGCGACGGGGTGCTGGTGCTGGGCCGGATCAGCGACGATCCCAAGGCCCACTACGAACAGCTCAAGCCGCTGCTGGACTACGTGGTCCCGCGCATGGCCAACGTCGGCATCCGCGAAGGCCGGATCCTGATGGCCAAGGACTCGCAGCAGATGGCCAGCTACCTGCGCCGCGGCCGGGTCGACTGGGTCACCGAAACCGCCGGCACCGCGATGCTGCTCAAGCAGCGCGCCGGGGCCAAGCCGCTGCTGCTGACCGAGCGCGACGGCACCAGCCACTACCACAGCGTGTTCTTCGCCCGCCGCGACAGCGGCCTGCATTCGCTGGACGACCTGCGCGGCCACAGCGTGGCCTTCCAGCGCCCGTCCTCGACCAGCGCCTACTTCGTGCCGGTGGCCGAACTGCTGGACCGCGGCCTGCGCCTGGAAATCCTGCTCTCGCCTACCGACCGCATCGAACGCGGCGAGGTCGGCTACCTGTTCGCGCGCTCGGAACTGAACATTTCGACTTGGGTGCACAAGCGCCTGGTCGACGTGGGCGTGATGAGCAACCTGGACTGGGACAACCCGCGGCGCATGCCGCCGGCGTTCCGCCGCGACATGATCGAGATCGGCCGCACCGGCGACTATCCGCGCGCGGTGGAAGTGGTGCGCGGCGACATGGACCCCAAGGTCGAGGCGCGCCTGCGCGAGGTGCTGCTCGACGCCGCCGGCGATCCCGATGCCGGCGAGGCGCTGCTGCGCTTCTTCAAGACCACCCGCTTCATGCCGATCGATCCGGCCTCGCAACAGGCGCTGCAGCGCATCGGCACCGGCGTCGCCCAGGTCCGGGCGGAGGTCGAATGAACCTGCGCTTCGGCCTGCAGGCCAAGTTCCTGGCCATGATGGTGGTGGCCCTGCTGGTGGTGCTGGCGCTGATAGCGCTGCTGCTCAACCGCCAGGAACGGATGCAGCGCGAAGTGCTGGGCGTGAGCCGCCAGGCGATGACCGAAATGGTCACCGACAACTTGCGCCGCCACAACGAAGGCATGGTCGGGCAGTTGGCCGAGTCGCTGGCCAATCCGCTGTACTACTTCGACCTGGACCAGATCGGCGTGCTCAGCCGCGCCACCCTGCGCAACCCCGGCATCAGCTACGTCATCGTCTACGACAACGACGGCAACGTGCTGCACGACGGCAGCGAAGAGATCCCCAGCTACGGCAAGCGCATGGACGATGCGATGGCCTATGAAGTCATCGCCGCGCGCAAGCTGCACACGCAATGGGGCGAGTCGGTGATGGACGTGTCGGCGCCGATCATGATCGGCGCCGAGCGCCTGGGCGGCGTGCGCGTGGGCTACGACCTCAAGACCATGCGCCAGTTCCAGGAACAGGCCTTGTCCGACCTGCGCGGCCGCCTGGACGCGCTGGGCCAGCGCCACATGATCTGGATCGGCCTGCTCGGCGTGGGCCTGCTGGCGCTGGGCGCGCTGATGGTCTACCTGATCCAGCGCTTCCTGGTGCAGCCGATCCGCCAGCTGGCCGAGGCGTCGATGGAAATCGAGGCCGGCCACTTCGACACCAACACGCCGCCGAGCAAGCGTCACGACGAAGTCGGCGACCTGATGCGCGCGTTCGGGCGCATGAGCCAGAGCCTGTCGCGGCACGACCGCGACATCCGCCGCATGGCCTACACCGACGCGCTGACGGGCCTGGCCAACCGCCTGGCCTTCCGCGAGAGCCTGGACCAGCGCCTGCTGCAGCTGCGCGGCGCCGGCCGCCAGCTGGCCCTGCTGTTCGCCGACATCGACGACTTCAAGCGCGTCAACGACACCCTGGGCCACGACGCCGGCGACGACGTACTGCTGCAGTTCGCCAACCGTATCCAGGAGACGGTCACGCGCCTGGGCGGCGAGGACGCGCTGCTGGCGCGCTTCGGCGGCGACGAGTTCGTGATCCTGGTGCAGGACGACGAGGGCCACGAGCAGGGCGTGCGCGCGCGCGCCAGCCACCTGGCCGACGTGCTGGTGGCCGAGCTCGGCCAGCCGATCGTGGTCCACGACCGCCAGGTGTTCCTGGGCACTTCGATCGGCGTGACCCTGTTCCCAGAGGACGCGTCCGGCGCGACCGCGCTGATGAAGAACGGCGACATCGCCATGTACCAGGCCAAGGTCGCCGGCAAGAACTGCTACCGCTTCTACAGCCGCGCTATGGATCAGGCGGTGGAACGCCGCGTGCACCTGGAGCACGAGCTGCGCGGCGCCTGGGACCGCGGCGAACTCAGCCTGGTCTATCAGCCGGTGTACCGCCTGGGCGACGGCGCCATGGTCGGCGCCGAGGCGCTGCTGCGCTGGCGCCACCCCGAGCAGGGCCTGGTCGCGCCGTCGGTGTTCATCGACGTGGCCGAGCAGAGCGGCCTGATCGAAACCCTGGGCCCGCAGGTGCTGCGCGCGGCCTGCCAGGACGCGGTGCGCTGGCAGCACGTGCGCCCGGCCGCGTCCGAGCCGCTGTTCGTGTCGGTCAACGTCTCGCCGCGCCAGCTGCGCAGCGGCGACCTGCCCAACGTGGTCGCCGCCTGCCTGCACGACACCGGCCTGGCCGCGCACAACCTGCATCTGGAACTCACCGAGACCGCGGTGATCGGCGACGAAATTCATGCCAGCAACCTGCTGGCGCGGCTGCGCTCCACCGGCGTCAAGGTGTGGTTGGACGACTTCGGCACCGGCTTCTCCGGTTTGAGCCACCTGCGCCGCGTGCCGGTGGACGGGGTCAAGATCGACCGCAGCTTCATCGCCGACGTGCTGCGCGACCCCGACGACCTGGCTCTGACCACCGCGATCATCGCCATGGCCCATTCGCTGGGCATCACCGTGGTCGCCGAGGGCGTGGAGAAGGAAGGCCAGTACGCGGTGCTGCGCGAGCGCGGCTGCGACCTGGCCCAGGGCTACTGGCTGGGCCACCCGGTCGGCGCCGACGAGTTCATGACGCTGCTGGGCTGAGCCCGAACGCGCTTTGCCTTGGGGTAGGAGCGGCGTAAGCCGCGACCTCCAACCCAGGCCCCCGGCGCATGCAGGTTCGCCCTCGCCGCCACAGCTGCGATGCCCGCCGCGGAGAATCGCCCACGGCCCTTTGGCGCGGTCGCGGCTTACGCCGCTCCTACCCCAAAGCAGCGGCTTCTGCCTTCTGTGGGAGCGGCGTGAGCCGCGATCGGATCTCGCGCGCTCAGGTCAGCCTGTCGATCCAGCCGCCGATCATCGTCGCCAGGCTGCCGGAGAGCACGCCGAACACCGCCACCGCGACCGCGCCGGCGGCCCAGGCCACGCCCATCAGGCGGCCGTCGCGTTCCAGCAGGGCGAAGGCGAACAGCAGCAGCAAGGCGCCGAACAGAAAGTTGGTGAACGGGATCGGCAGCGACAGCAGCACGCCCAGCAGCACCAGCAGCAGGCCGGTGAAGGCGCTGGCCGCGCGGTGATCCAGCAACGCGGTGGCGCGCGGGCGCACCACCCGTTCCAGCCGGGTCAGCCAGGGCGAGAGCAGGTTGCGGAATCGCACCATCGCGTGCCGGTGCGGGCCGCGCCGGGCCAGGAAGCCCGGCAGCCAGGGCTTGCGCAGGCCCACCAGCAGCTGCAGCCCGATCAGGATCACCAGCGGCCCGCTGACCGCGCCGCCGACGCCCGGGATCGGGATGAAGGCGGGAATGGTCGAGACGAACAGCAGCATGCCGAAGGAGCGCTTGCCCAGTCCGGCGAGCACGTCGCCCATGCGCAGCATTTCTTCCGGGTCGCCGGACGCGAACACGTCCAGCAGGGCGCGGGTGCCGGCCTCGCGCGGCGTGTGCTCGGACTCAGCCGGAGGCGTCATCGGACACCGGCTCCTGGGTTTCCTCGCGCGGCGCGGCGACGCGCTGCAGCAGCAGCTTGTCGATGCGCGGGCCGTCCAGGTCCACCACCTCGATCCGCCACACGCTCCAGTCGAAATGCTCGCCCACGTGTGGGATGCGGCCGAAGTGCGCGATCACCATGCCCGCGGCGGTGTGGAAGTCGTGCTCGTCCTCGTCCGGCAGGCGGCCGCCCCCGACCAGTTCGCGCAGGTCTTCCAGCGGCAGCGAACCGTCGAGCAGGTAGGAACCGTCGGCGCGCTCGACCACGGGCGCGGCCACGTCGTCGGTCTCGTTGGTCTGGATGCGGCCGATCACCGCGCCCATCAGGTCGTTGACCGTGACCAGGCCGGTGACGTCGCCGTACTCGTCCACCACCAGGGCCAGCGACTGCTGCTCCTCGCGGAAGATCTCCAGCAGCTTCAGCGCATGGGTGGACTCGGCCACGAACACCGGCGGGCGCAGGTCGGAGAACAGCTCCGGCGCGGTCTGGTCCAGGCGGTCCAGCAGCGATTTGACCTCGAGCACGCCGAGCACGTCGCTGTCGTTGCCGCGATAGACCGGATAACGCGAATACGCGTACTCGCGCATGCTCGCCAGGTTCTCGGCGAAGTCCACGCCGGCGTCCAGCCAGGCGATGCGCGTGCGCGGCGTCATCAGGCTCTCGGCGGTGCGGTCGCCCAGGCTGAGCACGCGGTTCATCATCTTGCGTTCGTCGGCGTCGATCACGCCCTGCTCGTGGCTTTCGGTCACCAGCAGGCGGATCTCCTCTTCGCTGATCTCGCTGCGGGCGTCGTCCTTGATCCCCAGCAGGCGCAGCACGCCGCGGTTGATCGCGCCCAGCGCCAGCACCGCCGGACGCGCGCCGCGCGACAGGCCGTACAGTGGCAGCGCGACCGCGCAGGCGATGCGCTCGGGGTTGGTCAGCGCCAGGCGCTTGGGAATCAGCTCGCCGAAGATCACCTGCGCGGCGGTGATCAGCGCCATCGCGGTGCCGATGCCGATCGGGCGGGCGTACTGGGTGAAGTCGCCCGGGAGCAGATGGCTCAGCCAGCCGGCGATGACCAGGCCGATCGACTCGCCGCCGAAGTAGCCGGTCAGCACGCCGATGCCGGTGATGCCGATCTGCACGGTCGACAGCAAGTTGTCCGGATGTTCGGCCAGGGCCAGCGCCATGCGCGCGCCGCGGCTGGTCTCGGCCATCTGCTTCAGGCGCAGCTTGCGCGAGGTCATCAGCGCCATCTCCGACAAAGCGAAGAAGGCGTTGAGCACGATCAGGGCGACGACGATCAGCAGCTCCAGCATGCGGGCCGCTCCGTCGTGTCGGGTTCAATGGGGCTGCGGGGGCGCAACGGGCCGGGCAGGGTGGCCGCGTGGGCGCGGGCGGGCGATGTTGGGTCGTCGTCCATGGAGCGGGTTGGGGGAGGGGGTGGCGCAGACCCGATCTTAACAGGCGCCGCCGCCCCGGCCGCGTGAGCGCCGGCCCGCCGCCCCCTTCAGGCGGTCTCGGAGGCCCGGCGGGGCCGAAAAGACGGGCGCAACTGCCACCAAACCGTCATAATCGCGCCCGCAGTTCACCCCGGGCCGTCGCGGCCGGCATCTAGAGGCTACCCACGCATGTTCTCCCTGCAGACGATCTTCGGCCAAGGCAACCAGTTCTACACCCTGCTGGAGGAGGCCGCCGTCGCCGCCCACGACAGCACCAAGGCCCTGCACGCCATGCTCAAGGAGGCCGACCGCCAGCCCGCGCTGGACGCGTTCAAGCTCGCCCGCCAGCGCGAGCGCGAGGCCTCGGACAAGATCAGCCAGGAGCTGGTGGACAGCTTCATCACCCCGATCGAGCGCGAGGACATCGAAGCCCTGGGCTCGGCGCTGTACAAGATCCCCAAGCAGGTCGAGAAGTTCGCCGACCGCTATTCGCTGGCCACCCGCCACCTGGAACACATCGACTTCGCGCCGCGCGCGGCGATGCTGGAGCAGGCCGCCGGGGTGGTGGTGAAGATGGTGCACCAGCTGCGCCATCTGAAGCTGGAGCCGATGAAGGCGCTCAACGACCAGCTGCGCTCGCTGGAGAACGAGGCCGACCGCCTGATGCTGGAGCTGTACCGCGACATCTACTCCGGCCAGCTCGACAACCTGCAGATGTTCCTGTTGAAGGAGTTCTTCGAGATCCTGGAAAAGGCCATCGACCGCTGCCGCGAAGCCGGCGTGGTCGCCTACCAGATCGTGCTGAAGAACTCCTGAGGCGCGCGCGATGCTGACGCTCGTCCTGGTGGTGGTGCTCGCGGCGCTGATCTTCGAGTACATCAACGGCTTCCACGACACCGCCAACTCCATCGCCACGGTGGTGGCGACCAAGGTAATGTCGCCGGCGCAGGCGGTGGGCCTGGCCGCGTTCATGAACCTCATCGGCGCGCTGTGGGGCACCGCGGTGGCCAAGACCGTGGCCTCGGGCATCATCGACGCCGGCGTGGTCGACGTGAGCTCGCAGCTGATCCTGTGCGCGCTGCTGGGTGGCATCGTCTGGAACCTGATCACCTGGGCGCTGGGCCTGCCGTCCTCGTCCTCGCACGCGCTGATCGGCGGCCTGTGCGGCGCGGCGGTGGCCGCGGCCATGAACGACCCGGCCGCGGTGGTCTGGTCGCAGCCGGCCGACCCCTGGTACAAGAGCGCCGGCGTGCTGTGGAAGGTCGTGGTGCCGATGATCAGCTCGCCGGTGCTGGGCTTCACCGCCGGCTTCGTGCTCATGGGCGTGTTGTTCGCGATCATCTCCGGCATGGCCAGCACCCGCGGCTGGCTGCGGCGCATGGCGCGCCCGCGCTGGGTCAACGGCTTCTTCGGCAAGGCGCAGCTGGCTTCGGCCGCCTACATGGGCTTCGCCCACGGCTCCAACGACGCGCAGAAGACCATGGGCATCATCGCCCTGACCCTGGTCGCGGCGCAGGCCGACGGCACCCTCAACGACCTGCCGGCCTGGCTGGCCTTCCTGCATCCGTCGCCGGGCGCGATCGCGCACAACGACATCGACCTGTGGATCAAGCTGACCTGCGCCGTGGTCATGGCCGCGGGCACCGCCGCCGGCGGCTGGCGCATCATCAAGACCCTGGGCCACAAGCTGGTCAAGCTGCATCCCATCCACGGCTTCGCCGCCGAAGCCAGCGCCGCCTCGGTGATCACCCTGGCCTCGTCGCTGGGCATCCCGGTGTCCACCACTCACAACATCTCCGCGGCGATCATGGGCGTGGGCACGGCCAAGCGCTTCAACGCGATCAAGTGGACCGTGGTGGAGAAGATGATCTGGGCCTGGATCCTCACCATCCCGGCCGCCGGCGGCATCGCCTACGGCCTGTTCGCGGGCATGCGGGCGCTGGGCTGGGCCTGAGGCTTCCGCGTCGCCCGCAAAGAAAAAGCCCGCAGCGATGCGGGCTTTTTCGTTATCGGGCTGGATCTGCGGCCTTCTGTGGGAGCGGCGTGAGCCGCGATTACCCCCACCACGCGATTTCGGCGCAAATCGCGGCTCACGCCGCTCCCACAGCTGCAACCGGCCTGCGCTTACAGCAGGTCGCCGTCGGCCGACATCATGCGTTCCATCTGGTCGCCCAGGCCGCCGATCTCCAGCACCAGGCGGTCGATCTCGGCCGCGGCCAGGCCGTCCAGCGGGCGGTTCTCGCACAACTGCAGGTAGGGCACGCCGTCCAGGTCGCCGATGGCGAGGTAGCCCACGTGGCTCTGCCAGTTGAACACCAGCGCGCGGCGCGCGTCGATGCCGGTGATCGGCGCGATCACCGTGCTCACCCGCAGGAACGGGCGGCCGTCGTCGTGTTCCAGCTCGGACAGGAAGATCGCCTGGTGGCGGGTGCCCTGTTCCAGCGACAGTTCGATGCACAGCACCCCCTCGTCGTGCAGGGTGAGGTTGAAGCCGGACTGGGTGAGGTGCTTGCGGATCTGTTCGAATTGCATGTTCTGCTCCGTGCGATATCGCTGCGCGCGCTGCGCGCCTACCCCGCTATGCTAAACCCCATGGACCCGGACGTCGCCGCAAAACGCATCTTCGCCGCCATCCGCGCCATCCCCAAGGGGGAGGTCGCCGGCTATGGCGAGGTCGCCCGCCGCGCCGGCCTGCCCGGCCGCGCGCGCCTGGTCGCGCGCCTGCTCAGCCAGAACGACGACCCTAAGCTGCCCTGGCACCGCGTGTTGCGCTCCGACGGCCGCATCGCCCTGCCCGAGGGCTCCAAGGGCTACCGCGAGCAGTGCCAGCGCCTGCGCGCCGAAGGCCTGCGCGTGGAAGGCGGCCGGGTGATCGGCGTTCGCGCCGCCGCGACGCTGGATTCGCAAATCTGGGGGCCGCCGGACTGAACGGCGCCGCCGCGTGCGCGGGCGACGCGCGCGGGCAGCGGCTACCATAGCCGCATCCCCCGGGAGTACCGATGTTCTCCAACCTGCCGCCCGTCACCAAGGCCCTGTTGATCGCCAACGGCCTGGTATTCCTGTTGCAACTCGCCCTGGGCGAGTCCGCGTTCTATCCCTTCATGCTGTGGCCGCCCGGCGCCGAGAGCGACCCCTACGCCGGCTACGGCTTCATGCCCTGGCAGGTGCTGACCTACGGCTTCCTGCACGGCAATTTCCCGCACCTGCTGTTCAACATGCTGACCCTGTTGATGTTCGGCGCGCAGATCGAACACGTGTGGGGGCAGCGCCGCTACCTGTCCTATTACCTGGTGTGCGTGGTCGGCGCGGCGCTGTGCCAGCTCGCGGTCGGTTACTGGAACATGTCGCAGGGCGGCCAGGCCTATCCCACGCTGGGCGCCTCCGGCGGCATCTTCGGTTTGCTGCTGGCCTACGGCATGCTGTTCCCGAACCAGCGCGTGATGCTGCTGATTCCGCCGATACCGATGAAGGCGCGCACGCTGGTCATCATCTACGGCGTGGTCGAACTGCTGCTGGGCATCACCGGCCAGCAACCGGGCGTGGCCCACTTCGCCCACCTGGGCGGCATGCTGTTCGGCTGGCTGCTGATCCGCTACTGGCGCGGGCAGCCGCCGTTCGGCAAGCCCAAGCCGCCGCGGCCGCGGATCGTGCGCTGACTAGCCAGGCCGGACAAGCACCTATGCATATGTCGTTCACCGCGGTGATGTTTGTGCTCGGCTTTTGCGGCGTGACTCACGCGCAAGATGCTCGTAAGCCTTGGGATTGCGATGCTCGCCAATCCCAGGATTCGACTTTGTTTGCGACTGCGCTGGACGATTCTCTCGAGCAGCCGAGACGTGCGAGCAGTCTCGAAAGATTGAAAGAGCTTGCACGGCAATGTCCGCTAGAGGCTTATCAACTGGGCTTGTTGTACCGTCACGGCGCGGATTTACCGGGCAATTTTCTGGCAAAGGACAGCACCAAGGCGCGTCCGTTAATTCTGTCGTATGCGGAAGCCGGTTATTCGCTCGCCTATGCCGATCTCGCGGAAATGGCCCTAGCAGAAGGCGATGCACGGGAGGCTATGAAGTGGGCTCAGGTGTACTTGTACTTGAGGGCCCATAGCAGCTCGAAGTTCGATCATCGCGTAGGTAGCTTCGATCTGAGCGGCTATAACGCCGACCTGTTGAGGCGAGCGCAGGCATTGTGGCGACGCAAGATGGGGGCTGCCACCGGTCTGATCCAAGAGGATTTGAACGGGTACTTCGATTCGGTTGGAGAGAAGCCGGGTTCGGACCTGAGACAGCGAGAAGTCAGGCCTTCCTCGGGGGCCATGAAAGCCCCACAAATTCTTAAAAAAGGCAGTTGCAGCCCATCTATGCCTGCGGGGATTAGGGGTGGATACGCCGTCTATCTCGTAGAGGTCGAACCTACGGGGCGCGCCAGTAGAGTCTTGCTGCAGAATTTTTCACCGTCTCCGGTACTAGGCGAGAAATTGAAGGCCTGTGCCCTGGGGTACGTGTTCGCCCCGTTTACTGGAGAGGATCTGCGGTACGGCGTCATTCCCGTGATGTTCGGTAGCGATGGTGGCGCCACGCTCCGTATCGGCAAGTGATCTGATCGATGCGGCAAAAAACGGCGCGGAATTCCGCGCCATTTTTTTTGCCTGCGTGGCCACCGCTTACGGGAAGATCGTGATCCGCTGGTCCGGCTTGGCCTGCATCGGCTGGCCGGCCTTGCAGGCGTAGGCTTCGCCGAAGGAGGGCTGGTTGATCAGCGGGCCGTTGGTGCGCCACTGGCCGGGAGCGTGCACGTCGACGGCGGCGCGCTGGGTGTAGACCTCGGTGCTGGCCTGCTGCGCCCACAACGAGGCCCAGCCGCGGTAGAAGGACTGGCCCGCGTCCTTGCCGGCGCCGGCGTCGGCGCCCTTGAAGGTGTTCCAGGCCAGTTCCACGCCGGCGATGTCGGCGATGTTCTCGTCGCGGGTCTGCTGGCCGTTGACCTTCACGCCCTTGAGGCCGGGGTAGTCGTAGCTGCCGTACTGCGCGGCCACGCGCTTGCCCAACGCGTCCCAGGCGGCGGTTTCGGTGGGCGTCCACCAGTCGCCGACTTCCTGCTTGGCGTTGACCAGGCGGCCGCGGCTGTCGAAGCCGTGGCTGAGTTCGTGGCCGACCAGGGCGCCGAAGGAGCCGTACTGCCAGGCCGCGTCCTTGCTCATGTCCAGCACCGGCGCCTGCAGCGCCGCCGCGGTCACGATCAGGCGGTTCTGGGCGATGTCGTAGGCCAGGGCCGGGTCCTGCGGCAGCACGTCCCAGCGGCGGTCGGCGTTGCCGCGACCGATGCGCTTCATTTCCTCGCGGTGGCGCCAGGTCGAGGCGATCAGCATGTTGCTGCCGAAGCTGCCGCG
Organism: Lysobacter silvisoli; assembly: GCF_003382365.1. Classification (NCBI taxonomy): domain Bacteria; kingdom Pseudomonadati; phylum Pseudomonadota; class Gammaproteobacteria; order Lysobacterales; family Lysobacteraceae; genus Lysobacter; species Lysobacter silvisoli. The sequence goes on along the minus strand of NZ_QTSU01000001.1, from coordinate 1,877,925 downwards.
GCCCATGGGCTGCACGCTGTAGTCCAGGTCGCGGTTGGGCGTGCCCACTTCGATCTTCAGCCGCGCCAGCTTGGCGCGCGCTTCGGCCTTGGCCGCGTCGCTGAAGCGGGTTTCGGCGTCGATCGCCTTGCCCAGGCTCGCGCGCACCTGCGAGGCGATTTCCTCGGCGCGCTTGTCGGTGGCCGCGGGCAGGAACTTGTTGGCGTACTCGCGGCCGATCATCGGGCCGGCGGCCAGGTTGATCGCGTCCAACACCGCCTGTTGGCGCGGCAGCGGCGCGGTCATGCCGCGCAGCATGCGGCCGTGGAAGTCGTATTGGGCGTCGCGGAAGGGCTTGGCCAGGTAGGGCGCCATCGAGTCGCCCACGCGCCAGCGCAGGTAGACCTTCCACTGCTCGGGCTTGAGCGTGCCGACCAGATTGTCCAGTTCGGCGAACAGTTGGGCGTTGCCGATCGACACGCTGTCGTCGTTCACGCCCTGGGCCTTGAGGAAGTCCGCCAACTGCAGGCGCTTGTACTGCTTGGCCAGCGCGGCGACCTGGGTGGGGTTGTAGTGCGCGCGCAGGTCGCGCAGGTCGGTCAGCGAGCGCGAGGCGCGGGCGATGCGGGTTTCCAGGTCGATCACCAGCTGCGACTCGGCCGCCAGCTTGTCCTGCGGGGTGCCGGTCAGGGCCAGGATCTTCTGCACGTAGTTGTTGTAGTGACCGAGGATCTGGCGGGTGTCGCTGTCGGTGCGGGTGTAGTAGGCCGGGTCCGGCAGGCCCAGGCCGCCCTGGCCGAAGTAGCCGATGTGGCGTTCCAGGTCCCGCAGGTCCACGTCCGCGGCGAAGTTGAACACGACCGGGATGCCGACCTGATGCAGGGCGGCGATCGAGGCCGGCACGTCCTTGGCCTTCTTGATCGCGGCGATGCGCGACAGCAGCGGGGCGATGGGCTGGGCGCCGTCGCGCTCCACCGCGGCCTCGTCCAGGCCGCTGGCCCAGAAGTCGCCGAGCAGCTTCTGCACGTTGCCCTGCGGCGCGGTCATGGCGCCGTTGAGCAGGTCCAGCTGCTGCTGGCGCGCGCGCGCGCCCATCAGCTCCAGGGCCGAGACCGTGCCGGCGCCGGCCGGCAGCGGGTTGCCGCGCAGCCAGTCGGCGTTGGCGTTGGCGTAGAAATCGGTACAGGCGGTGGCGGCGGCCGCGGCTTTGGGCTTGGCGGCGGGGGCCCGCTTCTTCTTGGCCGCGTCGGCGGTCGGCGCGGCCAGGCCGGCGATCAGGCTGAGGGCGAGGGCGCAGGTAAGCGGGCGTAGGGTCGTCATCGCGGATTCCGTCCTGGTGATCGGGCCAGTTTAACAAGCGACCGGGCCGTGCCCATGAAGAAACCTGTGAACGGGTTCAGAGCTTGGATGCGCGGCCGGCGTCGCGTGCGGGCAGGCACGCAAGTGCTTGATCCGGAGTGGACGGCGCCGCCTGAACGGACGGGCGCCTGCCGCGGCCCGAAAACACGAAGGCCCGGGATAATCCCGGGCCTTCGTGCCTGCCAGACGAGGAGAGGCAGAGGGTCGCGCCGCGTGGCCGCGCGTCCCGCTCACGGAGGCGGGACGCACCGGCGCGCGTGGCGCGGATGGCTTACCAGATCACGACCTGCTTGTCGGCATCGCGCACCATCGGCTGGCCCGGCTTGCACGAGAACGCCGCGGCGAAGGCCGGCAGGTTCGACGGCGCGCCGATCGCGCGGAAGTTGGCCGGCGCGTGCGGGTCGGTGGACAGGCGCACCTTCAGCTCTTCGGGCTTGAAGTTGCGGCGCCACACGGTGCCCCAGTTGAGGAAGAAGCGCTGGTCGCGGGTCAGACCGTCGGTCTTCGGGTCCGGCTGGCCGGCGGTGGCCTTGACCATCGCGTCGTAGGCCGTGGCCAGGCCGCCCAGGTCGGCGATGTTCTCGCCCAGGGTCAGCTTGCCGTCGACGTGCGCGCCGGGCATGGCTTCGTAGCCGTTGAACTGGGCGATCAGCTTGTCGGTGCGGCCGCTGAAGCCCTTGGCGTCGGTCGGCTGCCACCAGTTCTCGAAGTTGCCGGTCGCGCCGAAGCGGCTGCCCTGGTCGTCGTAGCCGTGGGTCATCTCATGGCCGATGACCGCGCCGATGCCGCCGTAGTTGGTGGCGTCGTCGGCGTTGGGGTCGAAGAACGGCGGCTGCAGGATGGCGGCCGGGAACACGATCTCGTTCTGCAGCGGGTTGTAGTAGGCGTTGACCATCTGCGGCGGCATGCCCCATTCGGTGCGGTCGACCGGCTTGCCGATCTTGCCCAGGTTCCACTTGTAGTTGAACTCGGTCGCGGCCATCACGTTGCCGAGGTAGCTGTCGCGGTTGGTCTGCAGGCCGGCCCATTCGCGCCACTTGTCGGGGTAGCCGATCTTGGGGGTGAACGAAGCCCACTTCTCCATCGCCTTCTTCTTGGTGTCCGGGCTCATCCAGTCCAGCTTCTCGATGCGCAGCTTGAGCGCTTCGCTGAGGTTCTTGACCAGGGTCTCCATGCGCGCCTTGGATTCGGGCGAGAAGGCGACCTTCACGTACATCTGGCCCAGCGCTTCGCCGGCCTGCTCTTCGACGGTGTCGAGCACGCGCTTGCTGCGCTCCTTCAGCTCGGCCTGGCCGCGCAGGGTCTTGCGGTAAAACTCGAAGTTCTCCTGCACGAAGGCGTCGGACAGGTAGGGCGAGGCGCCGTCGACGGCGTGGAAGCGCAGGTAGCTCTGCCACTGCGCGGCCGGCACGTCGTCGAGCATCTTGCTGACTTCCTTGTGGAAGTCGGGCATGGCCAGCGAGAACATCTTCTGCGGGGCCACGCCCTGCGATTCGAAGAACTTGGTCCAGGGGAAGTTCGGCGTCAGCTTGTCGGCGTCGGCCATGCTGACCGGGTTGTAGTACAGCTCGACGTCGCGCGAGAGTTCCTTGCTGGTCTTGGACGCCTTGGCCAGGCGGGTCTCGAACGCGATCACGTCCTTGGCCTGCTTGGCGGCGTCGGCGGCGGCTACGCCGCTGAGCTCCAGCACCTTGGCCACGTGCGCTTCGTACTTGCCCAGCTTGTCCTTCTGGTCCTTGTCGGCCGACGGCAGGTAGTAGGCCGGGTCGGGCAGGCCCAGGCCGCCCTGCGAGGCGTAGGCGATGTTGTTCTTGGAGTCCTTGAAGTCGGCTTCGGCGCCGAAGCCGAACAGCACGTTCTGGCCCTTGGCCGCGCTGCTGCGCAGGTAGTCGGCGATCTGCGCCTTGTCGGCGAGCTTGGCGATCGCGTCCAGTTCCGGCTTGATCGGGTCGATGCCCTGCTGGTTGATCTTGGCCGCGTCCATGCCGGTGGCGTAGAGGTCGCCGACGATCTTGTCCACGCCGGTGGCGTTGGGCAGTTCGGCGGCCTTCTCGGCCAGCTGCTTCTGGATCGCGGTGGAGCGCTCGTCGAGCATCTCGAACGCGCCCCACGAGGTGCGGTCGCCGGGGATGGCGTTGGCCGCCAGCCACTTGCCGTTGACGTAGCCGCCGAAGTCGGTGCACGCGTCCTTGGTGGTGTCGAGATCGCCGACCTGGAAACGGTTGACCTGCGGCAGCTTGCTGTCGTCGATCTTCACCGCGCCGGCATCGGCGCTGGCCTGGGCGGCGTCGGCGGCAGGCGCGGCGGTTTCGTCTTTCTTGGTGCAGGCGACCATGGCCGTGGTGATGGCGAGCGTCAGCAGCAGGACTTGCGGTTTCTTGAGGGTCACAGCGGGCTCCGGCCTTGCGGCGTATGAGGAGTAGGGCAGGTTGCCGCCCCGGTCGGGGCGTGGCAGGACAATAGACCCCTTCGCCGCCGGCCGGGGGTGTCGAAGGTCATGGCGCGATGGCGGTAGGGACGCAGCCGGCCCGCGGCGTTGCCGATGCGCGGAAAGCCAGACTCGGCACAACCTTGGCACAACTATTGCCAGGGCGCCGGCATACTCTGCCGCGGACGCGCACCCCCGGCGCGCCGACCGGTCCACGGCGGATCCGGCGTCCGTGCCGGGGCACCCGAGGACGGAACTCTCATGAACCACCAGTCGCTACTCGCGGCGGCCGTACTGGCCGCTGCCGCCCTTTCGTCGCCGGCGCCCGCCAGCGCCCAGGACGGAGCTGCCCGCTATTCACCGCGCGGCCAGTTGGTCCACCAGATCGTGAAGAAGTGGGGGCCGCACGTGCAGGAGGCCTATCGCGCCGACATTAACGAGTGGGCGCGGCAGATGGGGCCGGTATTCGCCCAGTCGCCGATGGACGCCCTGCAGCGCGCCGCCGATGCGCGCGGCTTCGAGGCGATGAACGATGCCTTGTTGGGCAAGGCGGGCGCGGCTTCCGCGGCACGGGCACCGGTGACACCCACGGCCATAGGCAGCCCCACCACCGACCTGACCTTCGTGCCGATTCCGCCTTGCCGCATCCTCGATACACGCCTTTCCGGCGGGGCCATCGCCGCCAACAGCGTGCGCGATTTCGACGTGACCTCGGTGGCCGACTACAGCTTCCAGGGCGGCGCCAGCGGCAACTGCAACGGCGCCGGCGCGGCCGGTTCGTTCTATGCCGCGGTGATCAACTTCACCGTGGTGACGCCGTCGACAGCGGGCTACATCACCGCCTATCCGCTGCAGACGCCGCGGCCTGTGGCGGCTACGGTCAATTACAGCGGCGGCGACATCAGCGGCAATCTGGCGGTGGTCGCGCTGGAAATGGGCGCGGCGGTCAACGAGATGAGCGTGTATTCCTACGCCGACACCCATCTGGTCGCCGACCTGGTCGGTTACTACATCGCGCCCACGCCTACCGCGTTGCAATGTCAGACGGTGCAAACGATCAGCACCATGAACGGCAGCTCCACCTTTACCGGCACCTCGCCGGCGTGTCCGGCCGGTTACACCAAGACCGGCGGCTATTGCCAGGCGGCGGCCGCAGCCGGGCGCGTGGTCGCGTCTTATCCGAACGGTTTGCTGCACCAATGTCTATTCGCCAACGAAGGCCCGACGGCCATGCTGGTGACGGTGTACGCCGAGTGTTGCCGAGTGCCCGGCCGCTGACCGGTCGCGCGCGGTTTTTACGTGCACCTCGATCAGGCCCGCCTTGCGCGGGCCTGATCCGTTTTGCGGCGCGGTTAGCGCGTCGCCGCGGAGGCAGGCGCATGCAACCGTTTGCAGCGCGGGAACGCTAGGGAAAATCACCCATCGCATGCCACGTCGAACCATCATCGGCGGAAGAAAAATGTGACGCGTGTCCTGTTTGGGTTCGGGTTCTCGTCCTTCTGGAATGTCGGCGATCGGGTCCACGGGGGGCCCGACCCGCGAATCGAACCAGAGGGGAACACCATGAACAAGTTGATCCTGGCCGCCGGACTGCTCGCGCTTGCGCCCGTGCTGTCGAGCACGGCCGATGCGGCCGGCCGCGGCGCGCGCGGCGAGTTGGTCTATCAGATCGTGAAGAAGTGGGGCCCGCACGTTCAGGAGGCCTATCGCTCGGATATGGGCAGCTGGTCCAAGCAGATGGGGCCGATCTTCGCCAAGGCGCCGATGGATTCGCTGCAGATGGCGGCGGACGCGCGCAGCTTCGACGCCATGAACAATGCCCTGCTGGGGCCGAACGTGGCGGCCAGCAAGGCCGGTGCGGACGTGGCGCCCACGGCGCTGGGCGATGCGGCTACCGATCTGGTATTCGTGCCGGTTTCGCCCTGCCGCCTGTTCGACACGCGTCTGGCCGGCGGTGCGATCGCCGCCAACACCGTGCGCAGCTTCGACGTGACCGCGGTGTCCGACTACAGCTTCCAGGGCGGCGCCGCCAGCAACTGCAACGGTGTCGGCGCCGCCGGCTCGTTCGCCGCGGCGGTGATCAACTTCACCGTGGTCACGCCCGCGGGCGCCGGCTATATCACCGCGTTCCCGTTCGGCGGCACCCAGCCGGTGGCGGCCACGGTGAACTACACCGCCGGCGACATCCGCGGCAACCTGGCCACGGTCGCGCTGGACCAGGGCGCTTCGGCTAACGAAGTCAGCGTGTACACCTTCGCCCAGACCCACCTGGTCGGCGACATCGTCGGTTACTTCATCAATCCGCAGGCGACCGCGCTGCAGTGCGTCGAGGTCGACGGCACGCCGCTCAATCTCGCCGCCGGTGCGGCCGGCAACGCCTTCGCGGGCACCTGCACCGCAGGCTACACCGCGGTGGAAACGCAGTGCCGTCCGTCGATCTTCGGCATGCGCGTGGCCGGCAGCTGGACCTCGCATTGCAATATGGTCAACGACAGCGCCTCGGCCGGTACGGTCACCGCGACCGCCCGCTGCTGCCGGGTGCCGGGCCGCTGAGCCCAGGTCCGTCAGTTTCGTCCGAAGGCCCGCCTCGTGCGGGCCTTCGCTCTTGTGGAGCCTGCGCGCTTGCGCCATGGTGCCGGCTACGGCCGACAGCGGCCGCGCCTTGAGAGCAACGCGATGAGAGTGCATTTCCACGGCGCCGCCGGCGAGGTCACCGGTTCCCTGCACGAGGTCGTCGCCGCCGGCCGCCGCGTGCTGCTCGACTGCGGCATGATCCAGGGCAGCCCGGAAGCCGAGGCGCGCAACGCCGATCCGTTTCCGTTCGACGCCGCCGCGCTCGACGCGCTGGTGATCAGCCACGCCCACATCGACCACATCGGCCGGGTGCCGCTGCTGGTGCGGCGCGGCTTTCGCGGCGCGATCCATGCGCAGGCCGCCACCGCCGACCTGATGCGGATCATGCTGCTGGACGCGGCCCACATCGCCGAAAGCGAGGCCGAGCGCGCCAACCGGCGCCGCGCCCACGGCCAGCCCGAGGCGGTGCCGCTGTACACCGCCGCCGATGTGGAGGCGGCGATGGCGCAGGTGCGGCCGCTGCCCTACGACCGCCGCGAGAACATCCTGCCCGGCGTCGATCTGGCCTTCCGCGAGGCCGGCCACATCCTCGGTTCGGCCGCGGTGGAGCTGTGGGCGGACGGCCGCAAGCTGGTGTTCTCCGGCGACCTGGGCCCCAAGGGCACGCCGATCCTGCGCGATCCGGCGCCGATCGACAGCGCCGACCTGGTGCTGATGGAGTCCACCTACGGCAACCGCCTGCACCGCGACCGCGCCGAAACCATCCGCGAGCTCGGCCGCATCCTCGACGAGACCTGGCAAGACGGCGGCAACGTGCTGATCCCGGCGTTCGCGGTAGGGCGCAGCCAGGAACTGCTGTACTGGTTCGCCAAGCATTGGGACGAGTGGCAGATGTCGCGCTGGCGCATCTTCCTGGACAGCCCGATGGCGGCCAAGGTGGTGGCGGTGTACGACCGCCATGCCGATCTGTTCGACGAGGGCGCGCAGCGGGTCTGGCGCGAGCAGCCCAATCCGTTCCGCCTGCCCAATCTGCGCCTGACCGAATCCAGCGAGGATTCGATCGCGATCAACGCGGTCGAACGCGGTGCGATCGTCATCGCCGGTTCGGGCATGGCCAACGCCGGCCGCATCCTGCACCACTTCCGCCACCGCCTGGACAACCCCAGCACGCGCGTGGTCTTCGTCGGCTACCAGGGCGAGGGCACGCTGGGCCGGCGCCTGGTCGACGGCGCCAAGTGGGTGCGCATCCACGGCCGCGACGTGCGCGTGCAGGCGCAGCGCCATACCGTGGGCGGGCTGTCGGCGCACACCGACCAGCGCGGCCTGATGGAGTGGTACGGCGCCATCAACGGCGGGGCCGGCGCCGACCATCCGCCGCTGGCCCTGGTGCACGGCGAAGATCAGGCGCGCGAAGCGCTGGCCGGCGAGATCGGCCAGCGCTACGGCATCAAGCCGGTGCTGGTGCGGCCAGGGATGCGCTTCGACGTGTGAGCGCGGGCGGCGCCTTCAGTGCGCTGCCGGCCGCGGTTGCGAAGCCCCGCGCCGCAGCGCCAGCCACTCCCACGCCGCCACCAGCACCAGGATCGCCGTGGTGGCGCCGCCAAGGACCAGCGCCGACGGATGCAGGCTCAACGCCAGCGCCGTCAGCGCCGCGAGCAGCGCCAAGCCCGCCAGATGCGAAAGGGGAGGCGTCCGGCGGTCGTTCGTCGTCCACTTGAACAGCGCGTTGCCGAGCAGGTAGAGCGCCGGACCGCCGATGATCGCGGCCATGCCGGCGTTGTCGACGTGACCGGGGTGCATCAACACCAGCTCGTCGGCGACCGCGCAGACGATGATACCGGCGACGATCAAGGGGTGCTGGTAGGTGTAGGCGATGCGCGCCTGCCGGCCGGGGTCGCTGGCGGCGACGATGCGCTGGCTCGCGCGTTCGGCGCCGGTGTCGAAGTACAGCCACCACATCGCCACGCTGCCGACGAAGGCGATCGCGAACGCGCTCACGTGCACCGGGTCCAGCGGCAGCCCGGCGAAGGTGGCGCCGGTGACCAGGATGGACTCGCCCAGGGCGATGATCACGAACAGCGCGCAGCGTTCGGCCAGATGGCCGCCGTCCACGTCCCAGTCGCTGATGCTGGAGCGGCCCAGTCCGGGCACCCAGAAGAACATCCAGGGGCCGGCGAATTCGATCAGCAGTGCGGCCGCCCACCAGGCGAAGCGCGCCTGACCTTCGCTCAGCCCGCCGGCGATCCACAGCGTGGCCGATACCATCAGCCACACCGCGATACGGACGAAGTTGCGGCGCAACTCGCTGCGGTGGCCGCGCAGTGCGTAGACCATGAACAGCGTGCGCCCCACCTGCATGGCCGCGTAGGCGCCGGCGAACAGCAGGCCACGCTCGGCGAAGGCCTGCGGCAGCGAGCTCGACAGCAGCAGCCCGCCCAGCATCAGCGCGAACAGCATCAAGCGCACCGGCGCGCGTTCGGGGTCCAGCCAGTTGGTGCACCAGGAGGTGTAGACCCACACCCACCACACCGCGAAGAACAGCAGCGTGGTCTGCAGCGCGCCGGCCAGGTCCAGGTGCTCGAGCAGGGTGTGCGAGAGCTGGGTGACCGCGAACACGAACACCAGGTCGAAGAACAGCTCCACCATCGTGACGCGGCCGTGCTCGTGGCCGTCGCGGTTGCGCAGCAGGCTGCGGCGGGCGGGCGGGGTCATCGGCCGCTCCCGCTCAGCGCCGCGGCGGGTGGCCGGCGTGCGCGGCCAGCAGCAACAGGCCGCCGATCAGGCCGATGTTCTTCATGAAGTGCAGCAACTGCGCGCTGCGCTCGGCCCCGGCCAGGCTCCAGAACGGGTGCGACAGCAGCGCGTCCACCAGCATCAGCAGGGCCGCGATCAGCGCGGTCCAGCGCAGCTTCCAGCCGCTGGCGATCAGCAGGCCCAGCACCAGCTCGCCGGCGCTGAAGCCCAGGGTGGCCGGCGGGGTCGGCACGCCGCCCCAGGCGCTGAGCAGGCGGTACAGGCCCAGGACGATGAACACGCTGGCCATCAGCGTGCGCGCGACGGTGGCGAGACTGCGGTTGTCCATGGACGCTCCCCTGTCGGATGGCCCCTTTCTACCAGCCCCTGACGGTTCCTGCATGGGGCCTGCGGAGGCCGGAGGGGCGGTCCTGGGCCAGTGCCGGGGGCGGACGGGCTTTTCCCAGCCGGCACAAGAATTTAGCGCTGGCTGTTCGCGCGGTTTTCGCGTAAACTTGCCCTGTTCAGCGCACGGCTGCCTCCCCGCAAGGGGTACGTTTCCCAGGTTGCCCCCCGTGTCGCGCCAGCCCCAGGGCTCGCGGACCGGTCTTTCTCCCGCACGTCTTTCGTAGCGCCGACACGGCCCGGAGCATCCGGCGCCGTCATCCGATTACTCGCAGCGCGGTTTCAGGGAACGCTCCGAGTGACTCCGCGACTTGCGTCGACGGAGCCCAGAACTTTTGGAGCAGTACCCATCATGACGTTCGAAACCCTCGGGCTTGCGCCCGCGTTGCTGCGCGCGCTCGTCGAGCAGAACTACCTCAACCCGACCCCGATCCAGGCCGAGGCGATCCCGCTGGCCCTGGCCGGGCACGACCTGCTGGGCGGCGCCCAGACCGGCACCGGCAAGACCGCCGCGTTCGGCCTGCCGCTGCTGAACCGCCTGTCCAAGCTCACCGCCGCCAACGGCCCGCGCAAGCCGCGCGCGCTGGTGCTGGTGCCCACGCGCGAACTGGCGGTGCAGGTCACCGAAAGCCTGCGCGGTTACGCCAAGCACCTGCGCATGGGCATCAGCGCGATCTACGGCGGCGCCGGCATGGGCCCGCAGGTCGACCTGCTGCGCCGCGGCGTGGACGTGCTGGTGGCCACTCCGGGCCGCCTGATCGATCACCTGGAGCGCGGCACCGCCAAGCTCGACGCGGTCGAAGTGCTGGTGCTGGACGAAGCCGACCGCATGCTCGACATGGGCTTCCTGCCGGCGATCAAGCGCATCCTCAACCGTCTGCCCGCGCAGCGTCAGACCCTGCTGTTCTCGGCCACCTTCGAGGCCGAGATCAAGAAGCTGGCGCTGGAGTTCATGCGCGATCCGCAGCAGGTGCAGGTCGCGGCCAACAACACCATCGCCGACACCATCGCCCACCGCGCCCACCCGGTCGACGGCGGCCGCAAGCGCGATCTGCTGATCCGCATCCTCAGCGAGCGCAGCACCGATCAGGTGCTGGTTTTCGGCCGCACCAAGCACGGCTGCAACCGCCTGGCCGAACAGTTGGAAGACGCCGGCCTGAAGGCCGTGGCCATCCATGGCAACAAGAGCCAGGCCCAGCGCCAGAAAGCGCTGCGCGACTTCAAGGCCAACAAGGCCCGCGTGCTGGTCGCCACCGACGTGGCCGCGCGCGGTCTGGACATCCCCAACCTGCCGCTGGTCATCAACTTCGACCTGCCGATGGTGGCCGAGGACTACGTGCACCGCATCGGCCGCACCGGCCGCAACGGCGCCACGGGCGAGGCCCTGTCGCTGGTCTCGCCGGACGAGGGCGGTCTGCTGCGCCAGATCCAGCGCATCCTCAAGGACGACATCCAGATGGTCACGGTGGCGGGCTTCGAGCCCACCCGTCCGATCCGCATGGGTTCCGACGCGCCGGGCGCGCGCCGCCCCGGCGGTCAGCGGCCGGGCGGCAACAACGGCCCGCGCAAGCCCTCGCACCGCCCGCACGGCAAGCCGGCACCGCGTCACGCCCACGCCGGTGCCCAGCACCGCGGCGGCGGCCGTCCCGGTGGCGGTCAGCGTCGCGAAGGCGCGTAAGCGCAGTCGCAGTCGAAAAAGGCCGGCCTAGCCGGCCTTTTTCTTTGCCTGTTTGTAGGAGCTGCGCAAGCTGCGACCGCGAATCCACACCTACGACGAACGCTTCGGTCTCTGCGCGATGTGCCTTCTGTAGGAGCGGCGTGAGCCGCGATCCGCTCCGAACTCGCGAAGGTGTGTGGGTGTGCTGGTGGAAGCAACAGCAACAGCTTCCGTCCGCAAGCGGCCGGGTTACTTTCTTTTGATAAGCGTCAAAAGAAAGTAACCAAAGAAAAACGCTGCCCCAGAGCTCCCGTGCGAGAGCGGAGTTTGCGCGGGGATTTTTCGATGGCACATCCCTGTGCCAGCGAAAAACGGCGCACCTCCTGTGCGCCGCCCTCCGGGTCTTGTATTGGTGCTGCGAGTTCGGGGCCCGAGCGCGGGTCAAGAGCATTCGCTTCGCTCACCCCCTCACCCTAGCCCTCTCCCGCAAGCGGGAGAGGGGATGCATTCGACGCCGCTTGCTGCTTTAGCCCCTCTCCCGTTCACGGGAGAGGGGTTGGGGTGAGGGCACGCGAAGCTACAAAGCGGCGGCGCAAGTCCGCCTCCCACTCACCGATCCCGCATCACGGGCTAGTACGCAGCGTCAGCGAATACGCGCTCAGGATCGAGTTGATCGGCGTGTAGTAGCTGTTGCCGCCGCCGTTCTTGCCCTGGCGGCCCTTGCAGCTGCCGCTGCCGCCGGACAGCACGCCCTGGGCCTGGCCGACGCTGGTGATGAAGGAACCGCCGGAGTCGCCGCCTTCGGCGCAGGCGCTGGTCTGGGTCAGGCCGGTGACGGTGCCGTCGGGCTGGTTGTTGTCGTCCACGTAGGACACGGTGACGTTCTTGGCGCGGATGGTGCCGCAGCGCCAGCCGCTGGTGCGGCCGGAGCGGCACAGCGCCGCGCCCACCGCGCCCTCGGTGCTGCCGCGCACGGTCACGTCGCCGCTGCCGTAGCCGTAGACGCTGGCCGACAGGGTGTGGGTGCTGTCGACCTTGACCCAGCCGCGGTCCGGACCGGTCTGGTTGCCGTCGGGCATGGTCGAGGCGGCGAACGAGCCCAGCTTCACGCCCGGCGTCCACTGCGAAACCTCGTGATAGACATTTTCGCCGGTGGTGCCGCAGTGGCCGGCGGTGGCGAAGCCCGGGGTGGTGTTCTGGGTGACCGAGAAGCCGACCGAGCAGGCGTAGACATAACCGTCGCCCGGGTCGCGCAGGTAACCGCGGCCGCCCTGGATTGCGATGCGGCGCTGCGGCGCCTCGTTCATGGTTTCGAAGCGCACGGTGCCCACATCGGCGCCGCTGCGCGCGATGAAGTCGATCGCCGCGTCTTCGGCGCCCGGCGCCACGCCCACGATCACGCTGTTGCTGGGCAGGTCCACCGACCAGCTGTACACGCCGCGGGTCGCCCGCGCGTCGCTGCCGAGCTGGCGGTCCAGCAGGCCCTTGGCCGAATCCAGCGAGGCCAGGCTATGGCGCGCCAGGCGCGTCTGCACGCCGGCGGCCTTGGGCGCCTTGGCCGAGGTGCTGGCGACGACGAAGTCGAACGTGCCGTCGGCCTTGCGCTCCAGCCAGGCGCCGGCGTAGTTGCGGCCCAGTTCGCGCTGCAGGGCCTTTTCCTGCTGCGCGGCCTGGCGTTCGGCCTTGAGGTACTGCGCCAGCTGCGGGCCGGACAGGTCGAGGTCGCGCTGCATCGCGGCCTTCAAAGCGGGGGCGAGATCGTCGGCCGCGAAGGCCGAACCGGAAGCTGCCATGGCCACGAGTGCGGCGACGGCCGAGACGCTGAACTTACGCATATCCTGAAGCTCCTTGGACGAGAGTGTTGGATGCGAACTACGGCGGCGATTGCTGAATCGCTCGCGGGGGTCGAGCGTTTCTCACCGCCGCTACTGTTCAGAACGCGGCCAAGTCCGCGCCCCCCTACCTCCCGAATCCGATTGCGTTGCGGATTTGCGTACTAGTCCGTGCTGCTGCGCAGCAGAAATGACGACGAATGCGAGCAATACGCATTTACACGCCAAATATCGCTACACAGTGACGACGAAGGCCACGCCTGCCTCATGTAGGAGCTGCGCGAGCTGCGACCGCGAATCGGCAACTACGACGCATGCTCGGATAACTGGTCGGTGCGTTATCCGCCACGATCAACTTCGCAAGCGAAGTCATCCAGCCGCCAGCCCGCGCCATCTCCCGCACCCATCGCCGTGCTACGTTGCTCCACATGACCGAACTACTCGCCGTCGCCTATCACAGCCGCGCCTCGCGCCCGTTGTCCTCGCTGGAACTGGATGCCCTGCTGGTCGACGCACGCGTGTTCAACGCCGCGGTCGGCGTGTCCGGCGTGCTGTTCCATCACGACGGCCGTTTCTTCCAATACATCGAAGGCGAACCTGCAGGCCTGCATCAGGTCTACGAACGCATCCGCCATGCGCGCGCTCACCGCGACGTGGTCGAGCTTCTGCATGAGCCAGTGGCGAAGCGGCAGTTCGACCGCTGGCACATGGGTTTCTGCCAAGCGCCGGAGAGCACACTGCAGGCCTTGTCCAACGCCGCCTGGACCGAGTCCATGCCGATCACCCGCGACAGCACCGATGTCGGCGAGGGCGTGCGCTTGGTTTTGTACTACTGGAGCAAGTGGCTGGCCGAGAGTCCGGGCGATGCGGTATTGCCGCGCTAACTTAGGTGCGGGGTGCCATGGTTGACTGGGACGCGATCGTCGCGATCGCCGGCGCGGCTGTGGTTTTGGTCGCGGTTGTCTTCGCGCTGCCGTTGATCTACGACTATCGATTCGCCAATGGCCGGGTGGAGGTAGTGCTTTTCGGCAAGATCCCGGTGTATTGGATCGATGGCAGGGACATCGAATCGATCGAGGTCGGCGACTGGAATGATCTTGGGTTGTTCACGGTGCATGCCGGAAATCGCCTGAGACGATCCGGCATCGTGGTGATACGCAGGAAGACGGCCGTTTTATACCAAGTGGCGATCACGCCACGCCACCCGCGAGCGTTCGTCGCCCAAGTGCAGCGTTGGAAGCGCCAGAGCTAGTCGCCGATGCGGCAGCGGGCCGCCTCACTCCACGTCGAACGCCTGCGTAGCCACATAGCCGTTGCGCCCGTTCTCCTTGGCCCGGTACAGCGCCGCATCGGCGGCGTCGAACAAGGTGCGCTCGCGCGTGCGCGGGCCGGGCACGCAGGTGTGGATGCCGATGCTGAGGCTGACCTTGGCGCCGCCCAGGCCGTCGCCATGGCGCAGGTTGAGCGCGCGCATGTCGGCCAGCACGGCCTCGGCGACCTGGGCCGCGCCTTCGGCGGAGGTGTCGGGCAGGACGATGGCGAATTCGTCGCCGCCGAAGCGCGCGGCCAGGTCGCGCGGGCGGCGCGCGTGCGCTGCGATCAGGCGCGCGACCTGACGCAGCACGCGGTCGCCGGCGCGGTGGCCTTCGGCGTCGTTGTAGGCCTTGAAGTGGTCGACGTCGATCAGCGCCAAGGTCAGCGGCATGTGGGTGCGGCGGGCGCTGCCCAGCTCGCGTTCCAGTACATGGTCGAAGCGGCGGCGGTTGGCCAGGCGGGTCAGGGTGTCCAGGTGCGCCTGGCGGCGCCAGTGGCGCAGGTGGCCGACCATCCAGGCCAGGTAGCACAGCACGATAGCGACCACGGCGGTGGCCGGCGCGAACCACAGGTTGCCCAGGCGCAGCAGGAAGATGCTCGCCGCCAGCGTGGCCAGCGCCGCGGCGCTGGCCAGCAGCAGCGCGCGCGGGAATACCGGTGCGAGCAGGCACAGCGCCACCAGGAACACGATGCTGCCGGTGAGCACGCCCTGCCACAGCGGCGCCAGCGGCACGATCGCGCGGCCGTGCAGCAGCATCTCCATGACATTGGCCTGGTACTCGGCGCCGGGCATGCGCAGCTCGCCCGACATGGGCGTGAGGAACGGCGGCGCCAGGCCGGCGGCGGTCACGCCCACCACCACCCAGCGCCCGTGCAGCAGCTCGGCCGGCACGCGGCCGGCGACGACGTCGGCGTAGGACACCTGGGCGAAGCTGCCGGGCGGGCCGGCGTAGCGGATGCGCACGTAATGATCGCGCGTCCACAGATAGGGCGAGCCCTGCGCGGCGTCGGGGCTGCGCAGGCCGGGCAGCGGCCGGCGTGCGTAGGCCGGGTCCAACGAGATCGTGGCCAGCGCCAGCGCCGGCCAGCGCGCTTCGCCCAGGCCGGCGCGCAGGTACAGGCCGCGAGCGGCGCCCTCGGCATCCAGTTCGATGTCGGTATGGCCCAGCGTGGCGGCGGCGTCGGCCAGGATCGGCGTGGGCAGCACTTCCACCGGCAGGCCGTTCTGGCTGGGCGCGGCGGCCAGCACCGGCAGGGCGACGCGGCCGTTGTAGCGCATGGCCTCGGCCAGGCGGTCGTCGTGCGCGACGCCGTTGCGATCGGGTTCGGTGAACAGCAGGTCCATGGCCACGCCGTGCACGCCGGCATGGGCCAGGCGTTCCAGCAGTTCGGCATGCAGATCGCGCGGCCACGGCCACTGGCCCAGCTCGCTCAGGCTCTGGTCGTCGATGGCGACGATGACCACGTCGTCGTCGGGCGGGTAGGTCCAGGCGGCCAGATGCTGGTCGTAGAAGGCGTCGTCCAGGAACCAGAACGCGCCGTACACGCTGATCAGCGCGGCCAGGCCGGCGGCCGCCAAGGCGATGGCGATCCGCAACGGCCACGACGGCGCAAAGGCGTTCACAACACCAGCAATAGCACGAGCGCGCCGGCACCGGCATAGCAGACGCGGCAGGGCAGGCGGATTTCCTGCACCGGACCGTAGGGCCCGGCGTAGCCATCGTCCTCGATCGGGCGCACCCGCACGTACCAGCGGCCACCGCCGGGGCGGTCCAGGCTCACCTGCGGCGTGTCGACTTCGCGGTCCAGCAGCGGCTGGGCGAAGTCGCGCTTGCGCGCGATCTGCACCTGGAAGCGCTGGCCCGGCGCGGCGTCCTTCCAGCGCAGGGTGAGCTGGCCCTGTTCGGCCTGCGGCGGTTGCAGGCCCGGATCGGGCGGGGCGTCGCTGACGTCGAAGGGCAGGGCATCGCCGTAGGCGCCGCCGCGGCCGGCGGCGTCGCGCGCGGCCACGCGCCAGTAGTAGCGACCCGGCGGCAGGTCCTGCGCGGCGCGGTAGCGCGTGCCTGACACTGCGGTCTCCGCGCGCAGGCGTTCGAACCCGGGATCGTCGGCCAACTGCAACAGTGTGTCGGCGGCGCCCGGGCTCAGCGTCCATTCGAAACGCGGACGCGGCGCGTACAGGGTTTCGCCGTCCAGCGGGCGGATGGTCAGCGGCGGCGGCAGCGCGGCCAGTTCGAACACGTGCTGCGCGTCGCTGCCGCCCAGGCCGTTGCCGGCGATGGCGTGCAGCAGTACGCGGTGGCGGCCGGCGGGCAGGGCGGGAATGCGCAGTTGGGTGTCCTGGGTGCGTGCTTCGAACAGCTGCACTTCGGGCGCATCGTCGCGCACCACCTCCACGCGGTAGGCGACCGCGCCGTCGGTGCGCGCCCAGGCCAGGGTCAGCGGCAGCGCGTCCAGGCGGCTGCGTGCCGCATCCAGGGTCGGCGCGGGCAGCAGCGGCACGGGCGCCGAGGTCGCGGCGCCGGCGCGGGCGATGCTGCCGTAGCCGGGACGCAGCAGCACGCCGGCGCCCTGGCTGCCGTCCACCTGCACCTTGCCTTCCAGCACCTCGGTGGCGGCGGGCTCTTCGTTTTCGCCGGCGCTCACGCGGAAGTGGGTGCCGCGCACGCTGGAGGTCGCCGACGGGGTTTCGATGATGTAGCGCGATGCGGGACCGCGCGCCGGGATCACCCGGTTGGTCGCGCGGCCGCGCTGCAGGCGCATGCGCGTGTCGACCATGCCGGTGCGGCCGTAGGTGCTGAGCCGGTCGAAGACGATGCGGCTGTTGGCCATCAGCAGCAGGCGCGAACCGTCGGCGAATTCCAGGGTGGCGCTGGCGCCGGCGCCGGTTTCGATCCAGCCTCCGATGCCCAGGCGCAGGCCTTCGCTGGCCGCGGCCACGTCGCCGCGTGCCGACACCTGCGCGCGCACCTGGCCGCGCAGTGCGACCAGGGTCGCCTTGGCAGGCTCGATGCGCAGCCACGACACCGGAAAGCGCAGCAGGCTGCCCGGCGGCAGGCGATAGGGATCGTCGACGCGATTGAGCCGCTGCAGGCGGCGCCAGTCCACGTCCGGGCGCAGATGGCGCGCGCTCAGATCCCAGAGGTTGTCGCCCGGGCGCACGCGGTAGCTCCATTCCTGCGCATAGGCGGGAACGGACACTGCGACTAGGAGCAGGAAGGCGGCGAAGAAACGGCCCGCTGCACGCCAGCGACGGGCGTGATGGGGCGGCACTGCTAAGTCGAACATCCGTCTTCCGTGGCTGGCGATGGCGGGCTGAGGTAGGCGTAGTGCGACACGATTTGTGACGCGTTAAGCAGTAATTATGAGGCCTGGGTGTGCCAATTGGCGATTTTTTCGCCGATTCAGCAATGTGATGGACGAGCGCGCCAGCATCCGTTCAGGCTGGAGGCGGGCCTGGCCTGCCTATGCTGTGGCCACGGCGGTGGCCGAGAGGCTGCTGGCGCATGCGCGCCCATGCGTTGCCGCCTCTCACACGGAGTCTTTCCTCATGTCCGCAACCGCTCTCATGCCCTTCCCACGCCGCGCGGCCCTGGCCGCCGCGCTCTGCGCCGGCCTGCTGCTCGCTGGCAGCGCCCTGGCCGAACGCGTCGCGTTCAAGCCCGGCGCCAACGCCGCCACCCTCAGCGGCAGCCTCGGCGACAGCCGCGACTACGTGCTCGCGGCCAAGGCCGGGCAGACGCTCACGGTCAGCCTCAAGGGGTCCACCAACGCCTATTTCAACGTGCTGCCGCCCGGCAGCCAGGAAGCGCTGGTCAACAGTTCCATCAGCGGCGAAAACCGCTGGAGCGGGCGCCTGCCGGCCAGCGGCGACTACACGGTGCGCGTCTATCAGATGCGCGCGGCCACGCGTCAGGGCAAGAAGTCGAACTACACGATCAGTTTTTCGATCAAGTAAGCCGCGGCGGCAACGGGCAAAGAAAAAGCCGGGCATCGCCCGGCTTTTTCATCAGGCTGCGCTATGCGCTCAGCCCTTCTTGCTGGCGATCCAGCGGTCGATCTTCTGCTGCAGCACTTCCAGCGGCACCGAGCCGTCCTTAAGCACTTCGGCGTGGAACTCGCGCACGTCGAACTTGGCGCCCAGTTCCTGCTGGGCCTTGCGGCGCAGCTCCTGGATCTTCAGCTCGCCGATCTTGTAGGCCAGGGCCTGGCCCGGCCAGGCGATGTAGCGCTCGGCTTCGGCGGTGGACTGGGTCTCGCTCTCGGCCGAGTTGTCGAGCATGTACTTGATCACCTGCTCGCGGGTCCACCCCTTGCTGTGCAGACCGGTGTCGGTGACCAGGCGAATCGCGCGCCACAGCTCGTTCTGGAGATAGCCGAAGTAGTTGTAGGGATCGGTGTACACGCCCAGGTCCTTGCCCAGCGACTCGGCGTACAGGCCCCAGCCTTCGATGAAGGCGGTTTCGCCGCCGAAGCGGCGGAAGGCCGGGATACCGGTCAGTTCCTGCTGCAGGGCCAGCTGGAAGTGGTGGCCGGGGATGGCTTCGTGCAGGTACAGGTCCTCGGCGTCCCAGGTCTTGCGCGTGGGCAGGTCGTAGGTGTTGACGTAGAACACGCCCGGACGGCTGCCGTCCTCGCTGGGCGAGCGGTATTCGCCGCCGGCCGCGGACTGGGCGCGGAAGGGCTCGACCGCGCGGATCTCGAACGGCGCCTTGGGCAGCAGCGAGAACTGCTGCGGCACCTTGAGGTTGATCTTGGCCTCCAGCGCGCGGTAGTGCTCCAGCAGCGCTTCCTCGCTCTTGAAGCTGAAGCGCGGGTCGGTCTGCATGAACTTGAAGAAGTCCTGCAGCGAACCCTTGAAGCCCACCTGGGCCATGATCTTGCGGATCTCGCCGTGGATGCGCGCGACCTCGTCCAGGCCGATCTGGTGGATCTGCGCCGGGCTCAGATCGGTGGTGGTGCGCTGCCGCGCGTTGAAGGCGTACCAGGCCTGGCCGTTGGGCAGCTTGTCCAGGCCCACGCTGTCGCGCGTGGCCGGCAGGTATTCGTCGTTGATGAAGGCGCGCAGCTTCTTGTAGGCCGGCATCAGCCGGTTGGCGATCATCTCGCGGTAGGCCGCGGTCAGGCGCTGCTTGTCGGCGTCGGAGAAGTCCTTGGGCAGGTCCTTGATCGGGCCCCAGAACAGGGTGTCTTCGGGCTTGTCCTTGATCAGCGCGTCCAACTGCGGGATCACCTTGACCATCAGCGCGCGCGGCTGGACCACGCCGGCCTTCATGCCTTCGCGCATGTTGGCGATGGAGGTGTCGAACAGCACCGGCAACTTGTTGCCGCGTGCCAGCCAGTTGTCGTAGTCCTGCACGGTCTTGAACGGCTGCGCGCTGGTGCCCGAACCCATCTGCGCGGCGAAGCTGGGGATGCTGCCCATCTGGTTGACGGGCATCATCCAGTCGGGGAACTGCTCGCCTTCCAGCGAGCTCTTGGCTTCGCGCACGAACGTCTCGAAGCTCAGCAGATCCTGGCCCTGCAGGCCGGCCGGGCCGATGTCCTGCACGGTCTTGAGCCAGCGCACGGTGAAGTCGTGCGACTGCTTGCGATATTCGGCGCTGCCGAAATCGGGCAGCTGGTCGTTGTAGCGGTTGTCGCCCTGGAAGGTGGCCTGCACCGGGTTGAGCTTGAGCGTCTCTTCCCAGTACTGCGCGTACAGCGCGGTGAGCTTGGCGGCCTTGGCGGAATCGGAAGCGACCGCCTTGGGCGCGTCGGCGGCCACGGCGGGCGCGGCCGTCGCGGCGGCCAGGGTCAGGGCGAGTGCTAGGGCGAGCGGACGCAAGGTCATGGGGGTTCCCCGGAGGATGAAGCCGCCAGCATGGCCGAGGGGCTTGCCGCCCGCCCCGGTCGGAAGTCACGGGTGAATGGGCGTGTGCTGCAAATCTAAGGGCATTCGCGCTGCGCGCTCATCCCCTCACCCTAGCCCTCTCCCGTGAACGGGAGAGGGAACCCATCCGACGCCGCTGGTCTTAGCCCCTCTCCCGCTTGCGGGAGAGGGGTTGGGGTGAGGGCACGCGCAGCGCCAACCTCGCGCCGCGACTCTCACTTAGGCCGCCGCTTCCTCACGCAACTGATGCGCACGCGCCTCACCCAAGTAGCGCACGATCGCCGCCCGCACCAAGTAGATCAGCGGGATCATCGCGAAGGCGGCCAGCATCTTGTAGGCGTAGTTGACCGTGCTCACGGCCAGGAACAGCGAGGTTGGCCACTTCTGCGGGCCCAGCACGAAGGCGATGTACAGCACCACGAAACTGTCGACCAGCTGCGATACCGCGGTGGAGCCGGTGGCGCGCAGCCAGATGTGCTTTTCGCCGGTGGCGTTGCGGATGCGGTGGAACACGGCGACGTCGATGAGCTGGCCCAGCATGAAGGCCACCAGCGAACCGGCGATGGTCCACAGGCCCTGGCCGAACACCGCGGCGAACGCGGCCTGGTAGTCGGCCACGCCCTGGGATTCGGCGGCCTTGACCCACCAGCCGGCCGGCGCCAGGGAGATCGCCGCGAAGGCGAAGACGAAGCCGTACACGATCAGCATGGCCGCCAGCCACGAGATCGTGCGCACGCCGCGGCGGCCGAAGAACTCGTTGATCACGTCGGTCATCAGGAACACCACCGGCCACAGCAGGGTGCCGGCGGTGAAGCTCAGCGAGCCGCTCTGGCCGAACAGGTTCCATTGCAGCGGCGCGATGCCCAGAGTGTCTTCCAGGGCGAAGATCTTGACCCCGATGAACTCGGCCAGCACCGCGTTCACGCAGAAGAACGCCGACAGCACGATGAACAAGCGCAGCGCGCGGTCGTCCAGGGTACGTGCGCCGATGCCGGCCACCGGTGGGTTCATCGCTTGGGCCTCACGTAATAGATCACGCCGTACTTGTCGTCGGTGAACAGGAACGCGTCCCGGCCCATGCGCAGCACGCCGCAGGGGCGGCCGTTGACCTTGCCGCCGTCGAGGAAGCCGGTGATCAGGTCGGCGCTGTAGCGACCGTCGGCGTTCACGCGCACCAGCTTGTAGCCGTGGCCGATCTTGGCGTTGGTGGAGCCGTGCAGGGCGACCACGTACTGCTCGCTCAAGGCGTCGCCGCCGGCCGGGAACCAGTCCACGCCCAGCGCCGAGGCGTGCGCGGGAAACCAGCCGAACGCGCGCGGCACCTTGCCGCAGCCGGCCTTGCGCGGGAACTTGGGATCGGCGTAGACCTTGCCCTGGCTGTGGTAGCAGTGCGGCCAGCCGTAGTCGGCGCCGTCCTCGAGCTTGAAGAAGGTTTCGTCGGGCTTGTCGTTGCCCAGGTGGTCGGAGCCCTGGTTGGTCGCGATCAGGCGGCCGTCGTGGGCGATCAGGCCCACCGCGTTGCGCAGGCCGCGCGCGTACACGCGCGCGCCGCTGCCGTCGGGGTTGTATTCCATCACCGTCGCGCGCACCGCTTCCTTCTCGATGCAGGCGTTGCAGCTGCTGCCCACCGACACGTACATCTTGCCGTTGTTGAAGGCCACGGTGCGGGTGAGGTGCCAGCCGCCGTACTTGTAGCTCAGGCCGTAGTCCGGATAGGTGGCCAGCACCTGCGCCGGCGAGGACGGCGCCACGTCGCCGGCCTGGTAGCGGTAACGCACGAGCTTGTCGGTCAGCGCCAGGTACAGCCATTGCTGGCCTTGCGCGTCGGTGTAGAAAGCCAGGTTGTTGGGGTTGCGCTGCTCGCTGAGGTAGGTGTGGACGCGGGCGAACTTGGCTTTTTTCTCGTCCCAGCCGTCCAGGATCAGCACCCGGCCCTTGCGGTTGTCGCTGAGGTCGCGCATGTCGGTGAGGAAGATGCGGCCGTCGGGGCTGCGGGCGAAGAAGCGGATGCGCTTGTAGCCCTGCGCCACCGGCAGTACTTCCAGGTTCGCCGGCAGGGTCAGCTTGAAGCTGCGGCCGTCGTCGAGCTTGACCGTCTGCGGCAGCAGGGCCACGGCTTCGGTCGCCGTAGCGGGCAGGGCCAGCAGCGCGACCAGCAGCGCGCAGGCGGTGCGGCGGAACAGAGAAAGCGGCGTGCGTCCGTGCAGGTTCATGGGATCAGTTCGCGGGCTGGGCGTCGTTGGCGACGGGAACGGAGAAGGGAATGCTCTCGGGCGACACCGCGCCGCCGGAGATGATGAAGCTCATCGCCTGGTCCACGGTCCAGTCGGTGGGCGTGATCAGTTCCACCGGCACGATTTCCAGGTAGCCGGAGGTGGGGTTGGGCGTGGTCGGCACATAGACCGCCGCGAGTTCGCGGCCGGTGCCTTGTTCCTTGAGCACGCGGGTGACGAAGCCGATCGACTTCATCTGGGTGTGCGGGAAGTCGATCAGCACCACGCGCTGGGTGCCGTCGGGCTTGGTCTGCAGGATGTCCAGCAACTGGCGCGCGCTGGAGTAGATGGTGCTGGCCAGCGGGATGCGCTTGATCAGCGCTTCGAAGCCGCGCAACACGGTCTGGCCGAACACGCGCCGGGCCATCACGCCCGACAGCAGGATCACGCCCAGGGTCGCGGCCAGGGCGATGCCGGTGGCGACCCAGGATTCGGTCAGCCAGCCCAGCGCCTGCGGATTGGTCGCGGCCAGGTTGGCCAGCAGCGGGTCGATCAGCGGCCGGCTGGTGTCGGACAGCAGCACGAAGACGAACTTGACCACCACCCAGGTCAGCCAGATCGGCAGCAGGGTGAGCAGGCCGGTGAGGAACAGGCGTTGCAGGTTGGACATGCGCATGGCGCCAGATTGTAGGCGAGCGCGGGCGGCGGTGCGGCTTGACGATCGGACTTTGGGGTAGGAGCGGCGCAAGCCGCGACCGATGGACGGCCAGACTTCGTTGTCGACGCGCAGGTCGTTGGTTCGCGGTCGCGGATTACGCCGCTCCTACCCCAAGGCCGGAGCGGCGGCCTAGCGTTCGCGCACCAGGCGGAAGCCGACGTCGTCGTAGCCGCGCGCGGCGGTCAGCGGGCGCTGGCCCTGGGCGCTGCGCCAGGAAGCGCCGGCAGCCTGGCGCTGCAGGCAGTTGCGGCCGCAGTCGCGCAGCCACATCGACAGCGCGCGGCCGCCGGCTTCGGCGCTCTGCGCCTCGGCTTCGGCTGCGGTGGGCAGGCGGTAGCGGCGGCCGGTCTGTTGGCTGTACCACTGCGCATAGGCCTCGGCGTCGGCCTGCGACACGCACACCACCGGCTCGCCGTCGGACTGCTTGAAGCCCGGGCTCTGCCAGTTGCGCGGCGCCAGCACGCGCAGCAGCGAGGCGCGTTCGCGGCACAGCGCCGGTTCGCGGTTGCTGGCGCTGGCGAAGCGCGCGTACTCGGCGCGGCTGACCGGGCGCGGACTCAGGGCCACGGTGATGCGGCCGTTGTCCTGGCTCAGGCTGCCCACGGCCACGGGCTGGCCGGGCAGGCCGCCGCCGATCGCGCGCGCCTGCGCCAGCAGCTTGGCGGTGTTGGCCTTGGGCAGGCCCAGTTCGGCGGCCAGGGCGGCGGCGCGTTCGGCGTCGGCGCGGTCGTTGCGCTTGGCGTCCAGTTCGATGCGCGCCTGCAGCGCGGTGCCGGCGCGTTCGCGCAACGCGCGCATCGCGGACGAATCGGCGTTGCCGGTCTGCTGCGCCAGCGCGGTGGCGTTGACCAGGTGTTCGCGCGCACGCTGGTCGTTGCGTTCGCGCACGGCCAGCGCGATCTGCTCGGCGAAGGCCTGGGTGAGTTCGGCCACCGCGGTGTGCACCTCGGGGCTGGTGCTGTCGGCATGCCAGGCGGTGAGCAGGCTGTTGTAGGCGTTGCCGTCGGCGGGCGCGGTCAGCTTGCCCTGGCGCAGGTAGCGGCGCGCTTCTTCCAGCGAGCGCTGCAGCGGCGCTTCCGGCAGCGGCGCCATCATCGCCGTGGTGGGGTCGTCGCCGCCGGCGGCCGGGGTAGCGACGGGCGCGCCCTCGACACGGAAGAAGCCGTCGTCCTTGGCGCTGCTCAGGCCGAAACCGACGGTGACCACGGCCACCGCGACCACGGCCAGGCCGGCCCACAGCGGCATCGCCCACTGCCGCAGCTTGCCGCCGCGCGGGATCAGCCGCTTGATCGCGTGGACCACGCCGCTGCGGTGGATGTCGGCCAGCCACTGGCGCATCTCGGCCGCGTCCTGGAAGCGGTGGCCGGGCTGCTTGGACAGGGCGCGGTTCATGAAACGCTGCCAATGGCGCAGGTGCTGCGGCAGCTTGGGAATCGGGTCTTGCGCGTGCATCACCGCCATGGACAGCGCGTCGGGCGCCTCGAACGGCAGCCGGCCGGTGAGCATTTCCCAGCCCAGCACGCCCAGGCTGTAGAGATCGGCGCGGCCGTCCACGTCTTCGCCGCGCGCCTGCTCGGGTGCCATGTAGGCGGTGCTGCCCACGGCCAGGCCGGCGGCGGTCACGCGCGGGCCGAAGCCGCGGCGCAGGGCGATGCCGAAGTCGGCCAGCAGCGGCCGTTCGCTGTCGTCGAACAGCACGTTCTCGGCCTTGACGTCGCGGTGCACGACGCCGCGCGAATGCGCGTAGTCCAGCGCCGACAGCAGCGTCTCCATGATGGACACCACGCGCGGCTCGTCCTTGCTCAGATCGCGCTGGCCCAGGTGGCCGCGCGAGAGGTAGGGCATGGCGTAGTAGGGCAGGCCTTCGCGGGTGCGGCCGACTTCGTGGATCACCACCACGTGCGGGTGTTCGAGGCGGGCGATGGTGCGCACTTCGTTTTCGAAGCGGCGGCGGCTGACCTCGTCGGACAGCGCGGTGGGCAGCATCACCTTGATCGCGACTTCGCGCGCCAGCCCGATCTGCTCGCCCAGATACACGGTGGACATGCCGCCGTGATTGATGACGCGGCGCAGGCGATAGCCGGCGATCTCCGGCAACGGCGCCTCGTTCTCGTGCTGGTTCGATGTAGACCTGGACATCGCGGCCCCCTGTCGCGAGTGCCCAGCATACGCTCGCGCGCGCCGGGACTGACCACACATTCGTCACGCAAAATACGTGAAGACGCCCCATCCATTGGTGCGTACGCCTATTGTGCCTTGCTTAGGCGGCAATTCGACACAGTAGGCACAGAGGTTCCGCAGTTTTACCGCGGTGGCCGTGTCGGCATTGGACCCGCAGCGTCAGATTGCGCCGCCGTCGGTCTTCACATCTGTGACAGCGCGCGATGGCGGCGGCGCTGTAACGGCGTCAGCGGCCGGGTTTGCGCCGCACGTACAGCTGCTTGCGCACCCGCGCCACCACCTCGCCCTGGCCGTCGATCACGTCGGTGTCGAACCAGCGCAGCGTCTTGTCGCCGTCCTGCGTGGCCAAGCGCAACTCGTCCAGCACCGCGTCGCCCAGTTCGAAGTGCGCATGCACGGTGCCGCGGCCGGGCTTCACGAATTCGATGCTGCCGGCCTTGTCCCAGACGATGTAGTCGCGACCCAGCGCGTTGAGCGCGAGCAGCATCCAGAACGGATCGGTCATCGCGAACAGGCTGCCGCCGAAGTGGGTGCCGACGTAGTTGCGGTTCCACGGCCGCATGCGCAGCTCGACGTGGGCGCGGCGGTAGTCGGCGGCGATCTCGCGCACGCGCACGCCGCTGAACAGGAACGGCGGCCACAGGTTGAGGCCGAGTTTCAGGGTGCTGGCTTTCATGCGCGGGTGCGGCGGAGTGGGGTGCCTAGCCTGCCATACGCATGCGTATAGTCAAGCGGCGGCGGTGCTGGACAATGCTGCGTCGCGCATTCCATGGCGCGTTACATATCCACGCCCCGTCATTCCGGCGAAAGCCGGAACCCATTTTGACTTTGCTCCGTCTGCTCGTTGATCCCCAGAGCAAAAAGCCGGATCAACATGGGTTCCGGCTTTCGCCGGAATGACGGGGTGGAGTGCGCTGCGCGGCTGAGGCAGGCGTAGGCCGATCGGCGCTATGGCGGCGACATGCGGGAAGCGGTGCTCCCGCACTGCGCTCAGAACAGCAGCGACGACATCTTGCGGCGGTAGCGGCCGACCAGGTCTTCGTCTTCGACCACGCGGAACGCGTCGATCAGGGCCTTGCGCGGCAGGCCGTCCTCGTAGGCGCGATCGCGGCGCAGCATCTCCAGGAACTGCTCCAGCGCGGCCTCGGAATCGCCGGCGACCAGCAGGTGCGCGCCCAGCAGGTGACGCGCGCGCAGGTCGCCTTCGTCGCTGGCCAGGGCGGCCTGCAGCACCTGCGGCGGCGGCGCGTCCTTGAGCAGGGCGGCGAAGCCCAGGCGCGCGCGGGCGCGGATCGCGCGGTCGTCGGTGGCCAGGTTGGCCGGCAGCGCGTCCAGCAGTTGCTCGGCCTCGTGCGCGGCGCCGGTGCGCAGCAGCGCCAGCGCCAGGTCGAGCTTGAGTTCGTCCTGCTCCGGCTGCGCGGCCACTTCGGCGCGCAGGCGCAGCACGTCCACATGCGGGTCGACCGCTTCGGGCTCGGCGGCCACCGCCTCGGGCTCGGCCGCGGCGGCCGGCTCGATGCCGTGATGCTTGAGGAATTCGCGCAGCTGGCCTTCCGGCAGCGCGCCGGGGAAGCCGTCCACCAATTGCCCGTCCTTGACCAGGTAGACGGTGGGGATGGAACGGATCTGGAACATGCCGGCCAATTGCTGCTCGGCGTCCACGTCGACCTTGGCCAGCTCGAAAGCGCCGTTGTATTCCCCGGCCAGCTTTTCCAGCACCGGGCCCAGGGTCTTGCAGGGCTCGCACCACTCGGCCCAGAAATCCACCAGCACCGGGGTCTGCAGCGACTTCTGGATCACGTCGGCTTCGAAGCGGTCGGCGGTGGCGTCGAATACGTGCGGCTTCGGGGCGGTGGAGGCGGTCATGGGCAGTCCTGTAAGGCGATCAGCCGGACATGGTGCCGGCCGCGGGGGAATCCAAGTCATGTAAAGCGTGCTTTACATTGGTCGGCGTCCTGTGTAATGTGAACTTTACATACTGTCGTGTGGGGGTGACATCATGGCATTGCGTGGCGGGGGATTGGCCGCGGTGGTCGCGGTTGCCGGTTTGGCCTTGTGGCTGCTGATTTCGGGGCAGGGACTGCCGTTGGGTTTCGACACCGGCCAATTGGGCGTGGCGCTGCTGGCCGGCACGGCCTGGGTCAGCCTGTACCTGCTGTACCGGATTCCGCGCAGCGAGTTCGAAGGCCGCGCGGCGCTGGGCGAATGGCAGGCCTGGATCGGCCTGGGCTTCATGGCGGTCAGCATCGCCTTCTACCTGAGCAAGCTGCACCTGTTCCAGGGCGCGGAGTTGTGGCGCAATCCGGCGGCCTCCGCGGTGGCGCGCCAGCTGGTGCTGCTGTTGGTGGCCTGGACGGTGATCTCGCAGGTGCTGGCTTCGCGCTGGCGCGGCGCGGTGAGCGAGGACGAACGCGATCGCGAGATCGCCCAGGGCGCCGCCGGCTGGGGCCGCGGCGCGCTGACCTTCGGCGTGATCGCCATCGCCGTGACCCTGGGGCTGTCGCCGCAGTCGCGTCTGGCCTGGGCCACGCCGGCGATGGTGTCCAGCCTGCTGATCTTCGCGCTGATGTGGGGCTGGCTGTGCGAGTACGCGGCCAGCGCGGTCTACTACTGGCGCGACCGGCGTTGAGCGGCATGGGCGCCGCACCGATCGCCAACCGTATCCGCCGCCTGCGTTTCGAGCGCGGCGAAATGACCCAGCAGGCGCTGGCCGAGGCCTGCGGGGTGACCCGGCAGACCATCATCGCGCTGGAGGCCGGCCGCTACGCGCCGTCGCTGGAACTGGCGTTCCGGATCGCGCGCGCGTTCGGGCTGGGCGTGGAGGACGTATTCGAATGGGAAGGCAAGTGATGGGCAAGACCGCGATGGGCTGGAGTTCGTATGCGGCGCTGGCCGCGCTGCTGTGCTTCGCCGCCGCGCTGGCCGGCTTCGGCGCGCAGCTGGGCGGCTACACCCATGCCCAGCATCCGGTGGCCTGGCTGGGCGCGACCGGCGTGGCCTACGCGCTGGGCTTCAACCTGCTGGCTTTTGTGCTGCCGGGCGCGCTGGCTGCGGCGATCGCGCTGCGGCTGCGCCAGGTGCTGGGCGAGGGCGCGTGGAGCGCGCGCGTGGGCGCGCAGCTGACGCTGCTGTCGGCGCTGGCCTTCGCCGCGCAGGGCCTGCTGCCCTTGGACGCGCAGGATCTGGACGCGCACGCCAGCCGCCTGCACGCCACGGTGTGGCTGCTGTGGTGGCTGGCCTATGCCGCCGGCGCGCTGGCGATCGCCTTCGGCACGCACGGCCGCGCCGGCCTGCAGGCGCTGAGCCGCGCCAGCCTGATCGCCGCGCTGGCGGTGCTGCTGTGCGTGCTGGTGCTGCCTTCGCTGCTGCCGGCCGGGCTGGCCCAGCGCGCCGCGTTCGGCGCCTGGCTGCTGTGGTGGTGGTACGCGGCGCGCGCCGGCGTCAGCCGTATTTGAGCTTCAAGCCCAATATCGTCGCGGCCAGGGCGAAGGTGATGGTGTTGGACACCATCATCGGCCAGGAATCCAGGGCCCAGCCGTAGCCGAACCAACAGGCCACGCCGACGGTGAACACCACGTACATGCCCAGCGAAATGCCGCGGGTGTCGCGGCTGCGTATGGTCTTGATCGCCTGCGGCACGAACGACAGCGTGGTCAGCGTGGCGGCCACGTAGCCCATCCATTCCAGATCCATAGCCGCGTTCCTCGCCGGGTGAGGCCCGTGCGCGCGGCACGGGCCCTTGGACGCCTGCCGGCTGCGATTACAGCGCGCGGCCGGGCTGGGCGTAGACCTTGCCGTCCTTCATCACGAAGTCGACCTTCATCACCGCGTTGATGTCGGCGATCGGATCGCCCGGCACGGCGACGATGTCGGCGCGCTTGCCGGCCTCGATCACGCCCTGGTCGTCCACGCCCAGCACCTCGGCGGCGCGAATGGTCGCGGCCTGCAGCGCGGTCGCGGCCGGAATGCCGGCTTCGACCATGTACAGGAACTCGCGCGCGTTGTCGCCGTGCGGGCCCACGCCCATGTCGGTGCCGAAGGCGATCTTGACCCCGCCGCGGTAGGCGCGGCCGGCGGTGTCCTGGATCTGCGCGCCGATGCGCGCGGCCTTGGGCCGCACCATTTCGGGGAAATAGCCGTCGATCTTCGCCTTGTCGGCGACGAAGCGGCCGGCGTAGATGGTGGGCACGTACCAGGTGCCCTTCTGCTTCATCAGCGACATGACCTCGGGGCTCATGTAGGTGCCGTGCTCGATGCTGGTCACGCCGCCCAGCACCGCGCGCTTCATGCCTTCCTCGCCGTGCGCGTGCGCGGCCACGCGGTAGCCGTAGTCCTTGGCGGTGTCGACGATGGCCTTGACCTCCTCGACGGTGAACTGCGGCGCGTCGCCGGACTTGGCGTAGGACAGCACGCCGCCGGTGGCGGTGATCTTGATCACGTCGCTGCCGTCCTTGTAGCGCTGGCGCACGGCCTGGCGGGCGTCGTCGATGGAGTTGATCACGCCGTCGGTGGGACCGGGCGGGCCGATCAGGTGCGACAGCGCGTCGTTGTAGCCGTTGGTGGGGTCGGCGTGGCCGCCGGTGGTGGCGATGGACTTGCCCGCCGCCCAGATGCGCGGCCCGTCGACCAGGCCCTGGTTGATCGCGTCGCGCAGGTGCGGGCTGACTTCGCCGCCCAGGTCGCGCACGCTGGTGAAGCCGGCCAGCAAGGTCTTGCGCGCGTAGCCCACCGAACGGAAGGCGAAATCGGTGGGATCCAGGCGGAAGCCTTCGGAATAGCTCTGCGGGCTGGACTGCGAGCCCAGGTGCACGTGCAGGTCGGTCCAGCCCGGGGTGCAGGTGTGTCCGCCCAGATCGATGGCGGTGGCGCCGGCGACCTCGGCGCGGCCGGGCAACACCTCGGCGATCTTGCCGTCGCGTACCACCACGGTGCGCGCATCCAGCAACTGGCCGCTGCGGGCGTCGAACAGCTTGCCGCAGTGCAGCGCGGTGGCGGCGGGCGCGGCGTCGGCGGCAAGGGCGGGCGGGGCCAGCAGGGCGGCGGCGAGGGCGAAGGGCAGGGCGCAGGTGCGGGTCATCGGGATTCCGGCATTGGGCGTGGACGGCGCCGCGCGCCATACGCTGGCGCACCGGCGGAGAATGCGACGGGTTTCGCACATGCCGGCCCGAATGCGGTAACAATCGCCGCGCGGCCCCGGGATGGGCCGCCGCAGCATGCAAGCGAACCTTTGCGGAAATCAACAGGAGGACGTCCATGAAGTTGACGCTCTGTCTGCTCGCCGCCTTCGTCGCGACCGCGCTCGCGCCGGCTCCGGCGGGCGCGACCGGCACCACCAGTCCGCCGCTGATGATGTGCCCCATGGGCCAGAAAGCGACGCCGGTCTACGACGCCAACGGCAAGTTGATCAGTTGGGTGTGCATGAAACGCTGACCCGGACACCGCCGCGGCCCGGCACGGGAGCCGGCCGCGGCGGCGTACGCCCGGGCCATCGCGCGCCCGGACCTCGCCACGCCGCCGTGGCGGCCTTTTGTGCGCTGCGGTAGGCTGTTCGGTCCTCCTTGTCCCCGCCAGCCCCCGTGTCCAGCGACGCCGCAATCGTTACCGACCCGAAAGCCTTCGATCCCCAGGCCGTCGAGGCCGCCGCCCAGCGCTACTGGGACGACACCCGCGCCTTCGAGGTCGACGAGCGCTCGGCCAAGCCCAAGTACTACTGCCTGTCGATGCTGCCGTACCCGTCGGGCGCGCTGCACATGGGCCACGTGCGCAACTACACCATCGGCGACGTGATCAGCCGCTACAAGCGCATGACCGGGCACAACGTGCTGCAGCCGATGGGCTGGGACGCGTTCGGCCTGCCGGCCGAGAACGCCGCGATCAAGAACAAGACCGCGCCGGCCAAGTGGACCTACGCCAACATCGAGCACATGAAGGCGCAGCTCAAGCAGATGGGCTACGCCATCGACTGGTCGCGCGAATTCGCCACCTGCCGGCCCGAGTACTACGTGCACGAGCAGCGCATGTTCGTGCGCCTGATGAAGCAGGGCCTGGCCTACCGCAAGAACTCGGTGGTCAACTGGGACCCGGTCGACCAGACCGTGCTGGCCAACGAGCAGGTCATCGACGGCCGCGGCTGGCGCACCGGCGCGCTGGTGGAAAAGCGCGAAATCCCGCAGTGGTTCCTCAAGATCACCGCCTACGCCCAGGAACTGCTGGACGGGCTGGACGCGCTGCCGGGCTGGCCGGACGCGGTCAAGACCATGCAGCGCAACTGGATCGGCCGCAGCGAAGGCCTGGAAATCCGCTTCGAGGTGCGCGACGAGGACGGCAACGCGGCCCAGCCGCTGACCGTGTTCACCACCCGCCCCGACACCTTGATGGGCGTGACCTACCTGTCCATCGCCGGCGAGCACCCGCTCGCGTTGCAGGCCGCGGCCAAGGAAGAGGCGCTGGCCGCGTTCCTGGCCGAACTCAAGCGCGGCGGCGTCACCGAGGCCGAACTGGAAACCCAGGAAAAGCGCGGCATGGACACCGGCCTGCGCGCGCTGCACCCGGTCACCGGCGAAGAACTGCCGGTGTACGTGGCCAACTTCGTGCTGATGAACTACGGCACCGGCGCGGTCATGGCCGTGCCCGGTCACGACCAGCGCGATCACGAGTTCGCGCTGCGCTACCAGCTGCCGATCAAGATGGTGATCGTGCCCGACGAAGTGCGCGACGCGCTGGACGAGATCGGCCGCCATGTCGCCCGCCACGACGACCCGATGCGCAGCGCGCTGGGCGAAGCCGGCGCGGTGGACGTGTACGACACCACGGCGGCGGTGCAGGTGGTAGACGAGTTCCAGCGCCGGATCCACGAAGAGGCCGCCTACACCGAGCGCGGCTGGCTGGTGAATTCGGGCGAGTTCGACGGCCTGGACTTCCAGCAGGCGCTGGACGCGGTCGCCGCGCGCTTCGAGGGCGAGGGCCGGGTGACCCGGCGGGTCAACTACCGCCTGCGCGACTGGGGCGTGAGCCGCCAGCGCTACTGGGGCTGCCCGATCCCGGTGATCCTGTGCCCGAACTGCGGCGACGTGCCGGTGCCGGAAGACCAGTTGCCGGTGGTGCTGCCCGAGGACGTCGCGTTCAGCGGCGTGCAGTCGCCGATCAAGGCCGACCCGGAGTGGCGCAAGGTCGCCTGCCCGAGCTGCGGCGGCGCGGCCGAGCGCGAGACCGACACCTTCGACACCTTCATGGAGTCCAGCTGGTACTACGCGCGCTACACCTCGCCGGGCGCCAGCGAGCAGGTCGACGAGCGCGCCAAGTACTGGACCCCGGTGGACCAGTACATCGGCGGCATCGAGCACGCGATCCTGCACCTGATGTACTTCCGCTTCTACCACAAGCTCATGCGCGACCAGGGCCTGGTCGACAGCGACGAGCCGGCGACCAACCTGATGACCCAGGGCATGGTGATCGCCGAGACCTTCTACCGCGACGGCGCGGACGGCCAGAAGGACTGGATCAATCCGGCCGACGTGGAAGCGGTGCGCGACGAGCGCGGCCGCATCGTCGGCGCCACGCTCAAGGCCGACGGCCAGCCGGTGCATATCGGCGGGACCGAGAAGATGTCGAAGTCGAAGAACAACGGCGTCGACCCGCAGCTGATGGTGGGCAAGTTCGGCGCCGACACCGTGCGCCTGTTCTCGATGTTCGCCGCGCCGCCGGAACAGTCGCTGGAGTGGAACGAGGCCGGCGTGGAAGGCATGGCGCGGTTCCTGCGCCGGCTGTGGAGCATGGTCCACAAGCACGCCGCCGACGGCCCCGCGCCGGCGCTGGACACGGCCGCGCTGGACGCCGCGCAGAAGACCCTGCGCCGCCAGTTGCACGAGACCATCCAGAAGGTCGGCGACGACTACGGCCGCCGCCACAGCTTCAACACCGCCATCGCCGCGGTGATGGAACTGCTCAACCACCTGTCCAAGTTCGACGACGCCAGCGGCAACGGCCGCGCCCTGCGCCAGCAGGCGCTGGAGGCGGCGGTGCTGCTGCTGAACCCGATCACCCCGCACGCCAGCCATGCGCTGTGGCAGGAACTGGGCCACGCCGAAACCCTGCTCGAGGACCTGCCGTTCCCGCAGGCCGAGGCCGAGGCGCTGACCCGCGACGCGGTGGTGCTGGCGGTGCAGGTCAACGGCAAGCTGCGCGGCACCATCGAGGTGCCGGTCAACGTGGCCAAGGAAGAGGCCGAGCGCCTGGCCCTGGCCGAGCCGAACGTGGTCAAGTACATGGAAGGCCTGAGCGTGCGCAAGATCATCGTGGTGCCGGGCAAGATCGTGAATATCGTCGCGGCGTAAGCCGCGACGTGGTGGGGTAAAGGCAAATCCCCCTCAATCCCCCCTTTTCAAAGGGGGAGGCGGATGGCGCTGAAGTAGCGGCTGCGACGCAACCGCTTGTCTTCCCCCTTTGGAAAAGGCGGATTGAGGGGGATTCGCTCCACACGCCCTGGCTCGTTCAGCCCCCGCTATTGCTGCGCGCCGCCGCCTCGTCCAGACTTCGCGCATGACCCGTCGTCCGCTGATCGTCCTCGC
Organism: Lysobacter silvisoli; assembly: GCF_003382365.1. Lineage (NCBI taxonomy): Bacteria > Pseudomonadati > Pseudomonadota > Gammaproteobacteria > Lysobacterales > Lysobacteraceae > Lysobacter > Lysobacter silvisoli. Next base: position 1,844,093 of record NZ_QTSU01000001.1, on the reverse strand, counting down.
CACCGCCGCGCTCGCGCTGACCCTGTCGGCCTGCGGTTTCCATCTGCGCAGCGCGATGACGCTGCCGCCGGACCTGGGTCCGGTGCGCGTGGTCTCGGTGGATCGTTACAGCCCGCTGGCCGAAAGCCTGGCCCAGGCGCTGACCCGCGCCGGCGCGGTGCCGGCCACGCCGGAAACCGAGTCGGCGGCGGTGCTGGACCTGCTGTCCGAACGCTGGGGCGACACCCCGGTGGCGCTGGACCAGTTGGGCCGCACCCAGGAATACAGCCTGCGCTACGCGGTGATCTTCGAACTGCGCAAGTCCGACGGCACCCCGCTGGTGCCGCGCCAGACCATCGAACTGGCGCGCGACTACGTGTCCAACCCGACCAACTCGATCGGCACCGAAGGCGAGCGCGAAGTGCTGCAGCGCGAAATGCGCCGCGAGATGAGCGCCGCGGTGCTGCGCCGCATCGACGCGGTGGTGAAGAACGTCGGCGGCGGCAGCGCCGCCGCGCCCGCCGCCGCGCGCCCGATCGCCACCGACGCCGCGCAGGCGGCGATGCAGGCGGCCGAATCGGTCGCGCCCAGCGAGCCGGCCAAGACCGAGCCGGCGACGCCGACCCCGCCCTGAGCATGGAACTCAAGCCGGAACAGCTGGCCGCGCAGGTCGCGTCCGAGCCGTTGCGTCCGGCGTATCTGATCGCAGGCCCCGAACCGCTGCGCGTGCTCGAAGCCGCCGATGCGGTGCGCGCGGCCGCGCGCGCGCAGGGCATCGCCGAGCGCGAAGTATTCGAAGCCGAAGGCAACCAGCGCGAGCCGGACTGGAACGCGCTGGAAGCCAGTTTCCGCGCGCCCAGCCTGTTCGCCTCCCGGCGCCTGGTCGAGCTGCGACTGCCCGGCGGCAAGCCAGGCAAGGACGGCGCCGAGGTCATTTCCGGTTTCTGCGCCGATCCGCCGCAGGACGTGAGCCTGCTCATCACCTGCGGCGAATGGAGCAAGCAGCACGGCGGCAAGTGGAGCGAGGCGATCGCGCGCGTGGGCAAGGTCGCCATCGCCTGGCAGGTCAAGCCGCACGAGCTGTCCGAATGGATCGAGCGCCGCCTGCGCGCGCGCGGCCTGCGCGCCGACCGCGACGCGGTGCAGAGCCTGGCCGAACGGGTCGAAGGCAATCTGCTGGCCGCGGCGCAGGAAGTGGACAAGCTGGCCTTGCTGTCCGACGGCGAGCCCATCGATCTGGCGCGCATGCAGTCGCTGGTGGCCGACGCCGCGCGCTACGACGTGTTCCGTCTGGTCGACGCGGCCATGAACGGGCAGGGCGCGCAGGTCTCGCGCATGCTCGCCGGCCTGCGCGCCGAAGGCGAGGCCGTGCCCGGCCTGCTCGGCATGGTGGTGCTGGAACTGCAACGCGGCGCCGCGCTGGCGCGCGTGCACGCGCGCGGCGGCAATCTGGCCGCCGAGTTCAAGGCGCAGCGGGTGTGGGAATCCAAGCAGCCCATGTACCGGCGCGCGCTGCAGCGCCACGACGCGCGCCGCTGGGACGCGTTCGTGGCCCAGGCCGGCCGCGTCGACCGCATGGCCAAGGGCCGCGAGTCCGGCGACGCCTGGATCGCGCTGGAGCGGCTGCTGCTGGCGGTGGCCGAAACCCGCGCCGCGCGCCTGCTGGCGGCCGGCGCGTGAGCGCGGAATCCGACGCCGGCGAGCGTCCCGGTTTCTGGGTGTTCTACGGCGGCACCTTCGACCCCGTGCACGACGGCCACCTGGCCATCGCCCGCGCCGCGCGCGACGCGCTGCAGGCGACGGTGCGCCTGATGCCCGCGGCCGATCCGCCGCATCGCGCGCCGCCCGGCGCCAACGCCGCGCACCGCGCGCGCATGCTCGACCTGGCCGTGGCCGGCGAACCCGGCCTGCGCGTGGACACGCGCGAACTCGCGCGCGCCGGGCGTTCCTACACCGTCGACACCTTGCGCGAGTTGCGCGCGCAGGTCGGCATGCAGGTGCCGGTGGCGCTGGTGGTCGGCGCCGACAGTTTTCTGGGCCTGCCGCAGTGGCGCGACTGGCGGGCCTTGTTCGACCTGGCCCATTTCGTCGTCGCCGACCGTCCCGGCAGCCCGCTGGACGAGGACCTGGCGCCGGAGCTGGCCGCGGCCCTGGACGGGCGCGAGGCTGCGGACGCGGCCGCGCTGCGCGCCGCGCCCGCGGGCCGCGTGCTGCGCCTGCATCAGCCGCTGCACGCCGAATCGGCCAGCCAGGTGCGCCTGCGCATCGCTGCCGGCCAGCCCTGGCAGGACCTGGTGCCGCTGGCCGTGGCCGCCTATATCCAGCGCCACGGCCTGTACGTCCGGCCCTGAGGCACGCGGCCGCCTGCGCATGCCGGCGTCCCTTAGGTACCCGCAAAGCCGGGCCCGGCAGGGCTTTCAGATGCGCGCGACGTTCAGGTACGCAGCCTCCGCCGATCCGCGGACCAGGCCCTCACCGGCGCTCCGCTATAATGCCCCCGCAACCCCCAGAGCGTGCTTCCCTTGACCAGCCAAGCCCACGTCATCAAGACCCGCCTGCCGAACCCGCCGCCGTCCGTAGACGCCCTGTTGCGCACGGTCCATGCCGCGGTCGAGGAACTCAAAGCCAAGGACGTCGTCGAGATCGATGTGCGCGGCAAGAGCAGCGTCACCGACTACATGGTCGTCGCGTCCGGCACCTCCACCCGCCACGTCAAGTCGATCGCCGACGAAGTGGTCAAGTTCGCCAAGAACCTGGACGTGATGCCGCTGGGCGTGGAAGGCGAGCGCGAAGCCGAATGGGTGCTGGTCGACCTGGGCGATGTCGTCGTGCACGTCATGCTGCCGCGCGTGCGCGAGTTCTACGCGCTGGAGCGCCTGTGGACGGTCGGCGACCAGCCGCCCGAGTTCGACGACGCGCTGGAAACCGACGACGAAGACCGTCTCTGATCGGCTCCCCGCGGCAAACGAAAACGGCGCCCACGGCGCCGTTTTCCGTTCCGCCCCCCGCTCCTTGCCTAGGGGTAGGAGCGGCGTAAGCCGCGACCGCGAACCTTCACCAACGACAAACCCATCGTTGCAGCTGCAGGAGCGACGTAAGTCGCGCTAACCCAGCCCCACGCGGCCACGAAATCGCGGTTTACGCCGCTCCCACAGAGATCGACGGCATCGCTTCGGGGTAGGCGACGCGCCGGGCAAGCGCATCGCTGCGGCTGTTTGCCGGTCGCGGCTTACGCCGCTCCTACCCCAAAGCCTCAAACGCAGACGGCTTACAGCGGCCCGCGCTCCCACGGCCCGGTGATCGCCAAGGTGATGCCCGGGGTCTGGATGTTCACGAACAGGGTGCGGCCGAACGGATCCCAGCAGGCGCCGCAGAACTCGCTGTCGCGGTAATCGCCTTCGGCCACGGTCTTGCCTGCGTCGGCCAACTGCTGCGAGCTCAGCTGCACGTTGTTCTTGGCGAAGTAGAACGATTCGCCCGCGCGGGTCAGGCCGATCAGGCGCGCGCCGGGACCATAGCTATCCGGACTTTCGCCGCCGTCCTCGCACAGGATCACGCCGCCGCGCGCGCTCACGCTGACGTTGTCGGGGTTGTGCGCGGCGAGCTGGTTGCCGCTGACGAACAGCGCGCGCAGGCGCTGGCTGGCCAGGTCCAGCACCCACACCGAACCGTTGCCGCGGCCCTTGCGGCCTTGCGCGTCGGTGCCGGTGCTGGTGTCGACGATGAACATCTTGCCGTAGCTGTACCAGATGCCCTCGCCGCGGCTCATGCGCAGCGCGCCTTCGCTCCAGGCCTGCGCGAACGGGCCGCTGAGGGTTTCGCCGGCGGAGATGTCGGGATAACCGGCGGGCGCGGCGATGCTGTCCAGGTCCGGATCGGGCACGTCCACCCATTCCAGCGCGTACTCGGTGCCGATCGCGGCCACGGTGAGGTCGGCGTTGCGGCGGCCGCGCACGCGTGCGGCCTGCAGGCGGCCGCCGTGTTCCAGCGAGCCGTTGCGGCCGGCGCGGTCGTTGGGAATGAAGCGATACAGGCCGGCCTTGTTGCGGTCGTCCTCGGTCAGATAGACGATGCCGGTGCGCGGATCCACCGCCACCGCCTCGTGGCTGAAACGGCCCAGGCCGATCAGCGGGCGGCCGCTGGTGCGGCCTTCGCGCGGATCCACTTCGAACACGTAGCCGTGCTTGCGGCCGGCGCCGGAGACCGCGTCGCTCTTGATCTCCTCGCAGCTCAGCCAGGTGCCCCAGGGCGTGGGGCCGCCGGCGCAGTTGACCAGGGTGCCGCCCAGGCTGGGTTCCAGCCGGCGCCACTGGCCGTCGCGGTAGCTCAGCGTGGTGGTGCCGCCGCCGGCGACGCCGCCGCCCGGCAGTTCGCCGCGGTCGTACACGGCCGGCGCGGCGATGGGCTCGGCGGCGCCGCGCTCGTGGTTGCGGATCAACACGTATTCGGGGCCGCGCGGGCGGCCGCGGCCGAAACCGGCGCCGTGCGCATGCGGCCCGCGGCCGCCGTTGCCGACCGCGACCACGGCCATGCCGTCGTGACGGTCGGGGCAGGGCCGGCCGTCGTCCATGCGGTCGCCGCTCCAACCGAAGGAGCGGTAGCTGAAGCCCGGCGGCAGCATCAGCAGCGGCAAGCCGGTACTGCGGTCGGCCACCGGGGCGAGCGGGCCGTAGCGGCTGGGGACGGGGGCAAGCCGGGTCGGGTCTTGGGCGGCGAGCGACTGGCGCGAGTACAGCGCGCTCAGCGTGCCCATCGCGCCGACCGCCATCGCGGCGGCGCTGCCCTTGAGGACCTGGCGGCGGGAGGGATCGAAAGCATCCATGGTGCGGCTCCTGCTGGCTGGGGGAACCTGCACGCTAGGTCGCCGCGGTAACGGTTCTATGACGCCGCCATGTCATCGCGCCTTAACGCGACGCAGACGGCGTTCGCGCCGTGCGCGCGTCACAGCCCGTTACCATGGCGCGATGAAAGCGAAACTGATCGCCGTGGGCGAACGCGCCCCGCGCTGGGTGGCCGAGGGCTATGCCGAGTACCAGAAACGGCTCTCGCACTGGCTGCCGCTGGAATTGGTGGAAGTGGAGCCGGGCCTGCGCGGCAAGGGCCGCGACGCCGTGCGCGCGACCGCGGACGAGGGCGCGCGCGTGCTCGCGGCACTGCCGCGCAACGCCTGCGTGGTCGCGTTGGACGGGCGCGGCAAGCCGTGGAGTTCCGAGCAGCTGGCGCAGCGGCTGGAGCACTGGCGCGGGCAGGGCCGGGACCTGGCGTTCCTGATCGGCGGGCCGGAAGGGCATGCGCCGGAGGTGCTGGCGCGCGCCGACGAGACCTGGTCGCTGGGGCCGCTGACGCTGCCGCACATGCTGGTGCGGCTGGTGGCGGCCGAGCAGTTGTATCGGGCGGCTGCGTTGCTGGCCAATCATCCGTATCACCGGGCGTGACGGCAAAGGCAAATCCCCCTAGCCCCCTCTACAAAGGGGGAACCAAGCGGCTTTCGAAGGGATGCGTACGCTCGCCCCTTCGCACTGCTGTTCCCCCCTTTGTAGAGGGGGTTAGGGGGATTTGCTTTTGCTTTCGCTTAGCCCAAAAAAAAGCGGCCCGCCCTTACCGGCACGGGCCGCCCCCTCGCCAAGGGTCTCTCAACGGTCCAGGGTGAACTCGATCGGCACCCGGCCGCGCGCCTGCACCGGCTGGCCGTTCTCCAGCGCCGGCTGGAAGGTCCAGCGCGACAGCACCACGCGCTTGGCCGCCTGGTCCAGCACGCGGTGGCCGCTGCTCTTGACCACGCTGACTTCCAGCGGCTTGCCGTCCACGCCGACCAGGATTTCCAGCATCACCGTGCCGGTCAGGCCGTTGCGCACCGCCTCGCCCGGATAGCTGGGCGGCGGGTTGTTGATCACCTGCAAGGTCGCGCCCATCAGCACCTCGCCTCGGCCGATGGTGTTGCTGGCGAAGGTCTCCGGCTGCGGCGGCGATTCAGGCACGTAGATGCTGTCGGTTTCGATCGGATCGACGACCGGCTGCGGCGGCGTTTCCACCAGCACCGGCTTGGGCGTGATGCTCGGCTGCGGCTTGGTGACCTTTTCGATCTTGCGTTCGACGATGGGGTCGGGCTCCTTCTTCTTGGGCCGTTCCAGCTCGAACACGTTGGTGATGATCTCTTCGGGCTTTTCGATCAGATGCGGCGCCGACAGCGGCACCAACAGCAGCATCAGCAGCACGGCGTTGACCGCGATCGCTCCGGCATTGCCGGCGATGCGGTTGTAGTCCAGCTGCGGGCGTTCGGGGTGCGGGATCGCGTGCGCCATGGAAGCTCTCCTGGAGTGGTCTGCACGAATGCAAACGTGCCCGGATCGCGGGTGGGGTTAGGCGCCGAGAAATTTTTTTCGGTGCTCTGCGGGTAAGAGCAAATCCCCCCTAGTCCCCTTTTTCAAAGGGGGAACTGCAGTGCAAAGGGGCGAGCGTATGTATCCCTTCGAAAGCCGCTTGGTTCCCCCTTTGAAAAAGGGGGGTTAGGGGGATTTGCTTTTGCTCTTGGCCGCGCCCAAAAAAGAAGGCCCGCGAATGCGGGCCTTCCACACAGCTACCGGCTCACTCGTCCGCCGGGTCCGGATCCGTCTCCGGTTCGCGCTCCAGCCCGCCCTCGTCGGGATTGGGCGGCCGCTTGGGATGCGGCTGGCGCGCGTCGTCCGGGTTGCGCGGCTCCGGCTCGGAATAGCCGGGGTCCGGGCGGCGCGGGTCGGGGACGCGGGGGGCGCTCATCACTTGCCCAGCTCGAACACCACGTCCAGGTCGATCGACAGCGCGCTTTCGCCCGGCGAGACCGAGGTGTCGGCGGCGGCGCCGGCCTTCTCCATGCGCATGGCCATCATCGGCACCGGCATGGGCGGGTTGAAGCGGCCGCCCTCGCTGACGCTGACGATGCGGCGCACCTTCAGGCCCAGGGTCTTGGCGTACATCTCCGCGCGCGCCTGCGCCTTGGCCACCGCGGCCTGGCGGGCCTCGTCGTAGGCCACTTCCTTGATCTTCTCGTCGATGTCGAAGGTCGGGCCGTTGATCTGGTTGGCGCCGGTGGCGACCAGGGCGTCGAGGATCTTGCCGACCTTGGCGATATCGCGGATCACCACGTTGACGTTGTTGCTGGCCTGGTAGCCGGTGATTTGCGGCGGCTGGTTCTCGGCGTAGCGGTACTGGGGGTTGAGGTTGATGCCGCTGGTCTGGATGTCGCGCTCGGCGATGCCGGCGGCCTTGATCGCGGCCACCACCTTGGCCATCTGGTCGGCGTTGGCGCGCATGGCGGCATTGGCGTCGGTGGCCTGGGTGACCACGCCGGTGGACACGGTGGCGATGTCGGGCACGCGCTTGACCTCGGCCTGGGCCGAGACCGAGAGCAGGGTGCCGTCGGTGGCCACGTAGGCCGGGCTGGTCTGGGCGGTGGCGGTCATGGCGGCGGCGGTTCCGAAGGCGAGGGTGACGGCCAGCACCAGCGGGCGCAGGACGGAGCGGCGGGTGGACAGGGGGGCGGGCCGGCTTGGCGAGAGCATGTTCAACTCCTGTAGCGATGGGGGTTAGGGTGTTGCCGTTCCGGTGAACGAACCGTGATCCAGGGCGGGGTTGCGGCGCGGCGTGTAGGCCGGCGCTCAGTCAGCGCGGGTTATGCTTTCGCCGATGCTCTACCTCGCCTCCAAATCGCCGCGCCGGCACGAATTGCTGACCCGTCTGGGCCTGCCGTTCGGGGTACTGGACCTGGACATACCGGAACAGCGCCAGCCGGGCGAACCGGCCGAAGAATACGTGCGCCGGGTCGCCCGCGAGAAGGCCGGCGCCGGCCTGCTGAGCGTGATCGGCAACCCCAGCGCGCTGGTGCTGGGCGCCGACACCGAGGTGGTGCTGGACGACGAGGTGTTCGGCAAGCCGCGCGACGAGGCCGACGCCGGCGACATGCTGCGGCGCCTGTCCGGGCGCCGGCACCGGGTGATCTCGGTGGTGTCGCTGGTGTCCCCGGCGCGCGAAAGCATGGCCGTGTCGGTGTCCGAGGTGACCTTCACCGCGCTGGAGGAGGCCCGCATCCAGGCCTACCTGGCCGGCGGCGAGTGGCAGGGCAAGGCCGGCGCCTACGCCATCCAGGGTCGCGCCGAGGCCTTCGTGAGCCGGCTGGAAGGCAGCTATTCCGGGGTCATGGGCCTGCCCCTGCACGAGACCGCGCGCCTGCTGCGCGAGGCCGGTCTGGATGCGTGACCGTCGCGCGGCGGTGGCCGCGCCCCAGCTCCTGTCAGTCTCCTCCCTTTCCGTTGGCGGCCGCGCGCCGCACCGCAGGCCATGACCGAAGAAATCCTCGTCAACGTGACCCCACGCGAAACCCGCGTCGCCGTGGTCGAGAACGGCATGCTGCAGGAGCTGCACATCGAACGCGGCTGGCGCCGCGGTGTGGTCGGCAACATCTACAAGGGCAAGGTGCAGCGGGTGATGCCCGGCATGCAGGCCGCCTTCGTCGAGATCGGCCTGGAGCGCGCGGCGTTCCTGCACGCGGCCGACATCGTCAAGCCGGCGCCGGTCAGCGAAGGCGAGGGCGACGAAGCGCCGCTGCCGCCCACGCCGACCCGGCCGATCGCCGAACTGCTGCGCGAGGGGCAGGAGATCATCGTCCAGGTGGTCAAGGACCCGATCGGCAGCAAGGGCGCGCGCCTGACCACCCAGCTCAGCATTCCCTCGCGCTACCTGGTGCTGCTGCCGCGCACGCGCGTGGTCGGCGTGTCGGCGCGGATCGAGGACGAGGCCGAGCGCCAGCGTCTGAAGGCGCACGTGACCGCGCTGGCGCCGGCGGGCGAATCGCACGGCTACATCGTGCGCACCAACGCCGAAGGCCAGCCGGCCGAGGCCCTGGCCGAGGACGTGGCCTACCTGAGCCGCGCCTGGGCGCTGATCGCCGAGAAGTCGCAAAGCTCGCGCGTGGGCGAGCGCGTGTACGAGGACCTGAGCCTGCCGCTGCGCGCGGTGCGCGACCTGATGCGCCGCGACGTGGAGAAGGTCAAGGTGGACTCGCGCGAAACCTGCGAGCGCCTGCGCGTGTTCGCCGCGCAGTACATGCCGGGCCTGGACGAAAAAATCGAGCATTACACCGGCGCGCGGCCGATCTTCGACCTGTACGGGGTGGAGGACGAGATCCAGCGCGCGCTGGACAAGCAGGTGCCGCTGAAGTCCGGCGGGTATCTGGTGATCGACCAGACCGAGGCGATGACCACGGTGGACATCAACACCGGCTCGTTCCTGGGTCAACGCAACCTGGAGGAGACCGTTTACCGGACCAACCTGGAAGCGGCGCAGTCGGTGGCCCGGCAGCTGCGGCTGCGCAATCTGGGCGGGATCATCATCATCGACTTCATCGACATGACCGACGCCGAGCACAAGCGCCAGGTGCTGCGGCAGCTGGAGAAATCGCTGGCGCGCGACCACGCCAAGACCACGGTGTACGAGTTCTCGCCGCTGGGCCTGGTCGAGATGACCCGCAAGCGCACCACCGAAAGCCTGGAGCGCCAGCTCAGCGAGCCCTGCCACGAATGCGGCGGCCGTGGCACCCTGAAGACGCCGGAAACGGTGACCTACGAAATCTTCCGCGACGTGGTCCGGCAGGTGCGCCAGTTCGACGCGCAGCGGCTGCTGGTGATCGCCTCGCCCAAGGTGGTGGCGCGCATCACCGACGAGGAATCGGCGGCGGTGGCGGAGCTGGAGGAGTTCCTGGGCAAGTCGATCCGCTTCCAGGCCGACGATCAGTATGCGCAGGAGCAGTTCGATGTCGTGCTGCTTTAAAAACACGCTGTTCGTAACGCCCCTTCTCCCGCTAGCGGGAGGAGGTGGCCCGCAGGGCCGGATGAGGGCGCGCGCCAGTGAGCGTGCGCCGCAACCCGCTACCCCGCGCGCCCTCACCCCAACCCTCTCCCGCAAGCGGGAGAGGGAGCCGTGCGCGCTGTAGGCCGATGCCGACCCCGCTGCGCCGCCGCCTGCGTTTCGCCCGCCGCACCGTCGCCTATTCCGGCGCGGTGCTGCTGGTGCTGCTGGCGGTCGCGCTGGGCGTGGCCAGCCAGGTGCTGCCCATGGCCGAGCGCAATCCCGAGCGCATCGCCGCCTGGTTGAGCCAGCGCGCGGGGCGGCCGGTCGCGTTCGACAAGGTGGAAACGCAATGGACCCGGCGCGGTCCGCTGCTGCGCCTGGACAACCTGCGCGTGGGCGAGGGCGCGCAAGCCTTCGTGGTCGGCGACACCGAGATGCTGGTGTCGATCTACGCCGGCCTGCTGCCCGGGCATTCGTTTTCCGAGCTGCGCCTGCGCGGCCTGGACCTGACCCTGGAGCGCGCCGACGACGGCCGCTGGAAAGTGCGCGGACTGCCGGGCCAGGAGCAACCCGCGCGCGATCCGCTGTCGGCGCTGGAAGGCTTGGGCGAGTTGCAGGTCATCGACGGCAAGCTCGCGGTGATCGCGCCCAAGCTGGGCGTGGACGCGCGCATCCCGCGCATCAACCTGCGCCTGCGCGTGGACGGCGACCGCGTGCGCGCGGGCCTGCGCGCCTGGCCCGGCACCGGCGTGGCCGGCGCGCCGACCTCGCCGCTGGACGCGGCCCTGGATTTCGACCGCAAGCGCGGCGACGGCCGCGCCTACGCCGGCGCGCGCCGCGCCGACCTCAGCGCCTGGACCGCCTTGCTGCAGGTGGCCGGCATCGGCGCCGAAAGCGGGCAGGGCCGGGCCGAGGCCTGGGCCGAATTGCGCGGTCATCGCGTGGACATGGTCACCGTGGACGCGGCGCTGGACCGGGTGGCGCTGCGCGGCGCCGCGCTGGCCGACGGCAGCGTGCCGCGGGTCGCGTTCGAACGCGTGGAAACCCGCGCGCGCTGGCGCCTGGACCGCGGCGGCTGGCGCCTGGACGCGCCGCGCCTGCGCATCGGCGGCGCGCCTAAGGAGCAGGTGATGGACGGCCTGGTCGTGGCCGGCGGCGAACGCTATGCGTTGCTGGCCGACCGCATCGACGCCGGCCCGCTGCTGCAGGCGGCCGCGCTCAGCGATCGCGTGCCGGCCGGCCTGCGCCGCTGGCTGCGCAACACCCAGCCGCAGCTGTCGCTGCAGCGCATCGCGGTCAGCGGCCGCCGCGACGGCCCGCTGCGCGCCAGCGCGCGCATCGACGGCCTGGGCTTCGCCGCGGTCGGCACCGCGCCGGGCCTGAGCGGCCTGGCTGGCGACATCGAGGCCGACGGCGACGGTTTCAGCCTGCGCCTGGACCCGGCCTCCAAATTCCGTTTCGACTGGCCCGCCGGTTTCGGCGTGGTCCACAACATCGACCTGGACGGCACCGTCGCCGGCTGGCGCGAAGGCGCGGGCTGGCGCATCGGCACCCACTCGCTGGCGGTGAAGGGCGAGGGTTACGGCGCGCATGCGCGCGGTGGCCTGTGGTGGCAGGGCGACGGCAGCCGGCCGTGGATCGACATCGCCGCCGATCTGGACGAGGCCTCGGTGCCCGCGGCCAAGGGCTTCTGGATCCGTCACCAGATGCCGCCGACGGTGGTGAAATGGCTGGACTCGGCGCTGCAGGGCGGCAGCGTGCGCGGTGGCCGCGCGATCGTCTCCGGCGACCTCGACGACTGGCCGTTCCGCGACCGCAACGGCCGTTTCGAAGCCACCGCCAAACTGCATCAGGCCGTGGTCAAGTTCCAGTCCGATTGGCCCGCGGCCGAAAACCTGGATGCGGACGTGGCCTTCATCGCCGACGGCTTCAGCGTCGACGGCACCGCCAAGATGGGCGGCGTGGGCATCCAGCACATCCAGGCCGGCATCGACCACTACCGCGACGGCGCGCTGACCGTGCGCGCGCAGGCCGCGTCCGATGCCGCGCAACTGCTGAGCATGCTGCGCCAGAGTCCCTTGCAGAAGCAGCACGCCGACACCTTCGCCAACCTCACCGCCAGCGGCCCGGCCCGGGTCGATTTCGACATGAACCTGCCGCTGCGCCGCGGCAGCGTCACCGCGATTTCAGGCGCGGTGGAGCTGCAGGGCGCCAAGCTCGCCGACGCGCGCTGGAAACTCGCCTTCGACGACGTGCGTGGCCGTGCCGAGTACGCGCGCGGCGGCTTCGGCGCCGACGACCTGGACGTGCGCCACGAGGGCCAGGCCGGCAAGCTGTCGCTGCGCGCCGGCGATTACGTGCGCGACCGCGGCAACGTGTTCGAGGCCGCAATGGACGCCAGCGTCGGCGCGCAATCCTTGCTGGATCGCGCGCCCGAGATGGCCTGGCTCAAGCCCTATGTCGACGGCCGCTCCAACTGGACCGTGGGCATCTCGATCCCGCGCTCGGCGCCCGGCGCCAGCGCGCCGACCCTGCTGCAACTGCGCTCCAACCTGGCCGGCACCGCGCTGAGCCTGCCCGCGCCGCTGCACAAGCCCGCGGCCGCGGTGCTGCCGACCACGGTGGAAACGCCGTTGCCGGTGGGCAGCGGCGACATCCGCGTGGGCTTCGGCAACGTGATGGCGCTGCGCGCGCGCAGCGGCAACGGCCGCACCGGCGTGCGCGTGGTGCTGGGCGCCTCGCGCGTGGACGAGGCGCCGCCCGCGCACGGCCTGATCGCCACCGGCAAGGTCGGCGCGCTGGATGCGATCGAATGGGTAACGCTGGCGCACGGCGACGACCGCGACGGCGGCGGCATGCCGCTGCAGCGCATCGACGTGAGCGCGCAGAAACTGCAGCTGCTGGGCGGTGTGTTCGCCGATACCCGCCTGGTGATCGCGCCGGCGCCGCGCGGCGCGCTGGCGGTGCGCGCCGAAGGCCCGTCGCTGCAAGGGGCGGTACTGATCGCGGCCGATACCCGCGAGCCGCTCGCCGGGCGCTTCGACCGGGTTTATTGGCGCGTGCCGGCGGCACCGGCCGCAGCGGCCGCATCCACCGCAGCGCCCGCAGCGAGCGCGACCTCCAACGGCATCGCCGTGCCGGCCGCGGCCGCGGTCGACAACGGCATCGCGCCGTCGCAGGTGCCGCCGCTGACCATCGACATCGCCGACCTGCGTCTGGGCGATGCGCGCATGGGCAGCGCGCGCGTGCGCACCCGGCCCACCGCCACGGGCATGCGCATCGAACAGATCCAGACCCGCGCCGACAAACAGGCCATCGATCTCAGTGGCGACTGGACCGGGCGCGGCGCCAGCGCGCGCACCCACCTGCTGATGACCATCGACACCGGCGATGCCGGCGCGCTGCTGGACGGCTTCGGTTTCGGCGGGCGCGTCGGCGGCGGCAAGGCCAAGGTGCGCTTCGACGCCGCCTGGCCGGGCAGTCCGGCCGCGTTCGCGCTGGGCACCATGGAAGGCAACCTGCACCTGGACGCGCGCGACGGCCGTCTGCTCGAGGTGGAACCCGGCACCGGCCGGGTCATCGGCCTGCTCAGCATCGCCCAGCTGCCGCGCCGCCTGACCCTGGACTTCCGCGACTTCTTCTCCAAGGGCTTCGCCTTCAACAAGGTCGCCGGCAACGTGCGTTTCGGCGCCGGCAGCGCGCGCAGCGACGACCTGGTGATCGACGGCCCGGCCGCGGCCATCAACATCCGCGGTTCGACCAACCTGCGCGCGCAAAGCTACGACCAGACCGTGGAAGTGCGGCCCAAGACCGGCAACCTGCTGACCGCGGTGGGCGCGATCGCCGCCGGCCCGGTTGGCGCGGCCATCGGCGCGGCGGCCGGCACCGTGCTGCAGAAGCCGCTGAGCAATATCGGCGCCAAGACCTACCGCGTGACCGGGCCCTGGAAGGAGCCCAAGGTCGAGGTGATGACGCGCGAGCAGAGCCGCGCGGCCGACGCGGCGGCCTCCGGCGGCTCGGCGGTACGCACGGCGCTGTAGCTTCTGTTCCCCCATTTTCAAAAGGGGGCGACCGTGCGGCCGGCACCGGCTTGAATCGCGGCCGCCCCGGCGCCACCTATTGCTTGATCCCGCGCCGCCGGCCTCCCCCGAACGCCGCCGCCCGGCGCCGGTTAGCATGTCCCCCTGACTCCCGCCCGGACGCCCCATGACGCTGCCCCTGCAACTCGCCGAATCCCGCCTGCTGCTGCCCGCTGGGCTGGACGCCGGCGGCCTGGAACGCACCTTCGGCACCCTGCTGGGGCCGGGCATCGATTTCGGCGACCTGTATTTCCAGCACGCGCGCCGCGAGAGCTGGTCGGTGGAGGACGGCATCGTCAAGGACGGTTCGCACTCGATCGAGCAGGGCGTGGGCGTGCGCGCGATCAGCGGCGAGAAGACCGGCTTCGCCTATTCCGACGAGATCAACGGCGACGCCCTGCTGGCGGCGTCGAAATCCGCGCGCGCGATCGCCCGCGACGGCGCCGCGCATAACGCGCGCGCGCTGGTGCGCGGCGGCGGCCGCTCGCTGTACCCGGCGCAGGACCCGATCGACGAACTGGCCAACGAGGACAAGGTCGAGGCGCTGCGCAAGCTGGACCAGCTGCTGCGCGCCGCCGACCCGCGCGTGCGCCAGGTCATGGTCAGCCTGTCCGGCGGCGTCGACACCGTGCTGGTGGCGCGCAGCGACGGCGTGCTCGCCGCCGACGTGCGGCCGCTGGTGCGCTTGAACGTGCAGGTGATCGTGGAGCACAACGGCCGCCGCGAGAGCGGCTACGCCGGCGGCGGCGGCCGCTACGGTTACGCCGAGCTGTTCGCCGGCGGCAAGCCCGAGGCGCTGGCGCGCGAAGCGCTGCGCCAGGCCCTGGTCAACCTGGACGCGGTCGACGCGCCGGCCGGGGTGATGCCGGTGGTGCTGGGCAGCGGCTGGCCGGGCGTGCTGCTGCACGAGGCCGTGGGCCACGGCCTGGAAGGCGACTTCAACCGCAAGGGCACCTCGACCTACGCCGGCCGCATGGGCCAGCGCGTGGCCTCGCCCGGCGTCACCATCGTCGACGACGGCACCCTGCCGGGCCGGCGCGGTTCGCTCAACATCGACGACGAAGGCACGCCCACCAACTGCACCACCCTGATCGAGGACGGTGTGCTGGTGGGCTACATGCAGGACACGCTCAACGCCCGCCTGATGGGCATGGCGCCCACCGGCAACGGCCGCCGCGAGTCCTTCGCCCACCTGCCGATGCCGCGCATGACCAACACCTACATGCTCGCCGGCCAGCACGATCCGGAAGAGATGATCCGCTCGGTCAAGAAGGGCCTGTACGCGGTCAACTTCGGCGGCGGCCAGGTCGACATCACCAACGGCAAGTACGTGTTCTCGGCCACCGAGGCCTATCTGATCGAAGACGGCAGGATCACCGCGCCGGTGAAGGGCGCGACCCTGATCGGCAACGGCCCGGAGACCATGCAGAAGGTGCGCATGATCGGACACGACCTGGCCCTGGACGAGGGCGTGGGCGTGTGCGGCAAGGACGGGCAGAGCGTGCCGGTGGGCGTGGGCCAGCCGTCGTTGCTGATCGACGGATTGACCGTGGGCGGCACCAGCGCGTGAGGCGGCTGGGTTTGGCGAGCCGCAGTTTCACAACCGTCATTCCGGCGAAAGCCGGAACCCATGTTGCTTTCGCTCTTCGTACTTGAAGTGGAACGAAGATCAAAATGGGTTCCGGCTTTCGCCGGAATGACGGTGGGAGAACTGACGTGGTGAGGCGCGCTTACGCCTCGTCGTCGGCCGTCAGGTCGTCGTCGCCGGTTTCCGCGCTGCCCAGCACCAACGTGCGCAGCTCGCGGTACAGCTCGCGGAACGAATGCGGCGGCTTGTTGCGCTTGCGCTCTTCCAGGGTGTTGCGCACCAGCTGGCGCAGGCGCTGGCGGTCGGCCTGCGGGTATTCGTCGATCAGTTCGGCCAGCGCCGCGTCGCCGCCCTCGAGCAGGCGCTCGCGCCAGGCCTCGACCCGGTGCATGGCCGCCACCTCGCGCCGCGAGGCCTCGCCGTTGACGTCCAGCGCGTCGCGGATCGCTTCCAGCGTGGCGTCGTCCTCGCGCCGCATCTGCTTGGCCAGATACGCCAGTTGGCGCTTGTGGGCGATGTGCGCGGTGATGCGGCGGCACTCGCGGATGTGCGGCAGCAGCGACTCCGGCACCGGCAGCCGCGCCAACTGCGCATCGGTGAGCTTGGACAACTGCTCGCCCAGGGCCAGCACCTCCAGCGCTTCGCGCCGGTTCTGGCTGCGGCTGGGGCTGAAAAACTCGCCGGTTTCTTCGTCTCTACCGCGCATCGCTACGACCTCGTTACCCTTACGAACTGAACAGACCGGCGGCGCGTCGCGCCGCGGGCAGCCAAGGATAAGCCATTGAACGCAGTCGCCCCCCGTAACGTCCTGCCGGCCCACGTCATCGCCGACCCGGAAACGCGCCTGGACGCGCTGTCCGAGCTGTCCCAGCGCCTGCTGGCCTCCGCGCGCCGCCGCGGCGCCAGCCAGGCCGAGGTGTCGTGCTCGGAGGAGACCGGCCTGAACGTCAACGTGCGCATGGGCGAGGTCGAGACGGTCGAGGCCACCCGCGACCGCGGCATCGCCGTCACCGTCTACTTCGGCCAGCGCAAGGGCAGCGCCAGCACCGCCGACCTGCGCGACGACAGCCTGGAGGCCACGGTGGAGCAGGCCTGCGCCATCGCCCGCTACACCGAGGACGACCCGGCCGCCGGCCTCGCCGACCCCGAGCTCATGGCCTCGGCCCAGGCCGCCGCCGACTGGCGCGCCTACGACGGCTGGCACCCCTGGATGCTGGAAGCGGACCGAGCGGTGGACCTGGCCCTGGCCTGCGAGCAGGCCGGGCGCGAGTTCGACGGCCGCATCGAGAACTCCGACGGCGCCTCGGTCGGCACCGGCGGCAGCCTGGGCGTGTACGCCAATTCGCACGGCTTCGTCGGCCGCGAGGGCGGCACCCAGCACAGCGTCAGCTGCGCCCTGATCGCCGGCCGCGGCGAGGCCATGCAGCGCGAGGGCTGGTACAGCATCGCCCTGGCCGCCGAGGACTTGGAATCGGCCGCGTCCATCGGCCGCCGCGCCGCCGAGCGCGCGGTGGCGCGCCTGGCCCCGCGCCCGGTCGCTACCGGCGAGTACCCAGTGCTGTACGCGGCCGAGGCCGCGCGCGCGCTGATTGGTCACCTGCTGGGCGCGATCTCTGGTGGCGCCCTGTACCGGCGCGCGAGCTTCCTGCTCGATGCCGCCGGCACCCAGCTGTTCCCGGACTGGTTCGCGATCGAAGAAAAGCCGTTCCTGCCACGCGGCCTGCATTCCTCGGCCTTCGACGCCGAGGGCGTAGCCACGCGCGAGGCGCCGATCGTGCTCGGCGGCGTGCTGCAGCGCTACCTGCTGGGCAGCTACTCGGCGCGCAAGCTGGGCCTGGCCAGCACCGGCAACGCCGGCGGCGTGCACAACGTGCAGGTCGCGGCCAACGCCGGCGGCCTGGACGAGCTGATGCGCGGCATGGGCCGCGGCGTGCTGGTCACCGATCTGATGGGGCAGGGCGTCAACACCATCACCGGCGACTATTCGCGCGGCGCGTCGGGCTTCTGGGTCGAGAACGGACAGATCCAGTACCCGGTGGACGGCATCACCGTGGCCGGCAACCTCAAGCAGATGTACGCGGCGATCGAGGCGGTGGGCGACGACGTGGAAACGCGCTCGCAGGTGCGCACCGGTTCGATCCTGATCGGCCGCATGACCGTGGCCGGCGACAGCGGCGGCGACGAGGCCTGAGCCGCGCCGACGCGCGCCTGTCATCGGCGCGCGTCATCCTGCCCGGCGATGCCGGCTGGCCGCCGCGCGGCGCCGGTGCCGTTGTCTGGGAAACGCGCCCGTGGGCCGCGCAACTGCGTTCTTGACAGCGCAGGCGACGCGGCCGAGAGTGGGCCGGCTGGGGGCGGCCGCAAGGGCCGGATCCATGTCCATCCAACGGATTTACGGAAAGGGGAAACAAGGAATGAGCGATATCAACGAAACGTCCGATAGCGGAAACTCCGAAGATCGGACCCTGGCGCTGATCACCCATCTGTCGGGCATCATCGCCGGCTTCATCGTCCCGCTGATCATCTGGTTGATCAACAAGGACAAGGCCGACAAGGCGTTCCTGATCGATCAGTCGAAGGAAGCGCTGAACTTCAACATCACGCTGCTGATCGCCTACGTGGCGCTGTTCATCCTGACGGTGATCACCTTCGGCCTGGCCGGCATCCTGACGATGCTGCTGTGGCTGGCGTCGATCGTGTTCTACATCATCGCCGGCATCAAGGCCAATGGCGGCGAGCGTTATCGCTATCCGTTCGCGCTGCGCCTGATCAAGTGATCGCAGCGGCATAGCTACACCGAACGGGCCCGGCATCGCCGGGCCCGTTTCGTTTTGGTCGGCACGCCTTGGGGTGGCAGCGGCGTGAGCCGCGACCGCGCCTCCACAATCACGACGAATCCTACGAGCCCCCCGTAGGAGCTGCGCAAGCTGCGACCGCGAACCCGCAACTACGACGAAAGCTTCGATCTCTGTCGGGTCTGCGCCTTCTGTAGGAGCGTGAGCCGCGATCCGCTCCGAACTCGCGAAAGTGTGTGGGTGGGTTGGTTGAAGCAACAACAACAGCTTCCGTCCGTAAACGGCCGGGTCACTTTCTTTTGATAAGCGTCAAAAGAAAGTAACCAAAGAAAAACGCTTCCCCAGAGCTCCCCTGCGAGATCGATGCATGCGCGGGGATTTTCCGATCGGGCATCCCTGCCCGAGCGAAAAACGGCGCACATCCTGTGCGCCGCCCTCCGGGTCTGCTGTTGGCGCGGCGAGTTCGGTGCCCGAGCGAGGATCAAGAGCCTTCGCGCTGCGCGCTCATCCCCTCACCTAGCCCTCTCCCGTAAACGGGAGAGGGGATCCATCCGAAGCTGCTTGCTGTTGTTAGCCCTCTCCCGCTTGCGGGAGAGGGGTTGGGGTGAGGGCGCGCGAAGTAACTGGTCGCGGCGCATGCTCGTGAGCCCAAGCTTCAACCGCGAATCAATGATCCCGCTGCGCCGCGAACTCGCCCAATTCCTGCAGCACGCTCGCCTTGTCGCCGAACGGCGCCAGCGCATCGCGCATCTCGGCGGCCAGCGTGCGCAGGCGCTCGCGCGAACCCTCCAAGCCGATCAGCGCCGGGAACGTAGCCTTGGCCTGGGCCTGATCCTTGCCCGCGGTCTTGCCCAGCGTGTCGCTGTCGCCTTCCACGTCGAGGATGTCGTCGCGGACCTGGAAGGCCAGGCCCAGCGCTTGCGCGTAGCGGTCCAGCGCGGCCAGCGCGCCGCTGCCGGCGTGGCCGCACAACGCGCCCATGCGCACGGCCGCGCGGATCAGGGCGCCGGTCTTGAGCGCGTGCAGGCGTTCCAGCGCGGCCAGGTCCAGCGAGGCGCCGCCGCCGGTGGCGGCGAGGTCCAGGGCCTGGCCGCCGCACATGCCGGCTGCGCCGGCGGCCTCGGCCAGCGTGCGCAGCAGGGCGACGCGGACGCCGTCGGCCACGGGCGTGTCGGCCAGCACGGCGAAGGCCAGCGACTGCAGCGCGTCGCCGGCGAGGATCGCGGTGGCTTCGTCGTAGGCCACGTGCACGGTGGGCTGGCCGCGGCGCAGGGCGTCGTCGTCCATGGCCGGCAGGTCGTCGTGGACCAGGGAATAGGCGTGAATCAGCTCCACCGCCGCCGCGGGCGCGTCCAGCGCGGCCTCGTCGGCATCGAACAGGGTGCCGGCGGCGTAGACCAGCAGCGGGCGCATGCGCTTTCCGCCGAGCAGCACGGCGTGGCGCATGGCCGCGTGCAGAGCCTGCGGCGAGGCGGCGGGGTCGGGCAGCGCGCGCGCGAGCGCGGCATCGGCGCGTTCGCGCCAGCCGGCCAGGCGCGGATCACGCATCGGCGGGCGGGAGCGCGCCGTAGGGTTGGGCGCTGTCCGGATCCTGCGGGTCGCTGAGCAGGCGCACGCGCAGCTCGGCCTGTTCCAGCGCGGTCTGGCAGCGGCGGTACAGGCCCACGCCGCGTTCGTAGGCGGCCAGCGAGTCTTCCAGGCTCATCTCGCCGTGTTCCATCTTTTCCACCAGTTGCTCGAGCGCGTCCAGCGACTGTTCGAAGTCGGCCACGGGCGAGGGGTTGGCGGCGGTATCGGCGGCTTTGCGGGGCATGCGACAAGTGTGCGGCGCGGGGTGCGCCGGGTCAACGCGCGCGGGCGTTCAGGGCGTCCACAACAGGCGCGCGCCGCGCTCGCGCAGCCAGCGGTCGAAGCCCGCGGCGTAGGCCAGGTCGCCCACGGCCAGCAGTTCGTCGCCGCACGACAGCAGGGGCAGGCGCGCGCGCTCCCACGGCGGCAGGCCCAGGTCCTGCAGCACGTGCTTGAGCGCGTGATGGTGCTCGCGGCCGGGCAGGGCGATGCGCTCGCCGCCCTGGCGCGTATGCGCGCGCACGGGCGCGTCCAGCGCGTCGGCGCCGAGCAGGCGCAATTCGCCGCCGCCGGGCAGGGCCAGCGGCGCGCGGCCGTCCCAGGGCGTCTGCCAGTCCTGCGGCAGCGGCGCGCGCGCGGGCGCGGCGTGCAGCAGATCGCGCCAGGCCTGCACGCGTGCGCCGTGCCAGGCATAGGCCGCTTCGGCGTCGGCGCGTGCGTCCAGCAGTTCGGCCTCGATGCGCGCCACGCCCTGGGCCGGCAGCGGCGGCAGGCCCAGGTCGGCGATCCAGCGCCGCAGCACGCGTGCGCGCCGTGCGGACGGCAGCGCGCGCAGCGCGGCGCGCGACAGCGCCTGCGGGTCCAGGCTGCGCGCCTGGGCCAGGGCGAGCGCGTCGTCCTGTTCCAGCAATTGCGCGGCCTGTGCGCTCAAGCCTGCCGACGCGGCCAGCGCGGCATCGGCTTGCGGCCAGCGCTCGCGCAGCAGCGGCAGCACGCGCTGGCGCAGGTAGTTGCGGTCGTAGCGGTCGTCGGCGTTGCTGGGGTCGTCGATCCAGCGCAGGCCCTGTGCCTGCGCGTACGCGAGCAATTCGCTGCGTGGCAGGTCCAGCAGCGGCCGCCACAGCCGGCCGCGGCCGCAGTCGCGCCAGCGCCGCATCGCCGCCAGGCCGTCGGGGCCGGAGGCGCGCAGCGCGCGCAGCAGGAAGGTTTCGGCCTGATCGTCGCGGTGATGGGCCAGGGCCAGGGTTTCGCCGGTTTCCAGGCCTTCGGCGAAGGCGGCATGACGCGCGCGCCGCGCGGCGGCCTCGGGGCCGTCGCCGTCCGGTCGCACCTGCACGCGCGACACCGTCAACGGAACACTGAGTGCCGCGCAGGTTTGGCGGCAGTGCGCGAGCCAATCCTCGGCCTGCGGGTGCAGGCCGTGATGCACGTGCCAGGCACGCAGGCCCAGCGCGCGCACGGCCGGTTGTGCGGCCAGCAGATGCAGCAGGACCGTGGAATCCAGGCCGCCGCTGTAGCCCACGCACAGCGCGCCCGCCGGCAGATCGTGCAGCGGGTCGGCGGTGGTGAAGGGCGGCGGCGACGGCATGCGGCGATGGTGCCACGGCGGTGGGACGGAGCAACCCACCGATGGCGCTGTAAGCGCGACGGCGCGGGCTTATTTTTCCGCCATCCACTACCGAGACGTCCCGTTGGCCCGCCTGTTCGACCCCTGCACGCAACGCTCCGTGACCCTGCGCAACCGCATCGCGGTGTCGCCCATGTGCCAGTACTCGGCCATCGACGGCATGCCCGAGAATTGGCACCTGGTGCATCTGGGCAGCCGCGCGGTGGGCGGCGCGGGCGTGGTGCTGACCGAGGCCACCGCGGTCTCGCCCGAGGGCCGCATTTCGCCCAGCGACACCGGTATCTGGAACGACCGCCAGGGCGAGGCCTGGTCGGAGATCGCCTGCTTCCTGCGCGCCAACGGCGCCGTGCCCGGCATGCAGCTGGCGCACGCCGGCCGCAAGGCCAGCGTGGAGCCGCCGTGGCTGGGCGGCCGCGCGATCGCCCCGGGCTACGGCGGCTGGACGCCGGTGGCGCCGTCGGCACTGCCGTTCGCCGACGGTTCGCTGGCGCCGCGCGCATTGGACGGCTGCGGCCTGGCCAATGTGATCGACGATTTCGCCGCGGCCGCGCACCGCGCCCTGGCAGCGGGCTTCCAGCTCATCGAAATCCATGCCGCGCACGGCTACCTGCTGCACGAATTCCTGTCGCCGCTGAGCAACCGCCGCAGCGACGGCTACGGCGGCGATTTCGACAGCCGCACGCGCCTGCTGCGCGAAGTGCTGACGGCGGTGCGCGAGGTCTGGCCCGAGCGCCTGCCGCTGTGGCTGCGCATCTCCGCCACCGACTGGCTGGAAGGCGGCTGGGACATCGAGCAGAGCATCGAACTGGCGCGCGTGGTCAAGCCGCTGGGTGTGGACTTGATCGACGTGTCCAGCGGCGGCCTGATGCCGGGCGTGCGCATCGCCGACGGCCCGGGCTACCAGGTGCCGTTCGCCGCGCGCATCCGCCGCGAGGCCGAGATCGCCACCGGCGCGGTCGGCCAGATCACCAATGCGGCGCAGGCCGAACGCATCGTCGAGGACGGCGAGGCCGACGTGGTGCTGCTGGCGCGCGAACTGCTGCGCGATCCCTACTTCCCGCGCCGCGCTGCGGCCGAGCTGGGCGCGAAGCTGCATGCGCCGGACCAGTACTTGCGGGCTTGGTAGTAGCGTGGTCTCAGGACGTGGAGTGCATGTACGCGTCGACGATGCGGTCGCCGCGCAGCAGGCACCAGCCTAGCGAGTAGGACGCGCTCATATTTGCGCGCGGCTCGGCAATCCAGGCGTATTCCCAGATTTCGTCGCCGGGATGGCGTTTGCCTATCAGTTGCGTCCATTCCTCGCGAATGACGCGGTCCTTGATCTTATGCGCTTGCGCGACGATGTCGGCCTCGCTGAGTTTGCGCTTGAGGCCGTCGCGCAGGTGTTCGAGGTCGGCGGGGGTGGTCATGGCCGTTGCTCGGTCGGCGATGTCGTTGGCGGAGTCAGGATCAATCGTGCGAGATCGCGCTCAGGGTCGATGCGGTCGGGTGGGGTGCCGGCAACCTGGGCTACGTAGGCATAGCGAGTACGAAAACGTTCCAGATCGCGGTTCGGGTCGAAGTACGACGGGCCTTTCATCAGGCCGAACAGCGCGAGACGTTCCGCTCGTGTGAGCCGTTCATGCGTCACGCCAAAGTATGCGGGAGCGGCCTCGCGCAGACCTCGCGTATTAAGTCCCATCCATCCCTCGTCTAGTACTAGATCGACGATTTGTTCCGGGGATCGTTCCCTGCTCACCCGGATCAACGCGGCGATTTCGGCAAGGGGGCGGCGCGAACGTAGCTGGTGAAGTTGGTGGTCGGCCGAAATCTGGCGGGCGACAGACTGCACCATCAGGAAATCGGGGCGGCGTGGATGAGGGCCGGGCTCTTGGACTTCGGTGTACACATGCCAACAGAGCGTCAGCGGATTCCATCGCTCCACGACGATAGGGCCGCGGCCACCCAGGGAGGCCCAGTAGTCGGCCCGGACTGCATCGGTATAGGCATATCGCGGGCGCGGCAACTCGGCAGGCAGCGCAGCCGCGCCGTACCAGTACAGGCCGTAGATGAAAGCCACGAACGCGAAAACGAGCGCCAACGCCGCGCCGATCACCCATTTCGGCCAAGCGCTCACCGATGGCGATCCTGCGCTTACGCGGCCTCGTAAGCGCCGTAACCGCGCAGCCGCTCGTAACGGCGCTGCAGCAACTCCGGCGTGGGGATCCGCTCGAGCGCGTCGAGCTCGTTGAGCAGCACGGCCTTGAGGCGGGTGGCCATCTGCTTGGGGTTGCGGTGGGCGCCGCCGATGGGTTCGCGCACGACCTTGTCGATCAAGCCCAGCTCGGACAGGCGCTTGGCGGTCAGGCCCAGCTGTTCGGCCGCGTCCTTGGCCTTGTCGGCGGTCTTCCACAGGATCGAGGCGCAGCCTTCGGGGGTGATGACCGAGTAGGTGCTGTATTCCAGCATCAGGGTGCGGTCGCCCACGCCGATGGCCAGGGCGCCGCCGGAGCCGCCTTCGCCGATCACGGTGCAGATCACCGGGATCTTGAGTTCGGCCATTTCCAGCAGGTTGCGGGCGATGGCTTCGGACTGGCCGCGCTCTTCGGCGTCGATGCCCGGCCAGGCGCCGGCGGTGTCGATGAAGGTCAGCAGCGGCAGCTTGAAGCGTTCGGCCAGCTTCATCAGGCGCAGCGCCTTGCGGTAGCCCTCGGGGCGCGGCATGCCGAAGTTGCGCTTGATCTTGCTCTTGGTGTCGCGGCCCTTCTGGTGGCCGATGATGACCACGGCGCGGCCGTCGATGCGGCCCAGGCCGCCGACGATGGCGGCATCGTCGGCGAAGGCGCGGTCGCCGGCCAGTTCCTGGAACTCGTCGCAGATCACGCGCACGTAGTCCAGGGTGTAGGGGCGGGCCGGGTGGCGGGCCAGTTGCGAGATCTGCCACGGGCTGAGGTCGCGGAAGATCTGCGCGGTGCGCAGACGCAGCTTGTCCTGCAGGGCATGGATCTCGGAGTCGATGTCCACCGCCGGGCCGCTGCTGGCGTGGCGCAGTTCCTGGATCTTGGCTTCCAGGTCGGCGATGGGCTGCTCGAAGTCGAGGTAGTTCGGGTTCATGCTCGGGCCGGGGCCGTAAAGGGGCACAGTCTAGCCCAGGGGCGGGGACCGTACCGAGTGGTAGGGCTGGGAATGGGATCGGCGGCCGCGACGCGCGCGACGGCCCGGTAACTCACTCCTGGGCCTTGGCCCAGGGCTTGGACAGCGCCAGCTTGACCGCGCGCACGCCGGGCTGGGCACGCAGGATCCCGACCAGGTCGGCGTCCACGCGCACCGACTGGTTGCCGTTGAGGTCGAGCATGCCGGCCGCGCCGGCGCGCAGCAGGTCCAGGCGGATCGGGGTCTGGCCGGGGCGGTTCTTGGTCAGCAGCGCGTCCACGCGCTGCCAGGTGCCGGGCACGCGCAGGTCCAGGCGCAGCGACAGGCGCTGGGCGTGGCGCGCGCAAACCTGGGCGTAGTCCCAGCAGCGCTGCGCGCGTAGGGCGAAGCCGCCGCTGAAGGCGTCCTCGCGCAGACCGCCCTGCACGATCAGCAGGCGGTCGCGCGCGAGCAGCGAGGCGAACTCGCTATAGGTTTCGGAGAAGAACGCGCACTCCAGGCGGCCGCGGCCGTCCTCGATCTGCACGAACATCTGGCTGTCGCCCTTCTTGCGCAGGCCCACGACCTGGCCGGCGACGATCACTTCCAGTTCCGGGCGCCAGCCGCCGCGCGCGCTTTCCGGGCGCTTCTCCCAGATCCGGTCCAATTCGCCCAGGTCGGAACCGACCAGCGCGCGCAGTTCTTCGCGGTAGGGATCGAAGGGGTGGCCGCTGAGGTAATGGCCCAGGGTGTCGCGCTCGCCCGACAGCAGCTGCGCCAGTGGCCACTCCTCGGTCTCGGGCAGGTCCAGGTGCAGCGCCGGCGCCGCGGCTTCGAAGCCGCCGAACAGCGAGACCTGGCCGGCCTCGCGCTCCTTGGCCAACTGGTCGGTCGCGCGCAGCGCCTCGGGCACCTGCAGCATCAGGCTCGCGCGGTTCTTGCCCAGGCCATCGAGCGCACCGGCGTTGATCAGCGCTTCCAGCGCGCGGCGGTTGAGCTTGCCGCTGTCCACGCGCTTGCAGAAATCCATGAGGTCGTCGTACGGGCCGGCGCGGCGCGCCTCGACGATGGCCTCGCACACGCCGCGGCCCACGCCCTTCACCGCGCCCAGGCCGTAGCGGATGGTGTCGCCGCGCGCGGGCTTGCCCGGCTCGTTGTCGCCGATGGCCTCGAACATGTAGGCCGAGGCGTTGACGTGCGGCGGCAGCACGGTCAGGCCCATCACCCGTGCTTCGTCGAGGAAGTTCACCACCTTGTCGGTGTTGTCCATGTCCGACGAGCAGGTCGCGGCCATGAACTCGGCCGGGTAGTGCACCTTCAGCCACGCGGTCTGGTAGGCGACCAGGGCGTAGGCGGCCGAGTGCGACTTGTTGAAGCCGTACTCGGCGAACTTCTCCATCAGGTCGAAGATCGGCGTCGCCTGTTTGGGCGGAATGCCGCGCTCTTCGCAACCGGCCTCGAACTTGGCGCGCTCCTTCGCCATTTCCTCGGGCTTTTTCTTGCCCATCGCGCGGCGCAGCATGTCGGCGCCGCCCAGCGTGTAGCCGGCCAGCACCTGGGCGATCTGCATCACCTGTTCCTGGTACACGATGACGCCGTAGGTCGGCGACAGCACCGGTTCCAGCGAATCGTGCGGGTAGGTGACTTCGGTATGGCCGTGCTTGCGGTCGACCCATTCGCGGTCCATCCCCGAGCCCAGCGGGCCGGGGCGGAACAGCGCGGCCAGCGCGATGATGTCTTCGAAGGTGTCGGGCTTGGCGCGCTTGAGCAGTTCGCGCATGCCGCGCGATTCGAACTGGAACACGGCCACGGTGTCGCCGCGCGCGAACAGCTCGTAGGTGGGCACGTCGCCCAGCTCCAGTGCGGTGATGTCCAGCGGCGCCTCGCCGGCGCCGGCGCGGCGTTCGTTGATCGCCTTCACCGCCCAATCGATGATGGTCAGCGTGCGCAGGCCGAGGAAGTCGAACTTGACCAGGCCGACGGCTTCGACGTCGTCCTTGTCGAACTGGGTGACCGGGTTGCGGCCGCGGCCCTCGCCGTCGTGTTCGGCGAACAGCGGGCAGAAGTCCGACAGCGGCGAGGGCGCGATGACCACGCCGCCGGCGTGCTTGCCGGCGTTGCGGGTCAGGTCTTCCAGGCTGCGCGCCAGGTCGAGCAGGTCGCGCACGTCCTCTTCGTTGTGGTAGCGCTGGATCAGGTCGGCCGAGGCCAGGTTGCTGTCCTTGCGCGCGGCTTCGGACTCGCCCAACGCGTCGTCCAGGCTGATGCCCAGGGTGTTGGGGATCAGCTTGGCGATGCCGTCGACGAAGCCGTAGGGGTGGCCGAGCACGCGGCCGGAGTCGCGCACCACCGCCTTGGCCGCCATGGTGCCGTAGGTGATGATCTGGCTGACCCGGTCGCGGCCGTACTTGCCGGCGACGTAGTCGATGACCTCGTCGCGGCGGTCCATGCAGAAGTCGATGTCGAAGTCGGGCATCGACACGCGTTCCGGGTTGAGGAACCGCTCGAACAGCAGGTCGTAGGGCAGCGGGTCCAGGTCGGTGATGCCCAGCGCCCAGGCCACCAGCGAACCGGCGCCGGAACCGCGGCCCGGGCCCACCGGAATGCCGTGGTCCTTGGCCCAGTTGATGAAGTCGGCCACGATCAGGAAGTAGCCGGGGAAGCCCATCTTGATGATGACGTCCAGCTCGACGTCCAGGCGCTCGTCGTAGTCCTGGCGGGTCTTGCCCGGCGCCAGCGGCGCCTTTTCCAAGCGCTGTTCCAGGCCGTCGCGCGCGGAGTTGCGCAGCCAGCTTTCGATGGTGTGCTCGCTGGGCACCGGGAACGCCGGCAGTGCGTATTCGCCCAGCTTGAGCTCGACGTTGCAGCGCGTGGCCAGGGCCAGCGCGTTGTCGATCGCGTCGGGCACGTCGGCGAACAGCTGCGCCATTTCCTCGCTGGACTTGAGGTACTGCTCGGCGCTGTAGTCGCGCGGGCGCTTGGGATCGTCGAGCACGCGGCCGGAGGCGATGCACACGCGCGCCTCGTGCGCTTCGAAGCCTTCGGCGTCGAGGAAGCGGGCATCGTTGCTGGCCACCACCGCCAGGCCGCGCTTGCTCGAGGCGTGCAGGGCGAAGGCGTTGAACGCGTCCTCGCCGTCGCGGCGGGTGCGGGTGAGTTCCAGGTGCAGGCGGTCGCCGAGCACGCCCTGCCAGTCGGCGATCCAGGCCTCGGCCAGCTCGTGGCGGCCGGCCACGGCCAGGCGCCCGGCCAGGCTGTGGCGGCCGGCCATCGCGAACAGGCCGCCGTTGTCCTCGCGCAACCATTCCGGCCGCAGCACCACGCCATCGACACGGTGGCCTTCCAGCCAGGCGCGGCTGAGCAGGCGCGACAGGGTCAGGTAGCCGCCGCGGTCGCGGCATAGCAGGGTCATCTGCGAGGGCGTTTCGTTGCCGTCGGCCAGGCCGACGTCGGCGCCGATGATGGGCTTGAGGCCGGCGCCCTCGGCGGCCTTGTAGAACTTGACCGCCGCGAACAGGTTGTCCAGGTCGGTCAGCGCCACCGCCGGCTGGCCCAGGGCCGCGCAGCGTTTGACCAACTCGCCGATGCGGATCGTCGAGTCGGCTAGCGAGTATTCGCTATGCAGGTGGAGATGAACGAAGCGAGCGGACATGCGACGGCCGGCGTGACAGTCCGCAGGTTAGCAGCCCGGCCGCAGGGAACAAGGCTTGACTTTCCCGGCGCCCGCGCCGGCCGCGACCGGCCGCGCCGATCGCCGCCGTTGCGCGGCGATCGCCGGCTTTGCCCGCGTGTTGCCGGCGCCTTCCGGCCGCGTCCGGTCGCCCGCTCAGGTCACCCGGAACGGCGACTCGGCGGCGTGGAAGCTGGGGGCGTAGTGGTGATCGTGCACGCGCACGCGGTGCTGCGCCAGGGCCATCTCGTCCAGGCGCTCGCGCAGCCAGGCCGCGCGCAGCGGCTCGCCATGCTCCTGCAGGTGTGGTTCCTGCGGGCGGTGGCTGTCGCGATAGGCGCAGAAGTCGCGGTAGTCCTCGGCTTCCTCGGCGAACGCGGGCCAGGCCAGTTCCACCAGCAGCACGTCGTCGAGCAGGCCCAGCAGCGGCACCCGGTCGGGGATCAGGTCGTCGCCGTCGTCGACGTAGGCCAGCAGTTTGCCCAGGCGCGCGCGCAGCGGGGGTGTGCTGTCCCAGTCGGGATCGGCGTCCATCGCGCGCAGTTCCTGCAGGCGCTGCAAGCGTTCGTCCACGGTCGCACGCGCCTGCGCCGGCGGCATCGCGCTGAGCCAGGCCGCCAGGCGCTGCAGGCGGGTGGCGTCGACGCGCGCGGCGTCGGGGTAGAGCTCGTGGACCAGGGCGTCGAAGGCGGCGATCGCGGCCGGGCGCAGGGCCATGGCCGGTTCGGTCGCAGGCGGGGAATCGGCGCCGGACTCGAACGGCAAGGGCTGCGCGGTGGGGGTCGGATGGGGCATGCGCATGGAGCACCTCCGTCTCCGGCCAGGGGGCAGGTGTCGGGCACCGGCCGGTGGCGCCTCGACCCAGTCCTTTGGATGCCGTGGCAGCATGCTTGGTTGCTCAGCCTGGACGCGCGGGCGGAAAGTCGCTGTGACGTAGGGCACGCGGCGCCCGTTCAGCCGATGGGCGGTCGCGCCGCGCTTTGCCTTGGGGTAGGAGCGGCGTAAGCCGCGACCGAGAATCCAAAATCACGACGAATCCCACGAGCACCCCCTGTAGAAGCTGCGCACGCTGCGGCCGCGAATCCGCAGCTACGACCAAGCCCTAGATCAGCGTGGGGTCTGCTCTGGCGCCTTGGGGTAGGAGCGGCGTGAGCCGCGACCAGCTCCGAACGCGCGAAGGTGTTTGGGTGTGTTGGTTGAAGCAACAGCAACAGCTTCCGTCCGCAAGCGGCCGGGTTACTTTCTTTTGATAAGCGTCAAAAGAAAGTAACCAAAGAAAAACGCTACACCAGAGCTCCCGTGCGAGAGCGGAGTTGGCGCGGGGATTTTTCGATGGCACATCCTGTGCCAGCGAAAAACGGCGCACCTCCTGTGCGCCGCCCCCCACCTTCGCGGGGGCAGGCTCTACGGGTCTTCTATTGGCATGGCGAGTTCGGTGCCCGAGCGAAGATCAAGAGCATTCGCTGCGCTCATCCCCTCACCCTAACCCTCTCCCGCAAGCGGGAGAGGGGATGCATTCGACGCGGCTTGCTGCTTTAGCCCCTCTCCCGCTTGCGGGAGAGGGGTTGGGGTGAGGGCACGCGGAGCTGCGGTCTTGCGTCGTCGATTGCGTTCCGCGCAGATCAAGCGCCCAGCGCTTCGGCCTCTGCCGCACCCAAGCCCAACGCCGCGCGCACCGGGGCGAAGCTGCGTCTATGCTGCGGGCACGGCCCATGCGCGGCCAGCGCAGCCAAATGCGCCGGCGTGCCATAACCCTTGTGTTCGTCGAAGCCGTACTGCGGCCATTGCGCATGCAGTTCGCGCATGTGCCGGTCGCGCGAGACTTTCGCCAGGATCGAGGCGGCCATGATCGCGCGGTCGCGGCCGTCGCCGCCGATCAGCGCTTCGGCGGGGCAGGGCAGGCCGCGCGGCAGGGCATTGCCGTCGATGCGCGCCAGTTCGGTTTGATGGGCCACCGCGCTCACCGCGCGCTGCATGCCGGCCATGGTGGCCTGGAAGATGTTGAGGCGGTCGATTTCCTCGACCTCGACGAACACCACGCTCCAGGCCAGTGCGCGTTCGACGATGCGCGCGTACAGCGCTTCGCGGCGCTCGGCGCTGAGCTGCTTGGAATCGCCCAGGCCGTTGATCGGGGTGCGGCCGGGGCCGAGCACCACCGCGGCCACCACCACCGGGCCGGCCAGCGGGCCGCGCCCGGCTTCGTCCACGCCGGCGATGCGCTGCGCGCCGCGAGCGACGGCCAAGTCCAGCGCGAGTTGGCCCTCAGGCGTGCGCATGCGCGGGCAGCAGGTCGGCGACCGCATCGGCGGCGCGCGCGGACGCGTCGCGGCGCAGGCTCTGGTGGATGGCGGCGAAGCGCGTCGGCAATGCGGCCGCGCGTTGCGGGTCGCGCAGCAGGGCCAAGGTGGCGTCGGCGAGTTTGTCCGGCGTGCAATCGTGCTGCATCAGTTCCGGCACCACGCGTTCGCCGGCCAGCACGTTGGGCAGGGAATAGGTATCGACCTTGAGCATGCCCAGGCGCTTGACCAGGGTGTAGGTCAGCGGCGCGACCTTGTAGGCCACCACCATCGGCCGCTTGGCCAGCATGGCCTCCAGGGTCGCGGTGCCGGAGGCCAGCAGGACCACGTCGCTGGCGGTCATCACCGTGCGCGCGCCGCCGTCGGTCACGTACAGCGCCGGACGCAGCGCGGCGGCGTCGGGGTGCGCGGCGAGCTTGCGTTCGAACGCGGCGCGCGCACCGGCATTGGCCATGGGCGCGACCACGCTCAGGCGCGGCTCGGCCGCGCGCAGGCGCGCGGCGGCGCCGATGAAATCGTCGGCCAGGCGTTCGATCTCGCCCACGCGCGAACCCGGCAGCAAGGCCAGCACCGGGTCTTCGTCGTCCAGGCCCAGGCGCATGCGGGCTTCGTCGCGGTCGGGCTGCAGCGGCATCTCGTCGGCCAGCGGGTGGCCGACGAAGCGCGCGTCCACGCCGTGGCGTTCGTAGATCGCCGGTTCCATCGGGAACAGGCACAGCACGCGGTCGGCGCTGCGGCCGATCTTCTCCGCGCGCTTCTCCCGCCAGGCCCAGACCGAGGGGCTGACGTAGTGCACGGTCTTGACCCCGCGCTGCTTGAGCCAGCGCTCCACGCCCAGGTTGAAGTCGGGCGCGTCGATGCCGATGAACACGTCGGGCTTCCAATCCAGCACGCGCTTGCGCAGGTCGCGGCGCAGGCGCAGCAGGCGCGGCAGGTGGCGCAGCACCTCCGACAGGCCCATCACCGCCAGTTCCGAGGCGTCGTACCAGGCGTCCAGGCCGGCCTGGCGCATCTGCTCGCCGCCGACGCCGACGAACAGCGCGCCCGGGTGGCGGCGCTTGAGTTCGGCGATCAGGCCGGCGCCGAGCAGGTCGCCCGAGGCCTCGCCGGCGACCAGGGCGAAGCGCCGCGGCGGCGGGGGCGGGGCGGGGAAGATGTCGTCGATGGCGGCATCGGGGGCGGCGGTGGCGTTCATCGGCGAAGGGAGGCTCCGGTTCGTGCCCACGCCGCGCGTTCGCTACAGCGGCGCGCCATGGACGTCAGCTCGGGGGCTGAGCTGCCTGCGGCATTGTGCCTTGCCGCGCGGCCATCGTCGTCCTTGGCGGTCACTTCCTGCCAAAGCGCGTGATCGCCATCGCGGTTCGGGCGGCGACGAGTCGCGTCGTAGGCACGATTAAGGCACCAAAGCGGCCGATCCGGCGTGCATGTCGCCGGATCGGCTGTCTGGGTTTCAGCGCAGCAGCGGCCGCTCGCCGGCGTCGATGAAGGCCAGCAGCGCGCGCACGTCGTCGCTGTCGCCGGCCAGTTCGGCCAGCTTGGCGCGCGCGTCGTCCAGGGTGGCGCCGGACACGTACAGGGCGCGGTAGGCGCGCTTGATCGCGGCGATGCGCTCGGCGTCGAAACCGCGGCGCTTGAGGCCTTCGCTGTTGATGCCGCGCGGGCGGCCGTAACCGTCCTGGGCCACCATCACGAACGGCGGCACGTCGCCGTTGACGAAGGCGCCCATGCCGATGAAGGCGTGCGCGCCGATGCGGCAGAACTGGTGGATGCCGGCGAAGCCGCTGAGGATCACGTGGTCGCCCACTTCGACGTGGCCGGCCAGGGTGGCGTTGTTGGAGAACACGCACTGGTTGCCCACACGGCAGTCGTGGGCCACGTGCACGTAGGCCAGCAGCCAGTTGTCGTCGCCGACCGTGGTCACGCCGCCGCCGTTGCCGGTGCCGCGGTTGACGGTGACGAATTCGCGGAAGGTGTTGCGGTCGCCGATGACCAGCTCGGTGCGTTCGCCGCCGAACTTCTTGTCCTGCGGCTCGCCGCCGATCGCGCATTGGGCGATGAAGCGGTTGTCGCGGCCGATCCGGGTCGGGCCCTGGATCACGCAGTGCGGGCCGATTTCGGTGCCGTCGCCGATCTCGACGTCGGGGCCGATATAGCTGAAAGCGCCCACGCGCACGCCGGTGCCGAGTGTGGCGCCGGTGTCCACGACCGCGCTGGGATGGATCTGTGCGCTCATCGTGCCGCTCAGGCCTTGGCCTCGGCGCAGACGATCTCGGCGCAGGCGACCTGTTCGCCGTCCACGCGCGCCACGCCGGTGTAGATGGCGACGTTGCGGATCACCCGCTTGACCGTCACGTCCAGTTCCAGGCGGTCGCCGGGGACGACCATCTTCACGAACTTGGCGCCGTCGATCTTGACCAGATAGAACAGGCGGCCGTCGGCGCTGGACTGGGTGGACAGCTGGGTCAGGATGCCGCCGGCCTGGGCCAGCGCCTCCACCACCAGCACGCCCGGCATCACCGGGTGGCCGGGGAAGTGGCCGTTGAAGAACGGCTCGTTGGCGGTAACGTTCTTGTACGCCAGCACGCGCTTGAACGGTTCGAACTCGACCACGCGGTCGACCAGCAGGAAGGGGTAGCGGTGCGGCAGCAGGTTCTGGATTGCCGGCACGTCGATCGGGAGTTGCACGTCGGTCATTTCGGTTCCTTGTCGGCAGCCGCCACCCGCCGTGCGAGCGCGTCGAGCTGCTTGAAGCGGGCGGCGTTCTTGCGCCAGCTCAGATTGTCCATCAACGGGGTGCCCGAGGAATACTCGCCGGGCTCGCGGATCGATGAGGTCACCAGGCTCATGGCGGTGATCGTGACCCGGTCGCAGATCTCCAGGTGCCCCAGGATGCCCGCGGCCCCGCCGACCATGCAGTAGCGGCCGATGCGGGCGCTGCCGGCCACGGCCGAGCAGCCGGCCATGGCGGTGTGGGCACCGATTTTGACGTTGTGGCCAATCTGAATTTGGTTGTCCAGGCGCACGTCGTCCTCGAGCACGGTGTCCTCGATGGCGCCGCGGTCGATGGTGGTGTTGGCGCCGATCTCGCAGTCGTCGCCGACGCTGACCCCGCCCAGCTGCGGCACCTTGATCCAGTGCGGCTCGCTGTCGGGGTCGCGGGCCAGGGCGAGGCCGAAGCCGTCGGCGCCCAGCACCGCGCCGGGGTGGATCAGCACGCGCCGGCCCAGGCGCACGCGGGTGACCAGGGTGACCCGCGCGACCAGTTCGCTGCCGGCGCCGACCACGCAGTCCTCGCCGACGATGCAGCCCGGGCCGAGCACGGCGCCGGACTCGATCCGGCTGCGCGCGCCGATGCTGACGAAGGCGCCCAGGTGGGCGTCGTCGGCGACCTGGGCGCTGGGGTCGATCGCGGCGGACGGGTGGATGCCGGGCTCGCGCAGCGGGCGCGGCTCGAACAGCGCGGCCAGGCGCGCGAACGCGGCGTAAGGATCGCGGGCGATCAGCGCGGTGCCGGCATAACCCTCGGCATCGGCCTCGCGCATGACCACCACCGAGGCGCCGCTGTCGGCCAGCTGGCCGCGGTACTTGGGGTTGGCCAGGAACGCGAGCTGGCCGCTGTCGGCGCGGGCCAGGGTGCCCACGCCGCGCACCCGCACTTCGCCGTCGCCGCGCAGGCCGAGCGCGAAACGCTCGGCCAGTTCGCGCGCGGTGTAATCGGGCGCGGTGAAATCCGGTGTCAGCATGGCGCGCCCGACGCGGCGGCGGCCGTCAGAACGTGCCGCCGAAGGTGAACTGCAGGCGCTCGACTTCGTCGCCTTCCATGATCTTCTGGCCGGACGCGTTGTACTTGGCGTCCTCCTTCTTGATCGGGAAGGCGTAGCTGATCGAGATCGGGCCCATCGGCGAACGCCACATCAGCGAGATGCCGGTGGACGCGCGCAGTTCGCCGGCGTCGAAGGCGTCGTAGTCCTTGTACACGTTGCCCACGTCGATGAACGCCGACACGCGCGCCTGCGGGGTGTCCAGCAGAGTCGGGAAGTACATTTCCAGCGAGCCGACGGTCTTGAACGAACCGCCGATGGGCTGGGTGTAGGTGTCGCCGACGAAGGCGCCTTCGCGCGGGCCCAGGGTGTTGTCGGTGAAGCCGCGCACCGAGCGCACGCCGCCGGCGTAGAAGTTCTCGAAGAACGGCAGGCCGTCGGCGGTGACCGTGCGCGAGAAGCCGGGACCGGCGCCGTCCGGATCGGGCAGCACGCGGGTCACGGCGTCGCCGTAGCTGTCGCCGTAGCCCAGTTCGGCGCGGGTGTTGAGCACGAAGTGGCGCGAGATCGGCCAGAACTTCGAGATGTTGTAGTTGAGCTTGTAGTACTCGACGGTGGAGCCGGGCAGGGTCATTTCCAGCCACACGCGCTGCTGCATGCCGCGGGTGGGCGTGAGCAGGTTGTCCAGCGAGTTGCGCGACCAGCCGAACTCGGCGCGCCAGGCGTGGAAGGTGCGCTGGCCCAGCGCGTCGATGTAGTCGACCAGGCTGTGCGGGGTGCCGCCGCGGCTGACCAGGATCTCGTTGCTGTCGATGCCGAACATGGCCGAGACGGTGTCGGTCTCGGTGATCGGCAGGCCGAGCACGACCTGGGCCGCGCCGCTGGTGGTGGAGTACTGGGCGGTGTTGTAGTCGGAGTTGTCGAACTCGCGCCACCACAGGTTGTAGCCCAGCGACATGCCGTCGTCGGTGAAGTACGGGTTGGTGTACGAGAAGTCGTAACGCTGCAGGTAGTCGTTGCGGCTGGCCTGCACCGACACGCGGTTGCCGCTGCCCAGGAAGTTGGCCTGCGACAGCTGGATCTGCGTGGTCAGGCCGGTCAGCTGGGAGAAGCCCAGGCCGAACACGAAGCTGCCCGAGGTGGTTTCCTTGACGTTGTAGACCACGTCGACCTGGTCGTTGGTGCCCGCCACCGGCTGGGTCTCCACGTCCACGGTCTCGAAGTAGCCCAGGCCCTGCAGACGGATCTTGGAGCGGTCGATGGCGGCCTGCGAGAACCAGCTGCCTTCGAACTGGCGCATTTCGCGGCGCATCACTTCGTCGGCGGTGCGGGTGTTGCCCTTGAACACCACGCGGCGCACGTTCACGCGCGGGCCCGGCACCACCTGCATGTTGATGCCGACGGTCTTGTTCTCGCGGTCCACGTCCGGGATCGGATTGACCTGGGCGAAGGCGTAGCCAACGTTGCCCAGGGTGGCGACGATGGCGTCGGAGCTGATTTCCAGCAGGCGGCGCGAGAACACCTGGTCGGCCTTGACGATCACCAGGCGCTCGATCTGCTCCTTGGGCAGCACCGTGTCGCCGGTGACCTCGACCTTGGAGATCTTGTACTGGTCGCCTTCGCTGACGCCGGCGGTGATGAACATGTCCTGGCGGTCGCCGCTGATGGCGACCTGGGTGGACTCGACGTTGAAGTCGACGTAACCGCGGTCCAGGTAGTAGTTGTTGAGCTTTTCCAGGTCGCCGGAGAGCTTTTCGCGCGAGTACTGGTCGTCGCGGCGGTACCAGCTCAGCCAGTTGTGCTCGCGCGACTCCCAGCTGTCGACGATGTCTTCCTCGGCGAACTTCTCGTTGCCGATCAGATTGATGTGGCGAATCTTGGCGGCCTTGCCTTCCTTGACCGTGATGGTCAGGTCGACGCGGTTGCGGTCCAGGCGCGACACGGTCGGGGTGATCTCGACGTTGTACTTGCCGCGGTTGTTGTACTGCTTGGTGAGCTCCTGGGTGACCTTGTCCAGGGCCAGGCGGTCGAAGGTGTCGCCTTCGGCCAGGCCGGCTTCCTTCAGGCCGCGCAGCAGGTCTTCGCTCTTGATGTCCTTGTTGCCGGTCAGGGTCAGCTTGTTGATCGCCGGACGCTCGGTCACGGTGACCACCACGATGTCGCCCTGGCGGCCGACCTGCACGTCTTCGAAGAAGCCCGTCTTGTACAGCGCGCGGATGGCCTCGCCGGCCTTGGCGCCGTCCATGGTGTCGCCGCGCTCGATCGGCAGGTAGGTGAACACCGTACCGGCGGAGATGCGCTGCAGGCCGTCGACGCGGATGTCGCTGACGGTGAACGAACCCGGCTCGCGCACCGGCGCGCCGGCCAGTGCGAACGGGTCGGCCGACTGCGCCAACGCGGGTGCCGCGGCCGAGGTCAGCGCCGTGGCGAGGGCGAGTGCGAGCAGGCGGCGAGTAGGGGTTCGCGTCATCATTACGTCCGGTTGGGGTTCGTTAGCGCCCGCGGGGCGCCGTTTCGAGGCTTCGACATCTTTCGATCGAGGCATCGGGTCGAGTGGCAGGGCCGGCATCAGCGCACCAGGTTGTTGACGATGTCGTTGTGGAACGCCAGGCCCATCAGGGCGACGATCAGCGCCAGGCCCACGTACTGCCCGGCGGCCATCACGCGCTCGCTGACCGGGCTGCCTTTGACCAGCTCGATAAGGTAATACAGCAGGTGACCGCCGTCCAAGATCGGGATCGGCAGCAGGTTCAGGATTCCCAGGCTCAGCGACAGCAGGGCCAGCATCTGCAGGTACCAGGCCGCACCGCGCTCGGCATTGGCGTTGGCGGCGCGGGCGATGGTGATCGGGCCGGCCACGGTGTTCTCCACCGACAGGCGCCCGCTGAACGCACGGCCGATCATCGCCACCATGTCCTGGGTCTGGCGCCAGCTTTCGCGCAGCGCCGCCGGCACCGCGTCCAGCGGGCCGTAGCGCAGCACGGCGTCGTGGCGGGGCTCGCTCTTGACCGCTTCCAGGCCCAGGCCCCAGTAGGCTTCGCCGGTCTGCGGGTGCTTCATGCGCTTGGGCGCCAGCGGCAGGGCCAGGCGGTCGCCGCCGCGGATGACTTCGACCATGGCCTCGCCGCCGCGCTGGCCCAGCGCGTCGACCAGGCGCGGAATGTCCGACCAGGCGCTGACCGGCTCGCCGTCGATGGCGATCAGGCGGTCGCCTTCGGCCAGTACCCGCCAGGCGGGGGACTCCGGCGTCACCCGGCCGATCACCGGCTCGGGCAGCAGGAAGCGCCAGGTCAGGCCGGTGCTCTGCAGCAGCTTGCGTTCGTCGATGCCGGCCGGCAGCTGCGACAGGCGCAGGGTGCGCACGGCTTCGCCGCCGTCGGCCCTGCGCACGCGCAGCGGCACGTCGCTGCGGTCCAGCGCGGCCGAGAGCAGGGCGAAGCTGGCTTCGGTGGAGGTGGGCGTGGCGCGGTCGCCCACGGCCAGGACCAGGTCGCCGCGCTGCAGGCCCGATTGCGCGGCCACGCCTTCGACCAGGCCCACCGCGGGCGCGTAGTCCGGGCGGCCGATCACGAACATCAGCCAGAACAGGGCCACGCACAGGATCAGGTTGGCGACCGGGCCGGCGACCACGATGGCCATGCGCTTGAGCACGTGCTGGCGGTTGAAGGCCTGCGCCTCCTCGCCCGGGGCCACGTCGCCCTCGCGCTCGTCGAGCATCTTGACGTAGCCGCCCAGCGGGATCGCGGCCACCGCGAACTCGGTGCCGTTGCGGTCGCGGCGCGACCACAGCGGCTTGCCGAAGCCGACCGAGAAACGCAGCACCTTGACCCCGGAACGGCGCGCCACCCAGTAGTGGCCGAACTCGTGGAAGGTCACGAGCACGCCCAGGCTGACCAGCAGCCACCAGACCGAACCGATGAATTCGCTCATAAGGCGGTGCTCTCGTGCGCTGATCGGGCCGGGCTCATGCCTTACGCCTTGTGGTCGATGGCCTGGCCGGCGTAGCGCCGGGCCTGCGCATCGGCATCGCGCAGGGCCGCCAGCGAGGTGGCCGGGGTGGAGGGCAGCGCGGCGAGGGTGTCCTCGACCAGCGCCGGTATCGCTAGGAAACCGATCCGCCGCTGAAGAAACGCTGAAACGGCGACTTCGTTGGCGGCGTTCAGCACCGCCGGGGCGGTGCCGCCGGCGGCCAGGGCGGCGAAGGCCAGGCGCAGGCAGGGGAAGGCGTCCAGGTCGGGCGCCTCGAAGTCCAGGCGGCCGTGGGCCAGCAGGTCCAGGCCGGCCACGCCCGAGGCGATGCGCTCGGGCCAGCCGAAACCCACCGCCAGCGCGGTGCGCATGTCGGGCAGGCCGAGCTGGGCCAGGGTTGAGCCGTCGACGAATTCGACCAGCGAGTGGACCAGGCTCTGCGGGTGCACCAGCACGTCGATGCGCGCGCCGGGCACACCGAAGAGGTGGTGGGCCTCGATCACTTCCAGGCCCTTGTTCATCAGCGTGGCCGAGTCGACCGAGATCTTCGGCCCCATCGACCACTTCGGATGCGCCACCGCCTGTTCGGGGGTGACCTGGGCCAGCGCCTCGCGCGCGCGGCCGCGGAACGGCCCGCCGGAGGCGGTCAGCACGATCCGCGCCAGGCCGGCATGGGCATGGGCATCGGGCAGACACTGGAAGATCGCGTTGTGCTCGCTGTCGATCGGCACGATGGTGGTGCCGGCCTCGTGCGCGGTGCGCATGAGCAGTTCGCCGGCCAGCACCAGCGATTCCTTGTTGGCCAGCAACAGGCGCTTGCCGGCCGCGGCCGCGGCCAGGGTCGAATCCAGGCCGGCGGCGCCCACGATCGCGGCGACCACGGTGTCGCAGGCGTCGCTGGCGACCAGGTCCACCAGCGCGGCGTCGCCGCAGTGGGCCTGGGTGTCCAGGCCGCGCGCGCGCAGGCCGTCGCGCAGCGGCGCGTAGCATTCGGGATCGGCGATGACCGCATGCGCGGGGCGGTGGCGTTCGCACAGCGCCAGCAACGCGTCCACGCGTCCGCCGGCGGCGAGCACGCAGACTTGCAGGCGCTCGGGATGGCGCGCGATCACGTCCAGCGCCGAGCTGCCGATCGAACCGGTGGCGCCGAGCACGGCGATGCGTTGCATGTTCAGAAGCCCAGCACGGCCTTGCCGAGGGCGAACACCGGCAGCGCGGCCAGTACGCCGTCGACGCGGTCGAGGATGCCGCCATGGCCGGGGATCAGGTTGCCGGAATCCTTCACCCCGACATGGCGCTTGAGCAGGCTCTCGAACAGGTCGCCGACCACCGAGAACAGCACCGCCACCAGCGCCACCAGCCCCACCTTCCACAGCTGCTCGGGCCGGGCGCCAGCGAACACCGCGAACGACACGCCCACCGCGACGCCGGCCAGCACGCCGCCGGCCAGCCCTTCCACGGTCTTGTTCGGGCTGACCCGCGGCGCCAGCTTGAGCCGGCCGAACTTGCGCCCGGCGAAATAGGCGCCGCTGTCGGCGGCCCAGACGATGGCCAGCGCGGTCAGCAGCCAGCGGTGGCCGTTGGGCTGGGCGGCGTGGATCCAGGCCAGCGCGCACCAGGCCGGGATCACGCTGAGCGCGCCGGCGGCGAGCTTGAACGCGCGCGCATAGGATTCGTGGTTGCTGGCGAACTGGTAGCGCTGCAGCCACAGCAGGGCCAGCAGCCACCAGACCACGCCGATCACCGAGGCCAGCTGGAACAGCACGTAGGTGTAGCCGGTGCTGGAGCGCGAGGCCCAGACGATGGCCACCATCAGCGCCAGGTTGGCCGCCAGCAGCACGGTGCGCGACAGGGTGTCTTCGATCTCGGCCAGGTCGAACCATTCCCACAGGCCCGCCAGGAACAGCACCGCCGCCGCCGCCATCATCCAGGGCGTGGGCAGCAGCAGGATCGCGGCGATCGCGATCGGGGCCATCACCAACGCGGCGAGCAGGCGGGTTCGGGTCATTCGGTGGTCTCGTCGGGTGCTAGTGGGCGCGCTGCGATCTGCGCGGCGGTCAGGCCGTAACGGCGTTCGCGGCCGGCGAAATCGTCCAGGGCGCGCTGGAGTGTGGCCGCATCCAGTTCCGGCCACAACGCCTCGGTGAACCACAGCTCGGTGTAGGCCAGCTGCCAGAGCAGGAAATTGCTGATCCGGGTGTCGCCGCCGGTGCGGATGAACAGGTCCGGCGCGGGCAGGTCGGCCAGGGCCATGCGCGACGCCAGGGCGGCCTCGTCGATGGCCTCCGGCGTGAGCCGGCCGGCGGCCACGTCCTGGGCCAGCGAGCGCGCGGCCTGGGCGATGTCCCAGCGGCCGCCGTAGCTGGCGGCCACGGTCAGGTGCAGCACGTCGTTGCCGCGGGTCTGCGCCTCGGCCGCGTCCATGCGCTCGCGGATGGACGCGGAGAAGCGCTCGCGTTCGCCGATGAAGCGCACCCGCACGCCGCGCCGGTCGAGCTCGTCGACCTCGCGCTCCAGCGCGCCCAGGAACAGCTTCATCAGCGCGCCCACTTCCTCCTCGGGCCGGCCCCAGTTCTCGCTGGAAAACGCGAACAGGGTCAGCGCGTGGATGCCGCGGGCGATGCAGAAATCGATGCACACGTCGACCGCGCGCGCGCCGGCGCGGTGACCGATCATGCGCGGCCGGCGACGGCGCTCGGCCCAACGCCCGTTGCCGTCCATGATCACGGCAAGGTGGCGCGGGACGCGCGGCGCGGCGGTGGCGGTGTCGGAAGGCATGGGCCGGCGGCGGATCGGGTGACGGGCGGGGCGGATTCGGAACGTGGCGCGATCAGCGCCCGCCACTGCCGCGAGCGGCCGTGGCGAACCGGTAGCGGACCGGCGCCGCCGGCGGAAGTTCCGCGGCGGCGCGGTCGGGGCGCGCGGACGTGCGGGCGAACCCGGCCACGTCAGATCGCCATCAGTTCCTGTTCCTTGGCCTTGACCACCTCGTCCACGTCCTTGATCGCGCTGTCGGTGATCTTCTGGATGTCGGTTTCGCAGCGGCTGGCGTCGTCTTCGGTGATCTGCTTGTCCTTCAGCAGTTCCTTGACCTGGTGGTTGGCGTCGCGGCGGATGTTGCGCACCGCGACCTTGGCGTTCTCGCCTTCGCCGTGCACGTGCTTGCTCAGCTCCTTGCGGCGCTCCTCGGTCAGCGCGGGCAGGTTCAGGCGGATCACGGTGCCGGCGGTGTTGGGGGTCAGGCCCAGGTCCGAGGCCAGGATCGCCTTCTCCACCGGGCCGACCATCTGCTTTTCCCAGGGGGTGATGGTCAGGGTGCGGGCGTCGGACACGGCCACGCTGGCGACCTGCGACAGCGGCATGTCGGAACCGTAGTAATTGACCTTGATGCTGTCGACCAGGGCGGTCGAGGCGCGGCCGGTGCGCACCTTGACCAGGTCGTGGCGGAGCGCGTCGATGCTCTTGGCCATGCGGGTCTGTGCGTCTTTCTTGATCTCGTTGAGCATCGCCGGCTCCGGTCCTGTGTACGGTAATCGCGGGATTATATAGGGCCGGGGGCAGGCGTGCGGCGCGTGCCCGGAGTCATGCCCGGCGCGCCTCAGTGGCGGTGGCTATGGCCTGGGCGATGCGCGTGGCCATGTTCATGGCCGTGATCGTGGTCGTGATCCTCTTCGTGCGCATGCGCCGCATGGCCGTGGCCGCCGTGCGGCGCGCGCGGGTGGCGGTCGTGCTCGCAGGCGCCGCCGTGCTCGATCTGCAGGGTCGGGTGGTTGATGCCGTAACGCTGGTCCAGCTCGCGGTTGAGCCGGTCCAGGAACGGATCGTGGTCGCGGTCGTCGGGCCGCACCAGGTGCGCGGTCATCGCGATTTCGCCCGCGCCCAGCGACCAGATGTGCAGGTGATGCACGGCGGTCACGCCGGGCTGGCCGGCCAGGAACTCGGCGACCTGGGCCTGGTCGATGCTGCGCGGCACCGCGTCCATGGCCGCGTCGAAACTCTCGCGCAGCAGGCCAAACGCGCCCACCGCCACCACCGCGCCGATCAGCAGCGCGGTCACCGGGTCCAGCCAGGTCCAGCCCAGCCACCACATGCCCGCGCCGGCCACCACCGCGGCCAGCGACACCGCCGCGTCGGCCATCAGGTGCAGGTAGGCGCCGCGGCGGTTGAGGTCGTGCTCGTGGCCGTCGCGCACCAGCCAGGCCGCGCCCAGATTGACCGCGATGCCCAGCGCCGCGACCAGCATCACCGGCAGCGCCGGAATGTCCGGCGGTGCGCTGAAGCGCCGGATCGCCTCCCAGCCCAGCGCGCCGGAGAACGCGACCAGCAGCAGGGCGTTGGCCAGCGGCGAGAGCAGGGTGGCGCGACGCCAGCCGTAGGTGTGGCGCCCGGTCGGCGCGCGCCGCGCCAGCGCCGCCGCGCCCCAGGCCAGGGCCAGCCCGAGCACGTCGCCCAGGTTGTGCAGCGCGTCGGACAGCAGCGCCAGCGAATTGGTGGCGAAACCGTAGCCGGCTTCCAGCGCCGTATAGGCCAGATTGATCAGGGTGACCGCCGCGAACGCCCGGGTCGGGTTCGCGGCATGGTCATGGCTGTGCGAGTGCATGCCGCGATGCTGGCATGGGGAGGGTGGGGGACACTATTACAAGGGGCTGGTGGCGGCGCGAGATTGCTGCCCCGCGTGCCCTCACCCCAACCCCTCTCCCGCAAGCGGGAGAGGGGCTAAAACCAGCAACGCCGTATGCATCCCCTCTCCCGCTTGCGGGAGAGGGTTAGGGTGAGGGGATGAGCGCAGCGAATGCTCTTGACCTACAACGCCGTTGCGGCCCTCGCGGTCCCAATCGGAAGACCCGAAGAGCCTGCCCCCGCGAAGGCGGGGGGCGGCGCACAGGATGTGCGCCGTTTTTCGCTCGGGCAGGAGGCCCGATCGGAAAATCACCGCGCAAGCTCCGTTCTCGCGCCGCACGGCGTCGAACTAAGTCTGCCCTTCTCTTTGGTCACTTTCTCTTGGGCGAGCAAGAGAAAGTGACCCGCGTGCGTAGCATGCGGAAGCTGTTGCTGTTGCTTGAAGGCAAGAGCAAATCCCCCTCAATCCCCCTCAACAAAGGGGGAAGACAAGCAAAGGCGGAAGCAGGCGGGCGAGGGCTGCGGCGTAGGTGCGGATTCGCGGTCGCGGCTTGCGCCGCTCCTACATGCAGGCGGCTCAGCCGCGTCCCTGCACCAGGGTGCCGATGTTCTCGCCGCGCAGAATGCGCAGCAGCACGCCCGGCTGGCTCATGTCGAAGATGCGCAGCGGCAGGTCGCTGTCGCGGCACAGCGCGAACGCGGCCGTGTCCATCACCTGCAGGTCGCGGGCGATGACCTGGTCGTAGCTGAGCTTGTCGTAGCGCACCGCGTCGGCGTGCTTCTTCGGATCCTTGTCGTAGACCCCGTCGACCTTGGTCGCCTTCAGCAGCAGGTCCGCGCCGATCTCGATCGCGCGCAGCGCCGCGCCCGAGTCGGTGGTGAAGAAGGGGTTGCCGGTGCCGGCGGCGAAGATCACCAGCCGGCCCTTTTCCAGGTGACGGATCGCGCGCCGGCGGATGTAGTCCTCGCACACGTCGTTGATCTTGATCGCGCTCATGACCCGGGCCTTGGCGCCGAGCTTCTCCAGCGCGTCCTGCATGGCCAGGGCGTTGATGACCGTGGCCAGCATGCCCATCTGGTCGCCGGTGACCCGGTCCAT
Source organism: Lysobacter silvisoli (assembly GCF_003382365.1). Taxonomy (NCBI): domain Bacteria; kingdom Pseudomonadati; phylum Pseudomonadota; class Gammaproteobacteria; order Lysobacterales; family Lysobacteraceae; genus Lysobacter; species Lysobacter silvisoli. Next base: position 1,800,107 of record NZ_QTSU01000001.1, on the reverse strand, counting down.
GCCGCCGGCGGCCAGGCCGGCGCCGCGGAAGATGTTGCCGCCGCCGATGACCAGGGCCACCTCGGCCCCGGCCTGCTGGGCCTCGACCACCTCGCGGGCCAGGCGGCCGATCACCTTGGGGTCGATGCCGTAGTCCTCGTCCCCCATCAGCGCCTCGCCGGACAACTTGAGCAGGACACGGCGACAGGCGAGCTGGGACATGGGCGACCTCTGATTACGTGGGCAAACTCTGGGATTCTAGCCGAGGCGGGCGGGTTCCACGAGCCGGGGCGGGCCCTGGAGTGCGATGGCCGTCGCGTTCGCCAGCCTTGGCAAAGTCGCGAGCCAGCCTTGGGCATAGCGAAATCCGTGTTACAAAGCTAGCGCGGGGCCTGGGACCGGCCTGCCGCCCAGGCCCATCGGGGCCGCGGCCCGCCAGCCAGTGATTCCAGCCAGCCCGGAGCAGGGGGATGACACAGCCGATGTCCAACGCAATGGGAGCCATCTGAGCGATGGCTTGGACCTTGCCCCAGACCCAGATCGAGGCGCCCGAGGCGCCGACCGGCCTGCGCGCGCCGGCCGCCGCCAGCGAAGGCGACGGTTTCGAGCGCTTCGTGCGCGAGCACCGCGAGCCGCTGGTGCGGTTCCTGTGCAAGCGCACCAGCGAGGAAGACGCCAAGGACATCGCCCAGGAAAGCCTGGTGCGGCTGATGCGTTACCGCGGCCAGCCGGCCGACCAGCTCAAGCTGCTGATGTACCGGATCGCGATGAACGAGTTCAACGACCGCGGCCGCCGCCAGCAGAGCCAGCACGCGGCCGCGCACGTGAGCTTCGACCAGCATTTCCACGGCCTGCCGTCGGCGGACCTCGCCCACGAGCAGCGCGTGGCCAACCAACAGGAGCTGGCGCGCGTGCGTGAAGCGATCCTGCGCCTGCCGGACAAGTGCCGCCAGGTCTACCTGCTCAACCGCATCGAAGGCATGAGCTACACCGAGATATCTCGCCATTGTGGGATATCCGTCAAAGCCGTGGAGAAACATATCGGTCGCGCGCTGGTGCTGTTGCGCTTGCGCCTGAGGGAAAATCTCGCCGACACGGAAGGTGGCGCATGATGATGGCGAGCGCGAATTCGAATCGGTACGAAATGGACGACGGCGAAGCCGAGGCCTGGGTGGCCCGGCTGCACGCCCCCGACAGCGACGCGGCCGACCGCGCCGCGTTCGAGCGCTGGCGCGGGCAGTCGCCGGCCAATGCCCAGGATTTCGACGAGGCGCAGCGCCTGCACCAGCTGTGCGCCGCGCTCGGCGACGACGAGCTGCTGCGCGCCGCGGCGCGTTCGGCGCGGCGCGACAGCGCGCGCCGGCCCTCGCGCTGGCTGCTGCCCGGCGCGGCCCTGGCCGCGACCCTGGCGCTGGCCGTGGGCACGGTCTATTGGCTGCGCGCCGCTCCGCAGGCGGAGGTGCAGCGGTATGCCACCGCCATCGGCGAGCAGCGCACGGTGGCCCTGTCCGACGGCACCACCTTGCTGTTGGACACTCATAGCGCGGTGGTCGCGCGTTTCGACGGCGAGCGCCGCGTGGTCGAGGTGGCGCAGGGCCGGGTCCAGTTCGACGTGGGCGGCGATCCCGGCCGCAGCGGCGGGCCGCGGCCGTTCCTGGTCAAGGCCGGCGCCGGCACCATCCGCGACATCGGCACCACCTTCCAGGTCAGCCGCGACGGCAGCGCCGTGGACGTGGGCCTGATCGAGGGCGTGGTCGAGGTCGAGACCGGCGGCCAGGCGGCGCCCCTGCGCCGCAGCACCCTGGCCCCGGGCGAGCAACTGCGCATCGACGCCGGCGGCGGCCTGGGCGACAAGCGCCCGCTGGACCTGGCCGTGGCTCAGGCCTGGCCGCAGGGCGATCTGGTGTTCAAGAACCGCCGCCTGGACCAGCTGCTGGACGAGATGAACCGCTACTCGCGCACCCGCCTGCGCCTGGCCCAGCCGGAGCTGGGCGCGCTCAAGGTCAGCGGCGTGTTCCATATCGACGACCAGGCGGCGCTGCTGGCGGCGCTGGAACGCGGCTGGTCGCTGCAGGCGCAGCGCGTGGGCGACCGCGAGATCGTGCTGCAGGCCGCCACCCGCTAGTGCCGGCCGGGGCGGTCTTCGCCAGCGCAATCGCCTTCGGCGCGATTGCAGTCGGCGCGACTGCGATGGGCGCGATCGTCGCCCGTGGAATCGCAACCAATAGTGGCGCCGCGTTGCAGGGGCTCCCCGGCTTCCGTATGGTTGATGGGTTCGGGGGATCGACGCGCCGCGCCAATGGCCAGAGTTAGGTACGCGTTAGCCATTTCGGGTGCGTTCTGTCTGGGCCTGAGCGCGCCCGGCGCGGTCGCGAGCGCGGCCGCCGCCCCCACCGTCACCCGCTTCGCGATTCCCGCAGGTCCCTTGGACGATGCGCTGCAGGCGCTGGCCACGCAAAGCCGCGTGCAGATCCTCTACGCGCCCAATCTGGTGCTGGGCAAACGCAGCGGCGGCCTGCGTGGCGAGCTGTCGCCGGCGCAGGCGCTGGAGCGGCTGCTGCGCGGCAGCGGCCTCAACGCGATGCGGGTCAACGACGACACCTTCGTGCTGCAGTCGGCGCCGCCGCCCATCGCCAAGCCGCCGCGGCCCGCGCCGCGCCCGCGCCCCGCGCCGCCGCCGCTGCGCAGCACCGAGCCGACCAACCTGGGCACGGTCCAGGTCACCGGCAGCCATATCCCGCGCAGCGACCTGGAATCGGTGTCGGTCTCGCCGATGACCCTGATCAGCCGCGAGGACATCGAAGCCAGCGGCCACCAGACCCTGTTCGAACTGCTGCGCTTCCAGCCCGGCATGATCGGCCACCATCCGGTGGACGTGGCCGCCGAGGGCGGCCAGCCCTACCAGCAGCTGTTCGCCGCCGCGGCCACCACCAGCCTCAACGCGCTGGGTCCGCGCGGCACCCTGTTCCTGGTCGACGGCCAACGCATCGCCAACTACGGCCTGATCTCGGCCGAACTGGGCGGCCTGACCGATCTGGAAGGCATTCCGCTGAGCATCGTCGAGCGCATCGAGATCATCCGCGGCGGCGCCTCGGCCATTTACGGCGCCGACGCCATGGCCGGCGTGGTCAACATCATCCTGAAGAAGGACCAGCAGGGCTCGGAAGTGACCGCGCGCCTGGGCATATCCGACCGCAACGACGCCAAGCAGCGGCGCATTTCGGTAGGCAGCGGTTTCGACCTGCGCCGCGGCGGCAACCTGCTGCTGAGCGCCGACTATTTCCAGCAGGACGCGCTGTACGGTTCGCAGCGTTCCTGGCGCACCATGGACCGCAGCGGCGACGGCTTGCGCGATCTGCGTATCCAGCTGGGGTACCTGAGCGACGACAACACCCGGCTGTGGGCGTACTGTCCGCGTCAGCGCCGCGATCAGAAGGGCTACTGCCCGCTGGACACCGCCAAGTGGATCAGCCTGCAGCCCGAGGCCGAACGGCGCTCGTTCTACGGCCACTGGCGCCAGCCGATCGGTGCCGACAGCGAGGTCTATGCCAGCCTGCGCCTGGGCGAGGTGAGCCAGCAACTGCAAAGCGCGCCGTTCTACGCCAACGTGTTCCTGCCTCCGGACCACCCCGATGCGTTCTGGCCCGGCGGCGAGCCGACCACGCTGCAGTACGCGTTCTACGACGTCGGCCCGATCCGCACGCGCAGCCAGGCGCGCACGATCGATCTCAACCTGGGCGCCAAGACCTACCGCGGCGATTGGGAGTGGAGCGCCTCGGTCGGCCACCACGAGAACGACGTCACCAACCGCATCGACGGCCTGGTCAGCCTGAGCCAGTTCTACGAACTCGCCGGTACCCTGGACTACCGTTTCAACAGCGGCGGCAACGCGCGCGAGGTGCTGGACCGTTTGTCGCCGCGCGCCACCGCGCGCGGCCGCGCGCGCCTGGACCAGCTGTCGCTGGGCGTGCACGGCCCCTGGTTCGAGCTGCCGGCCGGGCGCACGCGCGTGGCCGCGGGACTGGAGCTCAGCCGCGACTCGCTGATGAACCAGCCCGACCCGCTGATGGAAGACCACGACTTCGCCTTCAGCCCGCCCAAGGTGGCCGTGGACCAGAGCCGCAATCAGGCCGCGTTCTACGCCGAACTCAGCGCGCCGCTGGCGCAGCGCCTGCAGGGCGAATTCGCGCTGCGCGCCGACCGCCGCCAGGGCTACAACCACCGCGTATCGCCCAAGCTCGGACTGAAGTGGAACGCGCTGGACACGCTGACCTTCCGCGGCACCCTGGCCTCCGGCTACCGCGCGCCTTCGCTGTTCGAACTGCGCCGGCCCAACGTGGACGGCAACAGCCTGTTCGTGGTCCAGGACGACACCACCGGCCCCTGCCGCAACACTGCGCAGGTGGAGGCGGGGGTGGAGGTCTGCATGCTGGCGCGCAGCGCGTTCGAGAACAACCAGCTCAAGCCCGAAACCTCGCGCAGCCGCACCCTGGGCTTCGTGTGGTCGCCGGACGAGCGCTTCAGCCTGGCGCTGGACTACTTCGACATCCGCCGCCGCAACGAGATCCTCAAGGTCAACGCGCTGGACGATCCCGAAGCGTTCGAGCGCTCGTTCAAGCACGACGGCAACGGCCTGCTGGTCGGCATCGACGACTACTACGAGAACATCGGCACCACCGACGTGCGCGGCTGGGAGATCGACGCCGAGTACCGCCTGCAGACGCAGCGCTACGGCCGCTTCTCGCTGCGACTGAGCGGCAACTACCTGGATCGGCTGGTGCGGCGCAATGCGCCCGATGCGCCGGCGCTGGATTACGCCGGCTACAACGGCCCCGACCGCACCGCGCTGGCGGGGCTGGAATGGGCCTACGGCCGCTGGGCGACCACGTTGAGCATGCGCGCGCTGGGCCCGTCCAAGATCGGCCGGCCCGACGAGGACTGCCCCAAGGTCTACGCCGCCGCCGGCCGCTGCAGCAATCCGGGCTCGGCCACGGTGGACTTGAACCTGGCTTACACCGGCGACACCCACTGGCGCTTCTCGCTCAACGTGCACGACCTGGGCGATCGCCGGCCGGTGAACTACGACATGCTCAAGGGCGGCTACGACATCGCCTACGACGATCCGCGCGGTCGCTATTACCTGCTGAGCGCGTCTTACCGCTTCTGAGCGGATTCGTTTCGCAGCTGGGCCCCGTCTCTGTTTTCGCTGTTCGCTTCCCCCTTTGAAAAAGGGGGCTAGCTCCTGCCTCTAGCCGGGGCCGGAGAACCTCGTCGCCCTTCGCATTGCGGTGGCATCTTTTCTCCACATTCAACGTTAGGTCTGTTGTGCCATCACGCGTGTGGGGTAGGGGGGGCGCGCGCCGCTGCGTTGTTTTAGTCAGGGGTCGTGCAGCGACGGCACGCATCCACCGGCGATCAGGGGAGCGGTGCGCATCCTGACGAACCCCTACCCATACCCCCACGGCGCCATCGCGTTGCGATGGTCGGGTCGGTCCACGTTCGACAGGAGTTCACGGCAACGATGCAAGGCGATGCACAGGCAACACGGAAGTCCCGCGGCCACGGCCGCCTCCACGCGCGCTCCGCGCTGACCACGGCGGTGCTCGCCGGTTTGCTGTGCGGCGCGTTCGCGCCCGCGGCGAGCGCGCAGGCCTATCAGGAAACCGGCGTGATCGGCGATGCCGAGAGCTGGCGCAGCGACGAGTTCAAGGCCGACTGGGGCCTGGGCGCGATCGGCGCCGAGTACGCCTACGCGCGCGGGCTGACCGGCCGCGGCGTGCGCCTGGGCATCTTCGACAGCGGTTCGGCGCTGGCGCATTCGGAGTTCGCCGGTCGCGATCATCGCAGCCTGCGCCTGTCCGATCCGAACTGCGCGGCCTCGGCCACGGTCAGCGGCGCCGACGCCTGCTTCTTCTCCGACGGCGAGATCGCCCAGATCGAGGCCTACTACCTCAACGATAGCGTGCCGCCGGACCTGTCCTTCGGCGGCAGCGGCGCGCGTCTGCTGCTGTTCTACAACGACCACGGCACCCACGTGGCCGGCACCATGGTCGCCAACCGCGACGGACGCGGCATGCACGGCGTGGCCACGGGCGCCAGCCTGACCGCGTCCAAGTTGTTCTTCGACCGGATCTACGAGTACTTCGTGGACGACGACGGCAACATCGATCGCCGCGTGCTGACCCAGGGGCCGGGCGAGGCAGCGCTGAACAGCCTGTTCGACCAGATGAGCGCGCAGGGCGTGCGCGCGATCAATCACAGCTGGGGCAACGGCGAAGAGCCGACGACGCCGGAAGGCATGGACGCCGAGTACGCCGCCTACGCCGACTACTACCGCATCTTCGCCGACGCCGCGCTGCGCACCGGCATCATCAACGTGTGGGCCGCGGGCAACGACTACGGCAACATCGCCGGCGCCTACGCCACCCTGCCGCGCTTCGCGCCGGAAGTGGAGAAGTACTGGCTCAGCGTGGTCAACCTCAACCGCGACGGCGGCCTGGACGGCAGTTCCAGCATCTGCGGCCTGAGCAAGGACTGGTGCGTGACCGCGCCGGGCACCGACATCCGCTCCACCATCGTCAGCGCCGAGATGGAAGGCCGGGTGACGCCCAACGCCGGCGGCGGTTACGACCTGGAGATCGATCCGCATCAGATCAGTTACGGCTACGGCGACAACACCGGCACCTCGATGGCCTCGCCGCACGTCACCGGCAGCCTGGCGCTGCTGATGGAGCGCTATCCCTACCTCGATAATCCGCAGATCCGCGACATTCTGCTGACCACCGCCACCGACCTGGGCGAGGCCGGCGTGGACGAGGTCTACGGCTGGGGCCTGATCGACCTGCGCAAGGCCATCGACGGCCCCGGCCAGTTGCGCGTGGACACCGACGTGGTCATGAACCAGCGCGCCGGCGGCGCCAAGGTCTGGCAGGGCGACGCCTGGGACGATTGGAGCAACGACATCTCCGGTTCCGGCAAGCTCACCAAGTCCGGCATCGGCTGGCTGCGCCTGAGCGGCGGCAACAGTTTCGCCGGCGCCAGCGTGCGCGAGGGACGCCTGGAACTGGCCGGCACCAACAAACTGGCCGGCGCGGTGACGGTGGACGGCGGCGACCTGCTGCTTACCGGCGAGCTGCACAGCAGTCCGTTGCAGGTGAACAGCGGTGTGGCGCGCATCGAAGGCGGCCTGCACGACCTGGACTTCAGCGTGGCCGGTGGCTGGGGCTTGATCGCCTCCAGCGGCCGCCTGGATAACGTCGCCTTCGCCGTCAACGGCGGCAAGGTCGCGTTCAACGGCGTGCAGAGCGGTGGCAGCACCGTGGTCGGCGCCGGCGGCACCTTGGGCGGCACCGGCACCCTGGGCCGCACCCGGGTCGAAGGCACGATCGCGCCGGGTAATTCCATCGGCACCCTGACCATCGACGGCGACTACACCCAGGTCGCCGGTTCCACCTATCTGGTCGAGCTGGCCGCGCCCTCGGCCTCGGACCTGCTGCGCGTCAACGGCCGCGCCTTCCTGCAAGGCGGTACCGTGCGCGTGTCGCAGGGACCCGGCACCTACCTGCTGGGCCAGCGCTACGACATCCTCTCGGCCACGCTCGGCGTCGACGGCCGTTTCGCCGCCATCGACCACAGCGCGTTCTCGCCGTTCCTGAAGTTCGACCTGGGTTACGGCGCGGACAAGGTCACCGTCGACGTGGTGCGCGGTCTGGCCATCGCCAGCGCCGCCAACAGCTACAACCAGCGCCAGGCCGCGGGCGCGGCCGATGCGCTGGCCGCCAATCAGGGCCTGCCGGCGCCGCTGACCCAGCTGTTCCCGGCACAGGCGCTGGACGCGCTGGACGCGCTCAGCGGCGAACTGCATGCGAGCCTGCGTTCGGTGCTGGTGGAAGACAGCCGCCACGTGCGCGAAGCCGCTCTGGCGCGCGCGCAGGCCGGGCGCGGCGCGTTCGATGCCGATGTCGACGGCGAGCCGGGTTCGGCCGCGTGGGCCCAGGTGCTCAAGCGCGGCGGGCACCTGCGCGCCGACGGCAACGCCGGCACGGTGGACTACAACGGCGATGCGACCCTGCTGGGCTACGACTACCGCTTCGGCAACGGCTGGCGCATCGGCGCGCTGGGCGGCACCGGCCGCGGCGACGCGCAGCTGGACGCGCGCCGCTCGCGCGGCGAACTGCGCAGCCGTTATCTGGGCGTGTACGTCGGCCAGAACTGGGGCGGCTTCGGCCTGCGTGCGGGCGCGGACTACGCGCGCCACGAGATCGAGGCCAAGCGCGACGTGGCCTTCCCGGGCTTCGTCGACCGTACCCGCGCCGACTACGACGGCAGCACCCGCCAGGCCTATGTGGAAGGCGGCTACCGTTTCGCCACCGGCATCTGGGAATGGGAGCCGTACGCGCAGTACGCGCAGCTGCGCGTGGACAGCGACCGCTTCCAGGAAAGCGGCGGCGCCGCCGCGCTCAGCGGCGCCAGCGCCGAGCAGCGTCTGGACCTGTCGACCCTGGGCCTGCGCTTCAACCTCAACCTGCGCGGCGAGCAGCAAACCGAGGATTGGCTGAGCCTGCGCGGCGGCATCGGCCGCCGTCACGTCGGCGGCGCGGAAACGCCGCAGGCCACGGTGGCTTGGCGCAACGGCGGCGCGTTCCAGGTCCGCGGTGCGCCGCTGGCCGAGGACACGACCGTGCTGGAAGCCGGACTGGCCGCGCGCCTGGGCCAGAACGGCCTGCTGGAGCTCAGCTACAGCGGCCAGCTCGCGGACGAGGCGCGCGACCACGCGCTCAACGCGCGCTACTCGCTGCAGTTCTGAGCCGCGCATGCGGTTCGACGCGCGGCGGGCCGCTCTCCCGCCGCGTCTGCCGGGGGAACGACCGGCTCGGCACGGACGCCGTCGATGGGGGCAACAGCCGGACAGATTCTCTCTCGCACCTCAGGCCGCCTCCGGGCGGCCTTTTTTTTGTCATGCCGCCGGTCGCCGGCTCGCTTATGCTTGCCGTCCCAATGGCGCAGGACCGCATATGAGCATCAAGAACCTCAAGGATTTCGTCGAAACCAGCAGTCAGAAGGACCTGAGCCAGGAGACGTTCGAGCTGGAAAGCTCGCACCTGCTGGAGGTCAAGCTGGACGGCCGGGTCTGGGCCAAGGCCGGCTCGATGGTCGCCTACCGCGGCGGCGTGAAGTTCGTGCGTCAGGGCGTGCTGGAACAGGGCCTGGGCAACCTGCTGAAGAAAGCGATCAGCGGCGAGGGCACCCAGCTGATGAAGATGGAAGGGCAGGGCCGCGTGTACATCGCCGACGCCGGCAAGAAGATCACCCTGCTGCGCCTGGCCGGCGAGTCGATCTACGTCAACGGCAACGACGTGCTCGCCTACGAGGACGGCGTGGCCTCGGAGATCAAGATGATGCGTAAGGTCTCGGGCATGATGTCCGGCGGCCTGTTCAACATCAAACTCTCGGGCAACGGCGTGGTCGCGATCACCTCGCACTACGAACCGCTGACCCTGGCGGTGACCCCGGACCAGCCGGTGTTCACCGACCCCAACGCCACCGTGGCCTGGTCGGGCAACCTCAGCCCCGACATCGTCACCGACATTTCGCTGGGCACCCTGTTCGGTCGCGGCTCGGGCGAGAGCGTGCAGCTCAAGTTCGCCGGCACCGGCTGGGTGGTGGTGCAGCCGTACGAAGAGGTGTATTTCCAGCAGCAGGGCTGAGCTCGCCCGGTTGCGACGAAAAAGCCGCGGCAAGTCCGCGGCTTTTTCTATCGGTGAGAGCGGCGTGAGCCGCGATTTCCCCCTGCTGCGATTGTAGGAGCGAAGCGAGTCCCCATACCGCAACCACGTCGAAGCACCACCGATTTGTGCGGTTCCGGGTCGCGGCTCGCGCCGCTCCTACAGGGGCAGGGCTGGCGACTGCGATGTAGGAGCGACGCGAGTCGCGACCGCGACAGCGCAACTACGTCGAAGCACCACCGGCCTATGGAGCTCCGGGTCGCGGCTCGCGCCCCTCCCACCGGAACCCGCCCAGCGAACCCGGCGCGGCGGCACCCAAAGAAAAAGGCCGCGGATTCCGCGGCCTTTTTCGTCTCGCTTCGCTAGCGCGGCGGCTTACGCCAGGCCGGCCTGCTTCATCACTTCGGCAGCGAAGTCGTCGACCTGCTTCTCGATGCCTTCGCCCACGGCCAGGCGCTGCATGCCGACCACTTCGGCGCCGGCGGCCTTGAGGACCTGCTCGACCGACTGGTTGGTGTCCAGCACGTAGGGCTGGCCGTACAGGGTGACCTCGTTGACGATCTTGGCGATCTTGCCGCCGATGATCTTCTCCAGGATGTCGGCCGGCTTGGCCTTGTCCTTGTCGGTCATCTTCGCCAGTTCGATTTCCTTTTCCTTGGCGACGAAGTCGGCCGGGACGTCGCCGGCCTTGATGTACGGCGGGTTCATCGCCGCCACATGCATGGCCAGGCCGCGCGCCAGTTCGGCGTCGCCGCCCTTGACCTCGACCAGCACGCCGATCTTGCCGCCGTGCACGTAGGCCGCGACGTTGTTGGCGCTGTCCACGTTGGCCAGGCGACGGATCTGGATGTTCTCGCCGAGCTTGGCGATCGCGGCGGCGCGGCTTTCCTCGACGGTCTCGCCCGAAGCCAGCTTGGCGGCCTTCAGCGCTTCGACGTCGGTGGCGCCGGAGGCCAGGGCGGCCTGGGCGACGGAGTTGACGAAGGCCAGGAAGTTATCGTCCTTGGCGACGAAGTCGGTCTCGGAATTGATCTCGACCAGCACAGCCTTGCCGCCGTCGTGGGCCACGGCGATGCGGCCTTCGGCGGCCACGCGGCCGGCCTTCTTGTCGGCCTTGGCCAGACCCGACTTGCGCAGCCATTCGGCGGCGGCGTCGATGTCGCCGTTGTTTTCGGTCAGGGCCTTCTTGCACTCCATCATGCCGGCGCCGGTGCGCTCGCGGAGTTCCTTGACCAGGGAAGCGGTGATTTCAGCCATGGGGTTACCTCAATATTCGTGTGGCCGGGTAGGGGCGGCGTAAGCCGCGACCCGCGCGGCTGCGCTCGCGGCTTACGCCGCCTCTACCCGGTCGGATTCGTTCGGCACGCAGCCGCACACTGTGGTGCGGCTGCGTGACAGTGCGCTTACTCGGCCGCCGGAGCGTCCTTCTTGGCGCCGGCCGGGGCCGGGCCCTTCTTGGCCGGGGCGCGACCGCGCGGGGCGGCCTTGCGGTCTTCCTTCACCACCGCGTTGCCTTCGGCGTCCAGCTCGACGAAGTCGTCTTCGCGGGCGCCGGCGGCCGGAGCGGCGGCCTTGCCTTCCAGCACCGAGTCGGCGGCGGCGCGGGCGTACAGCTGCACGGCGCGGATGGCGTCGTCGTTGCCCGGAATGGCGTAGTCGACCAGGGCCGGATCGTAGTTGGTGTCGACCACGGCGATGACCGGGATGCCGAGCTTCTTGGCTTCCTTGATCGCGATGTCTTCATGGCCGATGTCGATCACGAACAGCGCGTCGGGCAGACGGTTCATTTCCTTGATGCCGCCCAGCGAGGCTTCCAGCTTCTCGCGCTCGCGGCGCAGGCCCAGCACTTCGTGCTTGACCAGCTTGGCGAAGCTGCCGTCGGTTTCGCCGGCTTCCAGCTCCTTCAGGCGCTGCACCGACTGCTTCACGGTGCGGAAGTTGGTCAGGGTGCCGCCCAGCCAGCGCTGGGTCATGTACGGCATGCCGCAACGCTCGGCCTCTTCCTTGATCGACTCGCGCGCCGAGCGCTTGGTGCCGATGAACAGGATGGTGCCGCGCTTCTGGGCGACGCCCGAGATGAAGTTCATCGCGTCGTTGAACAGCGGAACGGTCTTCTCGAGGTTGATGATGTGGATCTTGCCGCGGGCGCCGAAGATGTACGGGCCCATCTTGGGGTTCCAGTAGCGCGTCTGGTGGCCGAAATGGACGCCGGCTTCCAGCATCTGGCGCATGGTGATCTGGGGCATTGCATGACTCCGAGGGCAATGGAACCGGCCGCCGCGACAGTGATGGGCGGTGCGCCGCAGGTGGGCTGCGGTGCGAGGTTCCGGGGTTGGGCCTCCCCGCTGCTTCCGTGACCGAACCGCATACGAATTCATTCGTACGAGGCACCCCGGCACGGGCTGTGGCAGCGGGTGTGTATTCGCCGGTGACGCCCGGCGTGGGCGGTGCGTTGGGGCCGAAACCGGCCGCAAAGCCGTGAAAGTGTAGCCCGGACGGGGACTTGGAGCAACCGGGCGGGCGGCGCGCCCGTTCGGCTCCCCACCCCCGTCATTCCGGCGAAAGCCGGAACCCATTTTGCTGTTGCTCCCACCACCGCCCCGAAAATCAACACAGGTTCCGGCTTTCGCCGGAATGACGGGTACGGGTAAGGACGGACGTGGGTGCGGTTAACCCGCTCTAGGCACGGCTAACCCATCTCAAGGCAGCGAATCGTAAACCGAGCTCACGATCTGCGCCGGCTTCACCCAACCCTGACCCCAGCGGGGGTCCAGGTCGGCGGTGGGCGCGGCGGCCAGCACCTCTTCGCGGCTGCGGCCGGCGCGCTTGAGCGCGGCGACCCGGTCGCGGACCTGGATCAGCATGTCTCGCGCAGCCTTGAGATCGTCGCGGCCGCCGATCGGGCCGTGGCCGGCCAGGATCCGGGTGCGGCCGTCGGCCAGGCTCAGGCCGCGGTCCAGCGCGGCGATCAGGCCGTCGACCGTGCCGCCGGTGCCGGTGTCGATGATCGGGTACAGGCCGTTGAAGTAGCAGTCGCCCATGTGCAGCACGTTGGCGGCGGGGAAGTGGACCAGCAGGTCGCCGTCGGTGTGGGCGGCCGGCACGTGGATCAGCCGCGCCTCCAGCCCGCCCAGGTGCAGGCGGCCGCCGCCGGCCAGGGTCAGGGTGGGCAGGAATTCCGCCGGCAGGGCAGGAATCACCCGGTTGTGGTGCTTGAGGAAGGTGTCCTCGGCCATGCGCCGGCGCGCGTTCTCATGCGCGATCACGGTGGCGCCGGCCGCGGCCAGGGCGCGGTTGCCGCCGACGTGGTCGCCGTGCCAATGGGTGTTGACCACGTAGCGCAGCGGCTTGCGCCCGGCCAGGGCCTGCAACAGTGCCGGCGCGGTCTTTTCCAGCTCGCTGTCCACCAGCAGCGCCCCCTGTTCGGATTCGGCCAGCAGCACGGTGGTCGCCGGGCCCTGCCAGGCCGACAGGCCCGGCGCCAACTCCATCCAGGCCGGCGCGGCGGGCGGCGCATCGGCGGCCGCGGCGGCGCCGCTCAGAGCGCAGGCGGCCCAGCTCAGGGCCAGCAACAGGGGGCGAACGCGGCGCAAGGACATGCGGAAGACTCCGGCAGGGGCGGCCACGGCACGCTGTGGCCCGCGCGCCGCCATGATCGGGGGGCGTGAATAGGCGATAATGCCCGCATGGCCATCACCATCAAAACACCCGAAGACATCGAGAAGATGCGCGTCGCCGGCCGCCTGGCCGCCGAAGTGCTGCAGATGATCGCCCCGCACGTGAAGCCCGGCGTGAGCACCGAGGCGCTGGACAAGCTCTGCCACGACCACATCGTGAACGTGCAGCAGGCGATCCCGGCCAACGTCGGCTACAAGGGCTTCCCCAAGACCGTGTGCACCTCGGTCAACAACGTGATCTGCCACGGCATCCCCAGCGAATCCAAGGTGCTCAAGGACGGCGACATCGTCAACATCGACGTCACGGTGATTAAGGACGGCTGGCACGGCGACACCAGCCGCATGTACGTGGTCGGCACGCCGTCGGTCATGGCCAAGCGCCTGGTCGACGTGACCCGCGAGGCCATGTTCCGCGGCATCCGCACGGTCAAGCCGGGCGCGACCCTGGGCGACATCGGCGCGGCGATCCAGCAGTACGCCGAGGGCGAACGCTTCAGCGTGGTGCGCGAGTACTGCGGCCACGGCATCGGCCGCATCTACCACGAGGACCCGCAGGTGCTGCATTACGGCCGTGCCGGCGAGGGTCTGGTGCTGAAGCCGGGCATGACCTTCACCATCGAGCCGATGATCAACGAGGGCACGCGCCACACCAAGCTGCTGCCCGACGGCTGGACCGTGGTCACCAAGGACCGCAAGCTCTCGGCGCAGTGGGAGCACACGGTGGCGGTCACCGAGGACGGCGTCGAGATCCTGACCCGGCTGCCCGGCGACGACAACGACCTATGACCGGTAGCGCCCCCGCCGGGTCGGGCCTGGCGGAGCCGGGCGCAACAACGGCGCAGGGCGCCGAACGCGCGGCGTCGGTGCGCGCGGCCATGGCCGCGGTGGACGCGGCGCTGGCGCAGCGTTTCGACGCGCTGGCCGGCGGCAGCGAACTGGACATCGACCGCCTGCTGCACGCGCGCGCCGACGCGGTCGACGCCGAACTGCGCGCGCTGTGGCGCGAACTGCTGCCCGCCGACGCGCCGCTGGCGCTGTTTGCGGTGGGCGGCTACGGCCGCGGCGAACTGTTTCCGCAGTCCGACATCGACCTGCTGGTGCTGGCCGAGCCCGAGGCCCAGGCCGAGCACGCCGAGGCCCTGGGCCGCTTCTTCACCCTGCTGTGGGACGCCGGTCTGCCGGTCGGCCACGCGGTGCGTTCGGCCGCGCAGTGCACCGAGGCCGCGGCCGACATCACCGTGCTGACGGCGATGCTGGAAGCGCGCGCGCTGGCCGCCGACAGCCATGCCGGCACCACCCTGCGCGCGGCGATCGCGCCGCTGTACCTGTGGCCGGCGCGCGAATTCTTCCTGGCCAAGCGCGAGGAGCTGCGCCAGCGCCATGCGCGCTACGGCGACACCGCCGACAACCTGGAGCCCAACCTCAAGGAAGGTCCCGGCGGCCTGCGCGACGTGCAGACCCTGCATTGGATGGCGCTGCGCATCATCGGCACCGCCGACCTGGAATCGCTGGTGGCCATCGGCCAGCTCGGCGTGGACGAGCTGGGCACGCTGGAGCGCGAGCGCCGCGCGCTGTCGCGGCTGCGCTTCGGCCTGCATCTGGTCGCGCGCAAGCGCGAGGAACGGCTGCGCTTCGACTA
Organism: Lysobacter silvisoli; assembly: GCF_003382365.1. Lineage (NCBI taxonomy): Bacteria > Pseudomonadati > Pseudomonadota > Gammaproteobacteria > Lysobacterales > Lysobacteraceae > Lysobacter > Lysobacter silvisoli. The sequence continues at coordinate 1,785,087 of NZ_QTSU01000001.1, read as the reverse complement.
CCAGAAGCTGCTGGCCGAGCGTCTGGGCCACGTCGACAACGCCGACAACCTGGCGGTCGAGCAGATGATGCAGGGCTTCTACCGCAGCGCCGCGCTGGTGCTGCGCATCGGCGAACGCCTGCTGCAGCGCTACGAGGAGCAGATCGAAGGCGAGCCGGTGGCGGTGCCGCTGTCCGGCGCGTTCGAGGCTTTCGAGCTGCGCCGCGACTACATCGCCGCGCGCTCGCCGCAGTGGCCGCGCGACGCTCACGACATCTTCGCCCTGTTCGCCGCCTGGGCCTCGCACGACGCGGTGCGCGGCCTGCATTCGCGCACCGCGCGCACCCTGGCCGAATCGCTGTCGCGCGTGCCTACTTACGACCAGGCCGAGCCGGCGCTGCGCGAGCGTTTCCTGGCGATCCTGCGCGGCCCGCACCCGGTGCACGCGCTGGAGCGCATGGCGCGCCTGGGTGTGCTCGGCCGCTGGATTCCGGCGTTCTCGAAAGTCTCCGGGCGCATGCAGTTCGACCTGTTCCACGTCTACACCGTGGACCAGCACACCCTGGCGGTGCTGCGCAATCTGGCGCGCTTCGCCTCGGGCGTGGCCGACGAGCGTTTCAGCATCGCCCACGAGGTCTGGCCGCGCCTGCGCAAGCCCGAACTGCTGCTGCTGGCCGGCCTGTTCCACGATATCGCCAAGGGCCGCGGCGGCGACCATTCCGAACTCGGCGGCGACGACGCGCGCAGCTTCGGCACGATCATGGGCCTGAGCGAGGCCGACACCGCGCTGGTCGAATGGCTGGTGCGCCAGCACCTGCTGATGTCGGTGACCGCGCAGAAGCAGGACATCGCCGATCCGGAGGTGATCCACCGCTTCGCCGGCAAGGTCGCCGACCGCGAGCGCCTGGACCATCTGTATCTGCTGACCTGCGCCGACATCGCCGGCACCTCGCCCAAGCTGTGGAACGCGTGGAAGGACCGGCTCATGGCCGATCTGTACACCGCCACCCGCCTGGCCCTGCGTCGGGGCCTGGAGCATCCGGTGGCCGGCGCCGAGCGCGCGGCCGAGACCCGCGCCGCCGCGCAGGCCATGCTGGCCGCGTTCGGCAGCCAGGATGCCGAGATCGATGCGCTGTTCGCGCGCATGCCCGAGATCGGTTTCCAGCGCGGACGCCCCGACCAGATCGCCTGGCAGGCGGCGTCGCTGCGCGGGGTGCTGGTGGGCGACACCTGCGTGCGTGCGCGGCCGGTCAGCGCGCACGCCGGCGCGTTGGAAGTGTTCGTGCATTCGCCCGACCGCGACGGCCTGTTCGCCGCCATCGTCGCCACCCTGGACCGGTTGGGCCTGGCGATCCAGCAGGCGCGCGTGCTGGACGGGCCGCAGGGCACGATCTTCGATACCTTCGAAGTGATTCCCACCGATCCGCGTCATCCGCCCACGGCCGAGGACGTGGAGCGGCGGCTGGCCGCGACGCTGGCCGCGCCGCTGGACCGCGTGCGCCCCGCGCGCCGCGCCCAGCCGCGCCACCTCAAGCATTTCCGCATCGTGCCGCAGATCGGCTTCAACACCGTCGACAAATCCGGCAACGACAGCGCCCACGGCGAGCGCACCCTGCTCAGCCTGGTCTGCACCGACCGCCCGGGCCTGCTGGCCGACGTGGCCATGACCCTGCGCAACCAGGGCCTGCGCGTGCACGACGCCCGCATCGCCACCTTCGGCGAGCGCGCCGAAGACATGTTCCAAATCACTGCGACCACCGCCACCGACCCCGACGGGCGCGACCGCGCGCTCGACGACACGCAACAGCAGGCGCTGCGCGCGGCATTGCACGCCTGCCTGGAAGGAGACCACCAATGAGCCCCGCCAAGACCGCCAGCAAGAAGACCGTCCGCAAGAAGCCCGCCGCGCCCAAGGCGCCCGGCGTGGACGAGCTGAAGTTCATGATCGACAGCGCCTTCGAGCGCCGCAGCATGCTCACCCCCGACGAGATCGAAGGCTCGACCCGGCCGACGGTGGAGCGGGTGATCTCGGGCCTGGAGCAGGGCGAGTTCCGCGTCGCCGAGCCCGACGGCAAGGGCGGCTGGACCGTCAACGAGTGGCTCAAGAAGGCGGTGCTGCTCTACTTCCGGGTCAACGAAATGCAGCTGGTGGAGGCCGATCCGGCGCCGTTCTGGGACAAGGTGCCGGCGCGTTTCGAAGGCTATGGCGAATCCGACTTCCGCAAGCTCGGCGCGCGCGTGGTGCCCGGCGCGATCGCGCGCCGCGGCGCGCACATCGGCAAGGACGTGGTGCTGATGCCCAGCTTCGTCAACATCGGCGCGCACGTGGGCGAAGGCACCATGGTCGACACCTGGGCCACGGTCGGTTCCTGCGCCCAGATCGGCAAGCACTGCCACCTGTCCGGCGGCGCCGGCATCGGCGGCGTGCTGGAACCGCTGCAGGCCTCGCCGACCATCATCGAGGACCACTGCTTCATCGGCGCGCGTTCGGAAGTGGTCGAAGGCGTGGTCGTGGGCCACCACAGCGTGATCGGCATGGGCGTGTTCCTGGGCCAGAGCACCCGCATCTACAACCGCGCCACCGGCGAGGTCAGCTACGGCTACGTGCCGCCGTACAGCGTGGTGGTGTCCGGCCAGCTGCCGGCCAAGGACGGTTCGCATTCGCTGTACTGCGCGGTGATCGTCAAGCAGGTGGACGCCAAGACGCGCTCCAAGACCAGCATCAACGACCTGCTGCGCGGCCTGGCGGACTGAAGCGAACCCATACATGACCACGCTCTACGGACTCAACAACTGCGATACCTGCAAGAAGGCCCGCAAGTGGCTGGACCGCTTCGGCGTCGCTCACAGCTTCGTCGACTATCGCGATAACCGGCAGACGCCGGAGACCCTGGTCGCGTGGAAGGACCGGCTCGGCGGCTGGGAGGCGATGATCAACAAGTCCTCCACCACCTGGCGCACGTTGCCGCCCAACCGCAAGGAGCCGGCCTCGGATGCGGAGTGGAAGCTGCTGCTGAAGGAGTATCCGCAGCTGATCCGCCGGCCGGTGGTGATCACCGACGACGGCCACATCAGCCAGGGCTTCAGCGACAACGGTTTCAAGCAGCGCTTCGGGATCGGCCAGTGAGCGCCGCTCAAAGCCCGGTGCTGGCGCTGGCTTGCGAGCTCATTGCAAGGCCGTCGGTCACGCCCGCGGACCTGGGCTGCCAGGCGCTGATCGCCGAGCGTTTGCGCAACGCCGGCTTCCGATGCGAGCACTTGCGCTACGGCGAGGTCGACAACCTGTGGGCCGTGCACGGCGACGGCGAGGGCCCGACCCTGGTGCTGCTGGGCCACACCGACGTGGTGCCTTCGGGCCCGGTCGAGGATTGGCGCAGCGATCCGTTCCTGCCCGAGATCCGCGACGGCGTGCTCTACGGCCGCGGCGCGGCCGACATGAAGGGCAGCGTGGCCGCGTTCGTGGTCGCGCTGGAGCGCTATGTCGCCGCCCATCCCGCGCATGCGGGCCGGGTCGCGCTGCTGCTGACCTCGGACGAGGAGGGCGTGGCCATCGACGGCGTGCGCCGCGTGGCCGAGACCTTCCGCGCGCGCGGCGAGCGCATCGATTGGTGCGTAACCGGCGAGCCCTCGTCCAAGGCGGCGCTGGGCGACCTGCTGCGCGTGGGCCGTCGCGGCACCTTGTCGGCCACGCTCAGCGTGCGCGGCATCCAGGGCCATGTGGCCTATCCCGAGAAGGCGCGCAATCCGATCCACCAGGCCATGCCGGCGTTCGCCGAACTGGCCGCGCGGCGCTGGGACGAAGGCTACGAGACCTTCCCGCCGACCAGCCTGCAGATCAGCAACATCAACGCCGGCACCGGCGCCAACAACGTGATCCCGGGCGAGCTGCAGGCCTTGTTCAACCTGCGCTACAACCCGACCTGGCGCGCCGAACAGCTGGAGCGCGAGTGCGAGGCGATCCTGCAGGCGCACGGTTTGGAGTTCGAAGTGCGATGGCAGCGCGGCGGCGAGCCGTTCTACACGCCCGAGGGCCCCTTGCGCGCGGCCGCGCGCGAAGTGCTGGCGGCGTTCTCCGGCGCCGCGCCGGAAGAGAGCACCGGCGGCGGCACCTCCGATGCGCGCTTCATCGCGCCGCTGGGCGCGCAGTGCATCGAGATCGGTCCGGTCAACGCCAGCATCCACAAGGTGGACGAGCAGGTGTCGGTGGCCGATCTGGAGGCGCTGCCGGATTTGTATCTGGCGCTGATCGAGCGGTTGATGGGGCGGTGACGGCAACAGCAACAGCAACGGCAAATCCCCCCTAGCCCCCTTTTTCAAAGGGGGGGTCAAAAGCAAAAGGGGGGCGAAAGCGAGAGCGCCGTCGTAGCTGTTCCCCCCTTTAAAAAAGGGGGCTAGGGGGGATTGGCTTTTAGCCTCACCGCGGCTTCAACGTCATCCGGTACTTCGTCTCGCCCGGCAAAAACGGCGTCGGCCGGCCTTGTACCCAGTCGTCGTGGCCCGCGCCCCAATACGGCGACAGCGGATGCCCCGCCTGGCCGCCCGGCATGTGGATGTAGCCCTGCGCCTCGCGCCCCGGCGACACCACCATGCGCTCGGACGCGCCGAAATCCTGGCGCTGCACGCGCGGCATGGCCACGTCGCCCGGCAGCTCGTCGGCGGGCATGCACAGCGCGGGCTTGGCGAAGCCGGGCAGGGCGCGCGAAATCGGATGGCAGATCGCCGCGGTGTTGCGCTCGCCCCAGCGCCGCTGCGCCAGCGGCCCTTGCTGGGCCAGATCGTCGCGCACCTGGCGCGCCGCATCCTCGAACAGCGCGTCCCAGGAGGCGTAGCGACGCGGCAACAGATGCATCGGCCGTTCGGTTACCAGCGGCCAGGCCACGCCTTCGAACTGCGCCAGTTCCGGCAGCTCGAAATCCGCCCCCAGCTTCGCGCGCGCCGGTGCGGTCAGGCCGTCGATCAGGCGGTCGTGCACGGCCAGGCGCCAGGCCCGCACCAAGCGGTAGCTCACCGATTCCGGCACCGCGCGGCCTTCCCACTGCGCCGATGCCGCGGCCAGTTCCTTCAGCGTCGGCGAATCCTTGGCGCTTGCGGCCTGCTCGCGCAGCAGCTTCCACCAGCGGGCCAGGAAGATCGCGCGGTCGTCCAGCTGCACCCGCAGCAGGTCGCGTTCGTCGAAACGCTGTTTGCTCAGCAGGTCGTCGCGGATCTGTTGCGCGCGCGCGCCCAGCACCAGGCCGCCGTCGCCGATGCGCGCGAGCTCCGGGCCTTGCAGCGTGCGCGAGTTCGCGGTCCACAGGCGGCCGTTGGGCGGGTCGACCAATTGCGGCGCGCGGTCGGTGCGCAGGCCCCAGGGCGGGCAGGCCGCGTCGGCGGCCATCGGCACGGCCGGCGTGCAGCCCGCCGCGCGTTCCGGTATCGGCCCCAGCAGGCGCCAGGCGATGCGGCCGCTGCGGTCGGCGACCAGCAGGTTCTGCACCGGCAAGGCGATGCGCTGCGCGTCGCTCAGCGCCTGATCCAGCGATCCGGCGCGCATCAGCCGCGCCAGCTCCAGGTTCAGCGCGCCGGGCAGGTGCGCGGACCAGCGCAGCGACAGCGCGCTGCCGTCGGCGTTGTCGCGCATCAGCGGTCCCCAGGCGGTCTCGCGCACGCGCAACACGCGCGCGGGCTCGCCCTTGATCTCGATGCGTTCCTCGTAGGTGCGCAGGCCCGCGCAGGCCTTGGGCGCGTCGCCGGCGCAGCCGGGTTCCAGCTTCCAGTCCAGCCAGTCGCCGTAGCTGTTGGTGAAGCCCCAGGCCACGTGGCCGTTGCTGCCCACCACCAGCGCAGGCAGGCCGGGCAGGGTGAAGCCGCTGGCGTCCACGCGGCCCTCGGGCGCGCGCGCATCGGCGTAGCGCAGGCGCGCGCGGAACCACAGGTTGGGCGCACGCAGGCCCAGGTGCATGTCGTCGGCGACGATGGCGCGGCCGTCGCGGGTGTGGCTGCCGGCCACGGCGAAGTTGTTGCTGCCGACCTCGTTGCGGTACGGCACCCGCACCGGCGCGTCGGCGCTGGGCGCCGGCAGCGAGCGCAGGTCCAGGGTGGCGGCGTCGGGCAGCTGCGCGTCGCCGCGGGCGGTGCCGAACAGCGGCGCGTCCCAACTGCTGCCATCGTGGGTGAGCAGGGCGTACAGCGCCGTCGGCGTGGCCCCGCGCAGCGTCCACAGCGCGCGTTCGCGCGCGTTGTCGCCGTCCTGCAGATCGAAGTACATGGCGAAGCCGACCAGGGCCGAGTCGGCCAGCTGCCAGCGTTGCGGCTGCGTGCCCAGCAGCAGATAGGGCCAGGGTTTCGCGCCCAGCGCGTCCAGGCCGTCGTTGACGCCGTCGGTGTAGGCCTGCAGCAGCGCGCGCTGCTCGCCGGCAAAACCGTCCAGGTGCTGTTCGGTGCGCGCGCGCAGCCGGTGCATGCGCCGGCGCTGGTCCACCTCGACCGCGACCGGCCCGAACAGCGCCGACAGCTCGCCGGCGGCGGTGCGCCGCAGCAGGTCCATTTCGAAATAGCGCTCCTGCGCGTGCACGTAGCCCAGCGCGCGCATCGCGTCGGCCTCGTTGGCCGCGTCCACGGTGACCACGCCTTGGGCGTCGCGCTGCACCGCGACCGGTGCCGACAAACCCGCCAACGCCAGTTCGCCTTCCAGGCTGGGCAGGCTGGCGCGCAACAGCCACCAGGCGCCCGCCGCCGCAATCAGAGCCAGTACCAGCACCGCGGCCAGGCCGCGCTTGATCCATCGACGCATGAGCTCCCCTCCGCGGCGCAGCTTAGCCCATGGCCGGGGCGTGCCGGGGGGCGCGTTTCCAAAGTGACAGGGGCCGGCCGCCGCCGCCCCCGCTTGCAAACCGTCCCGGCCTGAAGCAGGATCGAGCCATGAGCCGCGTTTTCGTCACCGCCCAGATCGTCACCGCCCCCGGCGGCGGCACGGCCGTGGCCGCGGCGAACAATAACAATCGCAATAACGCCAGCCTCCCGCGGGCCGGCGATTAGCGCGCGCAACACACGCTCAATCGCTCAAGAAGCCCGCGCCGAAAAGCGCGGGCTTTTTCGTTTCTAGGTCCTGGATTTTGTCGTTCGTCCTTGAACAAGAGCCCGGCCATCCATGGCCGGGGACTTAAAGAAAAGCAGCCCCACTGGAGATTTCCGTTATGTGCTCGATCCTCGGCCTGTTCGACCTCCGCCCCGGCGCCGACCTGAGACCGCTCAGGCCGCTGGCCCTGTCCCTGTCGGCGCGGCAGCGTCACCGCGGCCCCGATTGGTCCGGCGTCAGCGTCGACCCGCGCGCGCTGCTGGTGCACGAGCGCCTGGCCATCGTCGATCCTACCGGCGGCTCGCAGCCGCTGCGTTCAGCCGACGGCGAGCTGGCCCTGGCGGTCAACGGCGAGATCTACAACCACCGCGAGCTGGAGCAGCAGCTGGCCGCGCCCTACGACTTCCAGACCAAGTCCGACTGCGAGGTCATCAACGCGCTGTACCGCGAGGGCGGCGATCTGGGCGCGCTGCTCAACCGCCTCAACGGCATCTTCGCCTTCGCCCTGTGGGACGCCGCGCGCGGGCGCTACGTGATCGCGCGCGACCCCATCGGCGTGTGCCCGCTGTACTGGGGCCACGATGCCGACGGCCGCCTGTGGGTGGCCTCGGAAATGAAGGTGCTGGCGCGGCTGTGCGACGACGTGGCCGCGTTCCCGCCCGGGCACTACTACGACAGCGACGTGGGCGTGCCGGTGAAGTACTACCAGCCCGGCTGGCGCGGCTACGAGGCGGTGCAGGGCGTGCAGGTGAGCAAGGAGGAACTGCGCAGCGCCTTCGAGCGCGCCGTGCACCGGCAGATGATGAGCGACGTGCCCTACGGCGTGCTGCTCTCCGGCGGCCTGGACTCCTCGCTGGTGGCGGCCTGCGCCGCGCGCTTCGCCCGTCGCCGCATCGAGGAGGACGACCAGGCCGAGGCCTGGTGGCCGCGCCTGCATTCCTTCGCCATCGGCCTGCAGGGCTCGCCCGATCTGGCCGCGGCCGAAGTGGCGGCACAGGCGCTGGGCACGGTGCACCACGGTTTCACCTACACCTTCGAGGAAGGCCTGGACGTGCTGCCGGACGTGATCCAGCACATCGAGACCTACGACGTGACCACCATTCGCGCGTCCACGCCGATGTTCCTGCTGGCGCGGCGGATCAAGGCCATGGGCGTGAAGATGGTGCTCTCCGGCGAAGGCAGCGACGAGATCTTCGGCGGCTATCTGTACTTCCACAAAGCGCCCAACGCGCGCGAGTTCCACGAGGAGCTGGTGCGCAAGCTCGACGCCCTGCACAGCTACGACTGCCTGCGCGCGAACAAGTCGATGATGGCCTGGGGCGTGGAGCCGCGGGTGCCGTTCCTGGACGTGGAATTCCTGGAGGTGGCCATGCGCATGGACGCGCAGGCCAAGATGGTCGACAAGGCCGGCGGTCGGATCGAGAAGGCGGTGCTGCGCGAGGCCTTCGAGGGTTACCTGCCGGAGTCGATCCTGTGGCGGCAGAAGGAGCAGTTCAGCGACGGCGTCGGCTACGGCTGGATCGACGGGCTCAAGGCGCACGCGGAAGCCCATGTCAGCGACCGCGAATTCGCCGCAGCCGCCAGCCGCTTCCCGATCAATACGCCGCAGAGCAAGGAAGCCTATTACTACCGCAGCATTTTCGAACGCCAGTTCCCGGGCACGGCCTGCGCCGAGACGGTGCCGGGCGGCAAGTCCATCGCCTGCTCCTCGCCGGCGGCGATCGCCTGGGACGCGGCCTTCGCGCAGATGGCCGATCCCTCGGGCCGCGCGATCGCCGGTGTGCACCACGCCGCGCTGGCATGAGGTGTTGCGGATCGCGGCGGCGCCGATGCGCCGCCGCGATCCGCCGATGGCGCGGCCTTACAGGCCGCAACCGACCCAGACGCGATCCAGGGTCTTGTACTCCCACTGGCCCGAGGGGCAGTGCACGCTGACCACCGCGCTGCCCGCGAGTTCGCAGGTGGGCGTGCGGAACATCGACTTCTGCGCGCGCGCCGGCTGCGCCGGATACGAGTCGTAGCCGTCGGACTGCTGGTCGTTGCTGGACCAGGCCGAGGCCGCGTCGGGGCGGTGCGAGGCCGAGGCGTAGACGTTGAAGTAGGGCGGCTTCGGCGGGAACGGCCCGACCGGGCTGCTGACCAGGTGGGCCTTGGCCACGACGGTGGCGGTGGTGCCGGTGTTGCCGAAATCCAGCGACATTTCGGCGAAGTAACCGCTGTTGCAGACCGCGACGCGGCTGGTGGCATCCGGCGGCGGCGCGGCCGCGGCGATTGAGGGCAGGCACAGCAGGGCGGCCGCCAACAGGGCGACGCGATGGTTCGAGTGCTTCATGGACGCAGATCCTTGCGTTCTTGAGGTGGATAAAGCCGGCTACGCGCATCCGGCGCGATCGCGCCGGTGGCCGTCGCCGGCAGCAACGACGGCTTTGCGCCGTCGCGTCCATTTTGCGGCCCATCCCGAACGCCGTCACCCGCATCCGTCGGCGTATTCCGGGTTTCGTCGCATCGCGCCGTTCGCTGGCGATTACCCGCCATCGCTGGTGGCGGCGACGTCAGCGCTGCTTTAGATCAGCGCCGCCCCAGCGCGTACACGATGGTCTCCAACGCCGTCACCCCTTCGACGACGAAGCCCGGTTGCTGGGCCAGGATGTCGCGGCGTTCCAGCGTGGTCACATCCCAGTCGCGCGCATACAACGCGCGCACTTCCGCTTCGCTGACGCAGAACGGCGGGCCCTGCTTCTCGTGTTGCGGGTACTCCAGCGTGATCAGCAGGCCGCGACAGCCTGGCTGCAGGCGCGGATAGAGTTCGTCCGCGTAGCGCTGCCGCAACGGCGGCGGCAGCGCGATCAGCGCCGCGCGGTCGAACACCGCCGCGCAGTCGCCCAGCGCCTGCGCATCGAGCGCGAACGCGTCGCCGCAGATCAGCTCGATCGCGCCGGCGCGGTAGTGGCTCCCGTAGCGCGATTCCGACACCTCCGGCGTCAGCCCGAGTTCGGCGAAGAAGGCCTCCACCGCCAGCTGCGACAGTTCCACGCCCAGCACGCGGTGGCCCTGCGAGGCGAACCAGGCCATGTCCAGGGTCTTGCCGGCCAGCGGCACGAACACCCGGCTGCCGCCGGCCAGGCCCAGCGACGGCCAGTGCTTCAACAACAACGGCGAGGGCCTGTCCTGGTGGAAGCCGATCTGGTTGTCCTGCCAGCGCTGGTGCCAGAAGTCCGCGTCCATCGCGCTTACTCCACCGACAGGCCTTCGACCTTCTGCCAGCCGCGCGGCAACAGGCCGCCGCGGGTCGCGCGCGCGCCCAGGTAGGCCTCCAGGTCCTTGAACGACAGGCTCATGGTGCGCGCGCCGGAGCGCACGCTCAGAGTCGCGCCGGGCGCGACCACCGCCACCGCCACCACCCGCTCGGTGCCGAGCTTGGCCTTGGGGATGTCGATGATCTTGTTGCCCTTGCCCTTATCCAGCTCGGGCAGTTCCGCCACCGGGAACGCGAGCAGGTGGCCGACGTTGGTCACCGCCACCACCCGGCCCTGGGCGGCGTCGCCGACCGCGGCCGGCTGCAGCACCCGCGCGTTGGGCGTGAGCGAAAGCATGGCCTTGCCGGCCTTGTTGCGGCCGGTGAGGTTCTCGAAACGGGTCACGAAGCCGTAGCCGTGGCTGCTGGCCAGCACGAAGCGGTGGTCGTCGTCGCCCGCGGCCAGGGCCTGGAACGAGGCGCCCGCGGCCGGCGAGAAGCGGCCGGTCAGCGGTTCGCCGTTGCCGCGTGCCGAGGGCAGGCCGTGGATCACCGTGGAGTAGGCGCGGCCGGTGGAGTCCAGGAACGCCACCTGCTGGGTGCTGCGGCCCTTGGCCGCGCCCAGCAGCGCATCGCCTTCGCGGTAGTTGAGCGTGGACGCGTCGATGTCGTGGCCCTTGGCCGCGCGCACCCAGCCCTTCTCGCTGAGCACCACGGTCATGGGCTCGCTGGGCACCAGTTCGGTTTCCGACAGCGCCTGCGCGGCGTTGCGCGAAACCAGCGGCGAGCGGCGCGCGTCGCCGAACTTCTTGGCGTCGGCCAGCAGCTCGTCCTTGATCAGCTTCTTCAGCCGGGCCTTGCTGCCCAGGGTCGCGATCAGCTGCTCGCGCTCCTTCTCCAATTCGGCTTCTTCGCCGCGGATCTTCATTTCTTCCAGGCGCGCGAGCTGGCGCAGCCGGGTTTCCAGGATGTAGTCGGTCTGCTCCTCGCTGAGGTCGAAGCGGCGCATCAGCACCGGCCGCGGCTCGTCCTCGCTGCGGATGATGCGGATCACCTCGTCCAGGTTGAGGAAAGCGATCAGCAAGCCGGCCAACAGATGCAGGCGGCGCTCGACCTTGTCCAGCCGGTGCTTGAGGCGGCGGGTCACGGTGTCGCTGCGGAACGACAGCCATTCGCCGAGGAAGGCCTTGAGCCCCTTCACCTGCGGGCGGCCGTCCAGGCCGATCACGTTGAAGTTGACCCGGTAGCTGCGCTCCAGGTCGGTGGTGGCGAACAGGTGGCCCATCAGCTGTTCGACGTCGACGCGGTTGGAGCGCGGCACCAGCACGATGCGGGTGGGGTTGGCGTGGTCGGACTCGTCGCGGATGTCCTCCAGCCAGGGCAGCTTCTTGGCCCGCATCTGGGTCGCGATCTGCTCGATCACCTTGCCCGGCGAGGTCTGGTAGGGCAGGGCGGTGACCACCAGGTTGCCGTTGTCCTTCTCGTACACGGCGCGCGCGCGCACGCTGCCCAGGCCGGACTCGTACATCGCGATCAGGTCGCTGCGCGGGGTGATGATCTCGGCCGTGGTCGGATAGTCCGGGCCCAGCACGTGCTCGCACAGATCGCGCGTGGTCGCGTCCGGGTCGTCGAGCAGGCGCACGCAGGCGCTGACCACTTCGTTGAGGTTGTGCGGCGGCACGTCGGTGGCCATGCCCACGGCGATGCCGGTGGTGCCGTTGAGCAGCAGGTGCGGCAGGCGCGCCGGCAGCCAGGTCGGCTCCTCCAGGGTGCCGTCGAAGTTCGGCGTCCAGTCCACCGTGCCCTGGCCCAGCTCGCCCAACAGCACCTCGGCGATGGGGGTCAGCTTGGACTCGGTGTAGCGCATGGCTGCGAACGACTTGGGATCGTCGCTGGAACCGAAGTTGCCCTGGCCCTCCACCAGCGGGTAGCGGTACGAGAACGGCTGCGCCATCAGCACCATCGCCTCGTAGCAGGCGCTGTCGCCGTGCGGGTGGTACTTGCCGATCACGTCGCCGACGGTGCGCGCGGACTTCTTCGGCTTGGAGGCGGCGTTCAGGCCTAGCTCGCTCATCGAATACACGATGCGGCGCTGCACCGGCTTGAGGCCGTCGCCCAGGAACGGCAGGGCGCGGTCCAGGACCACGTACATCGAGTAGTCGAGGTAGGCGCGCTCGGCGTACTCGCGCAGCGGGATCTGTTCGAAGCCGTGGAAGACCGGACGTACGGAATCAGTCATGGAACGCAAAGCACTCGCGATAGGGATCGACGGGATTCTAACCGGCGTCGCGCTCTTGCTCGCCCCGTGCGAGGACGCGCCGCGGGGCGGCGGCCGGATGGGCGCGGCAGCGGCCGCCTGTGCCGGATCGGGCATTGAACCGGCGTTGTGACAAAACCGTTGACAGCCGCCTCACCGCACCGCAACATACGCCTCCCGCAGCGCTGCTGGCGCGGCGGTAGGCCCAGGTGGCGGAATTGGTAGACGCACTAGTTTCAGGTACTAGCGGGTAAAACCGTGGAGGTTCGAGTCCTCTCCTGGGCACCACTCTTCAAGAAGAACCCCTGAGAAATCAGGGGTTTTTCGTTTTCGGGCTCCGTGCTTGCGCGGCGCCGCCCGACGCGTCGAGACGATGCGCGCCCGCAACCGCCCGACGACGCCGTATTCATGGTGATGTGCGACCATGACGGGCATGAGTAAAAAAGGCCCGGCCGGGGGCAAACCCGGCAAAACCACCCGCGCCGCCGGCGCGAAGGCCGGCAGCAAGCCGGCGGGCGGCAAAAAGACCGCCACCAAGAAAGCCGCGCCGCGACCGGCCTGGCTGCCCGAGAACCTGCAGCACGGCCCGCCGGCCAAGTCCGGCAAGCCCGCGCGCAAAGCCGCGGCGCCGTCGCCGCGCCCGCACGGCGCGCCGCCGGCGTATCACGATCCCTACGCCGAACGCGAAGCGGCGCGCTACGAGCAGCCCATCGCCAGCCGCGAGGCCATCCTGCAGTTGCTGTCCTCCGCCGACGGCCCGATGCGCGCCGAGGAACTGGCGCAGACCCTGGGCCTGAGCGCGCCCGACCGCGCCGATGCGCTGGGCAAGCGCCTGGCGGCGATGCTGCGCGAAGGCCAGCTGCTGCAGAACCGCAAGGGCGAATTCGCGCCCGCCGCGCGCATGGACCTGATCGCCGGCGTGGTCATCGCCAACCCCGACGGCTTCGGCTTCCTGCGTCCGGAATCCGGCGGCGGCGACGACCTGTTCCTGCCGCCGTTCGAGATGCGCAAGGCCATGCACGGCGATCGCGTGCTGGCCAGCGTGACCGGCGTGGACCGCCGCGGCCGCCGCGAAGGCGCCATCGTCGAAGTGCTGGAGCGCCGCCTCAACCGCTTGATCGGCCGCTTCGTGCTGGAGTCGGGCATCAGCTACGTGGTGCCCGACGACCGCCGCATCCAGCGTAACGTGCAGATTCCGCCCGATGCGCGCATGGACGCTAGCAACGGCCAGTTGGTGGTGTGCGAACTGCTGCAGGCGCCCGACCCGAAACGGCCGCCGATCGGCCGCGTGCTGACGGTGCTGGGCGAACGCCTGACCGCCTCGCTGGCGGTGCAGGCCGCGATCCACGGCCACGAGCTGCCGCACGAGTTCCCGCAGTCGGTGCTGGACGAGGCTGCGGCGGTGCCGCTGACGGTGCCGCCGGAGGTCGCCGCGCAACGCGTGGACCTGCGCGCGATGCCGCTGGTGACCATCGATGGCGAAGACGCCAAGGACTTCGACGACGCAGTCTATTGCGAGCCCAACCGCGACGGCTTCCGCCTGGTGGTGGCCATCGCCGACGTCTCGCACTACGTGCGCCCGGGCACGCCGCTGGACGAGGAAGCCACGCGCCGCGCGACCTCGGTCTACTTCCCCGGTTTCGTGGTGCCGATGCTGCCGGAGACGCTGTCCAACGGCATCTGCTCGCTCAAGCCCAAGGTCGACCGGCTGTGCTTCGTCTGCGACATGCAGGTGGACCGCGATGGCCTGGTCAGCCATTCCAAGTTCTACGAAGCGGTGATGAACTCGCACGCGCGCCTGACCTACACCCAGGTCTGGAACGCGGTGGGCGAGGGCATCCCCGAGCAGGAGCGCGACGAAGCGCTGGGCGTGATCGGCTCGCTGCTGCCGCAGGTGCAGCGCCTGCACCAGCTGTTCCAGGTGCTGCTGAAGGCGCGCCAGCGCCGCGGCGCGATCGAGTTCGAATCCAGCGAGGTCCGCTTCGTGCTGGACGCACGCGGCGAAGTGGTGCAGGCCGGCATGCTCCAGCGCAACGACGCGCACAAGCTGATCGAGGAATGCATGATCGCCGCCAATGTCGAGGCGGCCAAGTTCCTGATCCAGGCCGAGGTGCCGGCGCCGTTCCGCATCCACGAGCGCCCGCCGGAACAGAAGTACGCGGACCTGGAGGAGTTCCTCAAGGAGTTCAAGCTGCGCATGCCGCCGTGGGCGCAGGTGCAGCCGCGCGACTTCACCGCGTTGCTGAAGAAGGTGCGCGAGCGCCCCGACGCGGCCCTGATCGAATCGGTGCTGCTGCGCAGCCAGAGCCTGGCGGTGTACGCGCCGCAGAACGTGGGCCACTTCGGCCTGGCGCTGGAGGCCTACGCCCACTTCACCTCGCCGATCCGCCGCTATCCCGACTTGCTGGTGCACCGCGCGATCAAGCACGCGATCGGCGGCCAGCGCCCGGACCGTTTCGTGTATTCGCCGCGCGAGATGGCCGCGCTGGCGCTGCAGTGCTCCGAGCGCGAGCGCCGCGCCGACGAGGCCGAACGCGAGGTCGACGAGCGTTACCGCGCCGCGTGGATGGAAAAGCACGTGGGCGGCGAGTTCGAGGGCACGATCAGCGGCGTGACCAGCTTCGGCCTGTTCGTCGAACTGGACGAATCCAAGGTCAACGGCCTGATCCACGTGACCCAGCTGCCGCACGACTATTACCACTTCGACCCGATCCGCAAGACTTTGCAGGGCGAGCGCACGGGTCGCGAGTTCCGCCTGGGCGACCGGGTGTCGATCGTGGTGATGAAGGCCAGCGTGGAAGACCGCAAGATCGACTTCCGCCTGGTCGAGGAGCGCGGCGTGAAGCCGCCGCCGCCGCGTGGGCTGCCGGCCAAGCGGGTGAAGCAGAAGTACTGAGGCACTGGGCCCGGGGGGGCGCGCCTAGCCCCCTTTTTCAAAGAGGGGGGACTGCTGCCGTCGGGCCGGTCGGACGCCAGTAGCTTAGAATTCTCCGCCTAGCCCCAACCCCGTTTTCGGAACCCCCATGAGCCAGAAACAATGGATCGCCGGCATCAACGCAGTCTCGGCGGCGATCGAGCACGATGCCGACAACGTGCGCGAAGTGCTGATCGAAGCCGGCGCCAAGAACCCGCGCCTGGCCGAGATCGAAAGCAACGCGCGCCGTGCCGGCATCGATGTGCGCCGGGTCGCGGGGCAGGCGCTGGACGGCGTGGCCGGCGGCCTGCGCCACCAGGGCGCGGTGGCGCGTTACGCCGCGGCCAAGACCTGGGGCGAAAGCGAACTGCAGGGCCTGGTCGAAGGCGCCGAGGGCCGCGCCTTGGTGCTGGTGCTCGACGGCGTGCAGGACCCGCACAACCTGGGCGCCTGCCTGCGCAGCGCGGCCGCGGCCGGGGTCACGGTCGTCATCATTCCCAAAGACCGCGCGGTGCAGATCAACGCCACCGTGCGCAAGACCTCGGCCGGCGCCGCCGACAGCATTCCGATCATTCCGGTCACCAACCTGGCGCGCAGCCTGCGCGAGCTGCAGCAGCTGGGCGTGTGGCTGTACGGCCTGGCCGGCGAAGCCGAAGCCTCGCTCTACGACCTGGACCTGCGCGGCAACGTCGGCCTGGTGCTCGGCGGCGAAGCCGACGGCCTGCGCCGCCTGACCCGCGAGAACTGCGACCAGCTGGTCAAGATCCCCATGCCCGGCGGCGCGGCCGAAGGCGCGGCGGTGGAGAGCCTGAACGTATCCGTGGCCGCGGGCGTGACCCTGTTCGAAGCGGTGCGCCAGCGCAGCCGTTGAGTCGCGCTCCCAGCGCACGCCGGCAGGCAATGAACCCCCCGCTGACCCGGCGCCCGGCTCCGCGCTCACGGGCGCGGGCACGCCCTTATAATGGCCCTCGACCCGAGACGACTCGGGTCCGCGCAGCCCGGCCGCCATGGCCATACGATGCGGCGCGCGTTTCGCAAGGGGACGGCCCCATCGACATGGGAGTTCCGTCATGCCCTGGATCCTGCTGATTCTCGCCGGCCTGTTCGAAGTGGGCTGGGCGATCGGCCTCAAGTACACCGAGGGTTTCACCCGCCTGTGGCCGTCCGTGGGCACGGTCGCGGCGATGGCGATCAGCGTGGGCCTGCTGGGCCTGGCGATGAAGTCGCTGCCGGTGGGCACGGCCTACGCGATCTGGGTGGGCGTGGGCGCGGTGGGCACGGTGATCCTGGGCACCCTCCTGTTCGACGAGCCGATGAACGCCTTGCGCGCGGGCAGCATCGTACTGATCGTGGCCGGCCTGGTCGGCTTGAAGCTGGCCACGCCGTAACGCGCAACCCGCTCCGGCGCGATACCGTATCGCGCCGGAGCTTCAGCGAGAACGCCATGACGATACGCCGCGCCGAACGCAGCGACCGCGCGCGCCTGGTGCAGATCTGGGAGCATTCGGTCCGCGCCACCCACGACTTCCTCGGCGAGGCCGACATCGCCGAACTGCTGCCGCAGGTGCGCGACGTCTATCTGGATGCGGTCGAAGTCTGGGTATACGAAGACGCAGACGCCGTCGCCGGCTTCATCGGCCTGGCCGGCGCGCAAGTGGAAATGCTGTTCCTGGACCCGTTGCTGCGCGGCCGCGGCATCGGCACGCGCCTGCTGGATCACGCGCGCGCCCTGCACGGCGCCTTGACCGTCGACGTCAACGAACAAAACCCGCAGGCGCACGGTTTCTACCGGCGCTATGGCTTCGTCGATACCGGGCGCTCGGAGACCGATGCGCAGGGGCGGCATTTTCCGCTGATCCACATGGCGTTTTTGCCGCAATAAGCGCCACCGACGGGATCAGCCCACCGGCGCCGGCCAGGCATTGACCACCTTGCAAAACAGCTCCGCGGTGCGCTCGGCGTCGTACACGGCCGAGTGCGCCTCTTCGGCGTTCCAGTGGAAGCCCGCGGCCTGCACCGCACGCGCGAGCACGGTCTGGCCGTAGGCCAGGCCGCCCAGGGTCACGGTGTCGAACACGCTGAAAGGGTGGAAGGGGTTGCGCTTGTGGCCGCTGCGGGCGACGGCGGCGTTGAGGAAGTTGAGGTCGAAGTGGGCGTTGTGGCCGACCAGGATCGCGCGCTGGCAGCCGTGGCGCTTGCAGGCCTCGCGCACCGGCGCGAACACCGCTTCCAGCGCCGCGCGTTCGGGCTTGGCGTCGCGGAAGGGGTGGTCGATGTCGATGCCGGTGATTTCCAGCGACTTGGGGTCGATCAGGGTGCCCGGCGCGGGCACCACGTGCGCGCTGGTGGTGATGCCGGGGATCAGCTGGCCGTGCTCGTCCAGCTCCAGCGGCAGCACCGCGATTTCCAGCAGGGCATGGCGGTTCCAGTCGAAACCCCCGGTTTCGACATCGACCACGACCGGCAGGAAGCCGCGGAATCGGGTGTTCAAACGCAGTGGAGCCACAGCGGTGGAGGAGGCGGGGCCGGCATCGGTCATGCGTGAAAGCCTAGCAGACGCGCGTATCGGGCCTGCGGCGCGGCGGTCGCACGGGCGGTGCCCGCACCCCCGCCCGCGTCCGCAAGCGCGGGGACGAGGACGGGAGTGGGGCGTTCAACGTGTGTGGCGGCGCAGGGCCTGCGCCGCCAGCAGCGCCAGGCCGGCGGCGGCCAGCACCAGGCCGGGCAGCGGCAGCAGCATCGCCGCGACCGCGCCGAACAGCGCCGCGGCCACGCCCCAGGCCAGGGTGTCGGCCTGCGGTTGCGGCAGCGCGCCGCGGCGGGCGATCAGCGCGTCCAGGCTGAGCCGGCCGGGGCCGCGCAGGATCAGCGGCCACAGCATGACCAGGAACAGCAGCGGCAGCTTGTAGTTGCCCGCACCCTGGTCGGTGATCGCATAGCCCTGGGCGAGCTGGCTCAGGCCCATCCAGTCCTGCGGCCAGTGCACGGCGGCGATCGCGACCACGGTCAGCACGAACAGCGCGGCGGCGAACACGCGCGTGCCCAGGCCCAGCAGCAGGGCGATGCCGCCGATCAACTCGAACCATGTCGCCAGGCTCCAGCTCAGGTTCGCCGGCACGCGGTCGAACGGGAACGGGAACGCGGCCATTACGTCGCCGAACCAGTTTTCCCCGTGCAGTTTTTCGCGGCCGGATTCGTAGAACTCCCAGGCCAGGATCAGGCGCAGGCCCAGCGGCGCGGTCCAGGCGCCTAGGCCTTCGAGGCGGTCGCGCAGGGACGCGGCGCAGCGGAACAGGGACGGCATAGCGGTCTCTCGGAACGCGCCGGAACCGCCGGCGCTTTTCCCATAGAGGCGCCGACCGGGCCTAAGGGTTCGCGCTATCGAAGATCGCGCCGCCCAAGATCGCGCCGCTGGCGCGCATCTGCTGCAACAGCGCGTGGCCCTGGATCACGAAGCCCTCGACGTCGTCGCTGCCGGCCTCGGCCGCCAGCGCGCGCAGTTGCTCGCGGCCGCTGAGCTGCGGCGATTCGCTCAGGCGTTCGATCAGGCGGTAGGCCAGCGGGCTCAGTTCGGAGAACCGCACCTCGCCGTCGGCCTCGCGGCGCAGCAGCAGCAAGGTCGGCTGCGGCGGTGGCGCGTCGGGCCGGTAGTCCGGGCCGATGCGGTGCACCGGCCAGGCATAGGCCAGCGCCCAGGCCAGCGGCGATAGCGCCGGCGCGGCCTCGAGCAGGTCGGCGCCGCCGTCGATGGCGTCGGCGGGCTGCGCCTCGGACATCTGCAGCGCCAGTTCCACCCACTCGTAGTGCGCCAGTTCCGGCAGGAAGGCATAGGGCAGGGTGTCGCGGTCTTCAAGATAGCGCAGGAACTCGCGCGCCAGCTCCGGAAACAGCGGCGTGTGGCAACGGTGGTCGCGATAGAAGTCGCGCACCAGCGTGGCCCAGTCGTCCTCGCCCAGCAGCTCGGCGATCACCGGAAAGTTGCCCGACAGCAGGCCCAGCACGTTGTTGAACAGCAGGCCGCGGTAGATCTCCAGGCGCCGTTCCTCGATGCCGGACGGCGCCGGGCTGGCGCTGGGATCGCGCAGGTGCCGGGTCAGTTCGAACTGCTGCGCGCGCAGGCGCGCGGGCGCTTCGTGCTGCGGCTCAGCCATGGGCCTGGCGCGCCTGCGTGGGCGCATGCTCGCGCAGCACCGCGCGCACGGTGTCCAGCTCGGCCACCAGCTCGGCGTAGGGCGGGAAATTGAAGTCGCGTTCCAGCAGGGTCGGGCGCGCGCCGAAACGGCGGTAGGCCTCGCCCAGCAACGCCCACACCGCGTCCTTGACCGGCGCGCCGTGGGTGTCGATCTTCAGGTCCTCGGCCTCGTCGTAATGGCCGGCGACATGGATGTAGGCGATGCGCTCGCCCGGCAGCGCGGCCAGGAAGGCGCTGGCGTCGTAGCGGTGGTTGATCGCGTTGACGTAGACGTTGTTGACGTCCAGCAGCAGGTCGCAGTCGGCCTCGGCCAGGACCGCGTTGGTGAAGTCGATCTCGCTCATCTCCTGGTGTGGATGGGCGTAGGTCGAGGTGTTCTCGATGGCGATGCGCCGGCCGACGATGTCCTGGGTGCGGCGGATGCGCGCGGCCACGTGGTGCACCGCCTCCTCGGTGAAGGGGATGGGCAGCAGGTCGTAGAGGTGGCCGTCGTCGCTGCAATAGCTCAGGTGCTCGCTGTAGCAGCGCACCTGATGCTGGTCGAGGAAGCGGCGCACGCGGATCAGGAAGGTTTCGTCCAGCGGCGCGGTGCCGCCCAGCGACAGCGACAGGCCGTGGCAGACCAGCGGGTGGCGCGCGGACAGCTCGCGCAGGGCCTCGCCGTAGCGACCGCCGACGCCGATCCAGTTCTCCGGCGCCAATTCCAGGAAATCGAAATCGCCGGCCGCGGCCGACCGCAGCGGGCCCAGCAGGGCCCGCCGCAAGCCCAGTCCGACGGCGTCCGCATTCAGCGGACGCGCGCCGTCCATGGCGCGTGGCTCAGACCGAGCCACCGCACTTGCCTTCGCCGCACTTGCCTTCACCGGCCTTCTTCTTGTCCTTGTCGGCGCCGCACTTGCCTTCACCGCACTTGCCTTCGCCGGCCTTCTTCTTGTCGGCGCCGCACTTGCCTTCGCCGCACTTGCCCTCGGCGTGCTTCTTGTCCTTGTCGGCGCCGCAGCTGCCTTCGCCGGTCTTCTTGTCGGCGCCGCACTTGCCTTCGGCGGCCTTGGCGTCGGTGGCCTTGGCATCGGCGGCCTTCTCGGCCGTCTGCGCCTGCTGCGCACCCAGCACGTAGCCCTGGGCGAGGTCGCTCATGGCGAAGGCGGACGACGACAGGCCGATACCGCCTACCAGGGCGGCGCCGAGCGCGAGGGCGACGGGTTTCTTGATCTGCTTGGACATGCGCTTGCTCTCCATTACGTTGGCGATAATGACGGGGGCAACCCGCCGGTGGGAAACGCGGGGCGGACGCCGGGCGAGTGTGCCGGCTTCCGTGTATGAAAACTGTTCATGGATCCAGGTATTCGCGTGCCAGCACGCGCGCCCGGTGCAGGCGCGCCTTGACCGCTTCGCGGGTCAGCTCGAGGCGTTCGCCGATTTCGGCGATGGTCAGGCCCTCCAGGTCGCGCAACAGCACCACTTCGCGGTAGTGGTCCGGCAACGACTCCAGGGCGGCGGCCACGTCGTGGCGCCACTCGCAGGGCTCGGGCAGCACCACCGGCAGGATGTTCTCGGTGATGGCGTCGCCGGTCAACAGGCGCATGCCGCGCTTGAGCCGGTTGCACTCGCGCTTGACGATGCGGAAAGTCCAGGAGGCGAAGCACTCCAGCGAGCGCAGG
Source organism: Lysobacter silvisoli (assembly GCF_003382365.1). Classification (NCBI taxonomy): domain Bacteria; kingdom Pseudomonadati; phylum Pseudomonadota; class Gammaproteobacteria; order Lysobacterales; family Lysobacteraceae; genus Lysobacter; species Lysobacter silvisoli. Next base: position 1,763,792 of record NZ_QTSU01000001.1, on the reverse strand, counting down.
TCGCGCAGCTTGCGCGAGACGGTGATCAGCGACTCCTGGACGGCGTCCTCGATGTCGTTGATCACGCAATGGAATTCGGCATAACGGCGCAGGTCCTGGCGCGAGTGCGCGAGCACCCGCTCCAGCGCCGCGCGATCGCCGGAATGGGCCGCGGCCAGGTCGCCATGAGCCATCGAAACCGTCATGCCCTTCGTATCCCTCCGAATCCTTGCCACATAAACCGTAGCGGGGCGCTACGGACATGTACCAAGAGTTAGGGATTACGGCAAACGGTTCGCCCCGGAGGCGACGCGGGCGGTTTTGTTGGGCTTCGGTTCAGCTGGCGAACGCTGGAACCGTTTGCAGGTTTGTTGCGCTGCAGCGCGAAACGGCGCCATGCGGGCGCCGCGGCCCGGCCCGCGATGCGGAGCCGGGCGGGGCGGTTTCAGACCGCGCCGGTGGTGTTGGTCGTGTCGCGCTTCTCGCGCGGCGGCAGCAGCTCTTCGCCCTTGACCAGGAACCAGACGTTCTCGGCGATGTTGGTGGCGTGGTCGCCGATGCGCTCGATGTTCTTGGCCATGAACAGCAGGTGCGTGCAGGGGGTGATGCTGCGCGCGTCCTCCATCATGTAGGTGAGCAGCTCGCGGAACAGGCCGGTGTAGGCGGTGTCGATCTCGGCGTCGCGCGCGCGCACGCGTTGGGCCAGCTCGATGTCGTTGTCGCGGTAGGCGGTCAGCACGTCGCGCAGCTGCTTCACCGCCAGGGTGCCCAGGGCATGCAGTCCGCCGATGTGCGGCAGCGGCGGCGACAGGTTCAGCGCGGTGGAGCGCTTGGCCACGTTGGCCGCGTAGTCGCCCACGCGTTCGATGTCGGCGGCGATGCGGATCGCGGCCAGGATCTCGCGCAGGTCGCGCGCCATCGGGCCGCGCAGGGCCAGCTTCATCACGTCGTGGCTGATTTCCTGCTCCAGCGCGTCGATCGCCTCGTCGTTGGCGATGATGCGCTCGGCGGCCTTGTCGTCGCGGCGTTCGACCACGTCCAGCGCGGCCTCCAGCTGCGAGGCGGCCATCTCGCCCATGCGCAGGGTTTCGTCCAGCAGGCGGCGCTGCTCTTCGTCGTAGCTCTTGACGATGTGGTCGTGCATGTGGGTGCTCATGAGTGTGTCCTGTTTGCCTTTCCCTTCTCCCGCCTGCGGGAGAAGGTGCCCGTAGGGCGGATGAGGGCGTGCGAAACGCGGATGACGGCGCGAGTTTGTTAGGCCGCGTGCCCTCACCCCAACCCCTCTCCCGCAAGCGTGAGAGGGGGCTCGTGTCGCCTTAGCCGAACCGGCCGGTGATGTAATCCTCGGTCTGCTGCTTGCTCGGCTTGGAGAAAATGGTTTCGGTGGGGCCGTGCTCGATCAGGTCGCCCAGGTACATGAAGGCGGTGAAGTCGGACACGCGCGCGGCCTGCTGCATGTTGTGGGTCACGATCGCGATCGTGTAGTCCTTCTTCAGCTCTTCCACCAGTTGCTCGATGCGGCTGGTGGAGATCGGGTCCAGCGCCGAGGTCGGCTCGTCGAGCAGCAGCACCGACGGGCGCAGAGCCACCGCGCGGGCGATGCACAGGCGCTGCTGCTGGCCGCCGGACAGGCCCAGCGCGCTCTGGCCGAGCTTGTCCTTGACCTCGTCCCACAGCGCGCCCTGGCGCAGCGCGTGCTCGACGCGGTCGTTCATCTCGCTCTTGGACAGCTTTTCGTGGTGGCGGATGCCGTAGGCCACGTTCTCGAAGATGGTCATCGGGAACGGCACCGGCTTCTGGAACACCATGCCGACCTTGCTGCGCAGGCGGTTCATCGGGTACTTCGGATCGAGAATGTTCTCGCCATCCAGCAGCACCTCGCCCCTGGCCTCCAGCTTGGGGTACAGGGCGTAGATGCGGTTGAAGATGCGCAGCAGGGTGGACTTGCCGCAGCCGGAGGGGCCGATCAAGGCGGTGACCTGCTTCTCCGGGATCTCCAGGTTGATGCTCTTGAGCGCGTGGAACTTGTCGTAGTAGAAGTCCAGCCCGCGCGCGGCGAGCTTGACCGGCGCGGCGGCCGTGGCGGCGGCGTCCCGCTCCGGGGTGGCGAGATTGAGGCGGGCGTCGTTCATGGCCGGAGTCCGGTCTAGGTTGCGAAGATTGAGGTCGGGGGTGCGCAGGTCAGTCATGGGAGACTCGCTTGCGCAGGATCACGGTGCGGGCGAACAGGCTGACGAACAGCACGAAGCAGGTCAGCACCAGGGCGCCTGCCCAGGCCAGCGTCTGCCAGGATTCGTAGGGGCTGCCGGCGAACTGGTTCATCACCACCGGCACGCTGGCCATCGGCTGCAGCACGTTCGCGCTCCAGTATTGGTTGCCGAAGGCGGTGAACAGCAGCGGCGCGGTTTCGCCGCTGATGCGCGCCAGCGCCAACAGGATGCCGGTGACGATGCCGGCCGAGGCGCTGCGGTACAGCACCTGCACGATCACCTTCCACTGCGGCACGCCCAGCGACAGCGCGGCTTCGCGCATCTGCGCCGGCACCAGCCGCAGCATCTCGTCGGTGGTGCGCACCACCACCGGCAGCACGATGAAGGCCAGGGCGATGGCGCCGGCCAGGGCCGAGAAGTTGCCGCCGGTCTGCATCACCACCAGGGTGTAGACGAACAGGCCCAGCACGATCGACGGCGCCGACAGCAGGATGTCGTTGACGAAGCGCACCACGGTGCCGATCTTGCGCGCGTTGCCGTACTCGGCCAGCCAGGTGCCGGCGGCGATGCCCAGCGGGGTGCCGATCAGGATGGCGATGGCGCACATCACCGCGCTGCCGAAGAAGGCGTTGAGCAGGCCGCCTTCCTGCATCGGCGGCGGCGTGTTCTGGGTGAACAGCGCCCAGTTGATGCCGCCCAGGCCCTTGGACACCAGGGTCCACAGGATCCAGCCGAGGAAGAACAGGCCGAACAGCGCGGCGGCGCAGGCGGCGAGGATCGCCACCGCGTTGCCGATGCGGCGGCGGCGGTACAGCGCGTCGGCGGCGCGGTGCTGCGCGGCCACGTCGGTGGGGTTGGCGGCGGCCATCAGTTGCCCTCCTTGCGCGCCAGTTGCATCAGCATCAGTCGCGCAGCCGCCAGCACCACGAAGGTGACGATGAACAGCACGAAGCCCAGCAGCAGCAGCGCCGAGCGGTAGGTTTCGGTGGCCTCGCCGAAGTCGTTGGCGATCAGCGCGGCGATGGTGGTGCCCGGCTCCAGCAGCGAGGCGGAGAAGTTGACCGAGTTGCCGATCACGAAGGCCACGGCCATGGTCTCGCCCAGGGCGCGGCCCAGGCCCAGGAAGATGCCGCCGATCACCGCCGAGCGGGTGTAGGGCAGGACGATGTCCCAGCTCACTTCCCACTTGGTCGAGCCCAGCGCGTAGGCCGATTCCTTCAGCCGCGTGGGCACGGTCAGGAACACTTCGCGCATGACCGAGGAGATGAAGGGAATGACCATGATCGCCAGCACGATGCCGGCGGTGAGCATGCCGATGCCCAGCGGCGGGCCCTGGAACAGCTTGCCGATCACCGGCCAGGTGCCGACGTGGTCGTTGAGCCAGGGCGTGACGTACTCGGTCATCACCGGCACCAGCACGAACAGGCCCCACATGCCGTAGATGATCGAGGGGATGCCGGCCAGCAGTTCGATCGCGGTGCCGATCGGGCCGCGCGCCCAGCGCGGCGCCACTTCGGTCAGGAAGAAGGCGATGCCGAAGCTCACCGGCACGGCGATGAGCATGGCGATCAGGGCGGTGACGATGGTGCCGTAGATCGGCACCAGCGCGCCGTACTGGTTCTCCACCGGGTTCCACTGCGCGGTGATGAAGAAGTCCAGCCCTTCGCTGGCGAGCACGCTGCGGCCGCCCCAGAGCATGGACAGCGCGGCGCCGGCCAGGGCGAACAGCACGAAGATCACCGTGGCGGTGAGCACGTAGCGGAACAGGCGGTCGTTGCGCGCGTCGGCGTGGTCGCGGGCTTGCGGTGCGGTCGTCGGTAAGGCGGTCGCGTTCATTGCGGGGTGGGGTCCGTCTGGGCCTGCGGGCTGGGTGGTGCTGTTGTTGTTGTTGTTGCTGTTGCTGTTGCCGTCATTCCCGCGAACGCGGGCTCTGCTTCACTTCGGCGTAGCCGAACATCCAGGGCTACATCGCGACGAACCTCTCATCGGGGCATGGCGCTGAAGTTTCTGGATCCCCGCCTACGCGGGGATGACGCATCGGCAAAGCCGAGCCCGCTTGCGCGGGCTCGGGCCGATGCGTCACTTGAACTCCGCCGCCCAATATCCCTCGATCTGCTTGACCAGTTCCGGCGGCAGCGGCACGTAGTCCAGACCCTTGGCTTGTTCCTGGCCCTGCTCGAAGGCCCACTTGAAGAACGCGCGGGTGTCGGCGGCGCGCTTGGCGTCCTTGGGCTGCTTGTACATCAGGATGAAGTTGGTGGCGGTGATCGGCCACGCGCCTTCGCCGGCGGCATTGGTGATGACCAGATTGAAGTCCTTGGCGTTAGCCCAATCGGCGCCCGCCGCGGCAGCCTGGAAGGCGGCGGCGTTGGGCTCGACGAACTTTCCGGCCGCGTTCTGCAGCTGGGTGTAGGCCATCTTGTTCTGCAGCGCGTAGGCCAGTTCGACGTAGCCGATCGAACCCTTGATCTGTTTCACGTACGAAGCCACGCCTTCGTTGCCCTTGCCGCCCACGCCGCCCGGCCACTGCACCGAGGTGCCTTCGCCGACCTTGCTCTTCCACTCCGGGCTGACCTTGGACAGGTAGTTGGCGAAGTTGAAGGTGGTGCCCGAACCGTCGGAGCGGTGGACGATGTTGATCTTGACCGCCGGCAGCGCCACGCCCGGGTTGACCGCGGCGATCGCCGGGTCGTTCCAGGTCGCGACCTTGCCCAGGAAGATGTCGGCCAGCAGCGGGCCGGTCAGGCGCAGCTTGCCGGCCTCGAGGCCTTCCACGTTGACCACCGGCACCACGCCGCCGATGGCGGAGGGGAACTGGCCCAGGCCCGCGGCGGCCAGCTCTTCCGGCGGCAGCGGCTTGTCGGAGGAACCGAAGTCGACGGTGCCGGCCTTGATCTGGGCGATGCCGCCGCCGGAGCCGATCGACTGGTAGTTGACCTTGGCGCCGGTGCTCTTGTGGTAGTCGTCCGACCATTTCGACAGCAGCGGATAGATGAAGGTGGCGCCGGCGCCGGTGATCTGCGCGGCAACCTTGTCGCCGGCCGGCGCGGCGCTGTCGGCGGCGGCGCCGTTGGCGGCCGGGGCCTTGCCCGCGTCGGTGCCGGGCTGGCAGGCGCTGGCGGCCAGCGCGATGGCGAGGGTGAGGGCGGCGAGGCGGGCCGGCGAGCGGGTCATGCGCAACTCCATATACAGGGGGTGCCGACTAGGCTCGTCGGCTGGCTGCGCCATTTGATGATCTTTTTGTTACAGCGCTATGACATCGTTCGGTAACGAATTTGTAGTGAAAGGCTGGTTGGGGCTGAGGCCCCTCTCCCGCCTGCGGGAGAGGGGTTGGGGTGAGGGCGCGCGGGGTGCCGGTCTCGCGCCGCCCCCGCATGTCGCGCGCCCTCATCCGCCCTTCGGGCACCTTCTCCCGCAGGCGGGAGAAGGGAAGACAGAGCCCCCAGAACGCAGAACGGGCCCGAAGGCCCGTTCCGTGCAACCGATCCGCAAGGATCAGTAATTCATGTTCGCCGACCAGTAAGCCTCGATCTGCTGCACCAGCGCCGGCGGCAGCGGGACGTAGTCCAGGGCCTTGGCCTGGGCGTCGCCGTTGGCGTAGGCCCAGCGGAAGAACTGCTTGGCGTTCTTGGCGCCTTCGGCGTTCTTGGGCTGGCGGTACATCAGGATGAAGTTGGTGGCGGTGATCGGCCAGGACTTGGCGCCCGGGGCGTTGGTCATCACCAGGTAGAAATCCTTGGCGTTGGCCCAGTCGGCGCTGGCGGCGGCGGCCTGGAAGCTCTCGTCGCTGGGAACGATGAAGTTGCCTTCGGCGTTCTTCACGCGCGAATAGGTCATCTTGTTCTGCAGCGCGTAGGACATCTCGACGTAGCCGATGCCGCCCTGGATCTGCTTGACGTAAGCGGCCACGCCTTCGTTGCCCTTGCCGCCGATGCCCACCGGCCACTTGACCGAGGTGCCTTCGCCGACCTTGGTCTTCCACTCGCCGCTGACCTTGGACAGGTAGTTGACGAAGTTGAAGGTGGTGCCCGAACCGTCGGAGCGGTGGACCACGGTGATCTTCTTGTTCGGCAGCTGGATGCCGCCGTTCAGGGCGACGATGGCCGGATCGTTCCACATCGTGATCTTGCCGAGGAAGATGTTGGCCAGGGTCTCGCCGTCGAGCTTCATCGCGCCCGAGGCCACGCCCGGCACGTTGACCACCGGCACCACGCCGCCGATCACCGACGGGAACTGGGCCAGGCCGAACTTGGCCAGCTCGTCGGGCTTGAGCGGGGCGTCGGAGGAACCGAAATCGACGGTGCCGGCCTTGATCTGGGCGATGCCGCCGCCGGAGCCGATCGACTGGTAGTTGACCTTCTTCTGGGTGGCCTTGGCGTAGTCGGACGACCACTTGGACATCAGCGGGAACACGAAGGAAGCGCCGGCGCCGGTGACGTCGGCGGCGTGGGCGTTGACGACGAAGGCGCTGGCGAGCGCGAGCGCGGCCAGGCGGAAGCGGATGGACTTGAACACGGAGGGCTCCTGAAGAGAGACGACGGGCACGGGCCCGCTCGGGGCGCATTTCATAACGGTTCGATGACAGTCGCGGGTCCGGTATGTGACAAACCGGTGACACGCGACTTGCGGTTGAAATCTGTCGGCCTTACCGCGGCGGCGCGCGCGCAACAAAAAGGGGCGCGGCGTTGCGGCCGCGCCCCGAAGGTTTTGCGAACGATACAGCGAGGGGGGAGAGAGAAGCGGTACCGCCCGACGATTACCAGTAGAACTGCATGCGCACTTCGGTGATGTTCGGGTTGTCGTCGACGTAGCGGCGGGTGGTGCCGCCGACCCACTTGCTGCTGTCGACCTTGACGTAGTTCAGCATGAACTTGAAGTTCGAGCGCCAGTACCAGTTCACGCCCACGGTCCAGGCGTCCTGTTCGCCGCCCAGCACGCCGGTGGTGGCGCCGGTGGTGGTGTTGCCGGTGCCGTCGTTGAGGTCGATGGTGTCGTAGCGCAGACCGACCTGCCACATGCCCAGGCCGGGGTTATCGGGCAGCGGGGTGGTCGGGGTGCCCGACTTGTAGCCCCAGCTCTCGCCGGTGATGTTCCACAGGCCGCTGATGTAGCCGCCGTCGAAGTCCACGTCGGGCGAGCCGCCGTAGCGCTGCACGCTGGTCTTCATGTACTCGCCCTGCAGCTTGAACGGGCCGCGCACCCACAGGCCTTCGAAGCCGGTGGTGGCGACGCGGTCGGAGCGGGTGATGTTGCCGGTGCTGACCAGGGTCTGCGAGATGTCGGCCAGCGGACGCGCGCTGAAGGACACGATGTCGCCGGTGTTGAGCGCGGCGGTGCCGCCCAGGTCGGCGTCGTAGTCCATGTGCGACAGGCCGAAGTGCAGGATGTTGCCGGTCTCGTTGATCGGCGCCCAGGTGCCGCGCAGACCGAAGCCGTTGCCGTGCTTGCGGTTACGCGTCAGCTCGCGGCTGAAGTAGGTGGCGTTGACGCCCCAGTTGACGTCGCCGTAGTAGTAGCCCACGCCGACGCGGCGGGCCACGCCGAAGGTGTTGGTGATCGAGCCCTTGGCGATGAAGTCGTTGTTCTTCGTCGACGACAGCTCTTCCATGCTGTTGGGCTGCTTGAACTGGCCCACCTGGATGAAGTGGTTGGCGTTGTTGCCGAACTTGTACTTGACGTTCACGTCCAGGAACTTGTCGTCCTTGGCGTCGTAACCCAGCACCCACTCGAAGTTGCCTGGGCCCTTGCCCTTGAGCACCAGCTCGGCGCGGCGCAGCTCGTTGTCGGAATCGGAGCCGTCCGGGGCGTCGACGTTGAGGTTCTTCAGGTCGTTGCCGTAGCTGTAGAAGTCGGCCTGCACCAGGCCTTCGAAGCTGACTTCGGAGTTGCCGATGACGTCCAGGGCGACTTCGGCGTGCGCGGCCGGCGCGGCGAGCGCGGCGAGCAGCGCGACGGACAGGGTGCTGCGGGAGAGTTTCATGGGGAAGCCCTAGGGCGTGGGTGGATGCCGCGCAGGCTAGGGTGTGAAAGTTGCGTAAATATGACAGGACTGACTTATTTCGCTGCCGTGACCGATTGGTGACGGTCCGGCCGGATGGGGTCAAGACCAGACGCGCGCCCGTCCATTCAGGCGGTCCGCTGGAACCGAGCTGCCGGGTCAGCGTCGCTCCGATCCGTCATCCCCGCGAAGGCGGGGATCCAGAGACTTCAGCGTCATGCCTGGATGAAGCCGTGGATCCCCGCGTTCGCGGGGATGACGAGCAAAGGCCGGGGCTATTCCCTAAACGACGAGCAGAGGCCAGGGCTGTCCCCCAGGCGCCGCCCTTAATCAGAGGCCACGGGCTCCGGCTCGCCCGGGGTCTTGTCCGGATAGCGGCACAGATCGCGGATCGCGCAGTGCGGGCAGTCGGGTTTGCGTGCCTTGCAGACGTAACGTCCGTGCAGGATCAGCCAGTGGTGGGCGTCGTGCAGGTAGTCCGGCGGCACCGCCTTGAGCAGGCCGTCCTCGACCGCGCGCACGGTCTTGCCCGGGGCCAGGCCGGTGCGGTTGGCGACCCGGAAGATGTGCGTGTCCACCGCCATGGTCGGCTCGCCGAAGGCGGTGTTGAGCACCACGTTGGCGGTCTTGCGGCCGACCCCGGGCAGGGCCTCCAGGGCGGCGCGGTCGCGCGGCACCTGGCCGCCGTGCTCGTCGAGCAGGCGTTGCGACAGGGCGACCACGTTGGCGGCCTTGGTGTTGTACAGGCCGATGGTGGCGATGTACGGCTTGAGCCCGTCCACGCCGAGAGCGGCGATGGCCTGCGGGGTGTTGGCCACCGGGAACAGCTTGCGCGTGGCCTTGTTCACGCCCACGTCGGTGGCCTGCGCCGACAGGGTCACCGCCACCAGCAGCTCGTAGGGCGTGCTGTATTCGAGTTCGGTGGTGGGGTGGGGGTTGAGCGCCTTGAGCCGCGCGAACATGTCCTCGGATTCGGCCGGGGACAGGCGGGCCGGGCGGCGCGGTTTGGCGACCGCTTTCTTCGCCGCCTTCTTGGCGGCCTTCTTCGCGGCGGGCGGGGCCGCGGCGCGGCGGCCGGGCTTGGCGGGCGGATGGCGGCTCATGGTTTGTGGCGTTCGGCGGCCTTGGCCTTGGCCCGCGCCAGCGCAGCGGCGGCAGCGGCGGGCAGGGCCGGAGCGGTGGCAACCGCGGGGCGGTCGGGCGTCGCGGCGACGGGCGCCGCATTGCGCAGCGCGGCGCGCTCCTGCACGCGCCGTTGCAGGCGCGCATCGCGCGCACGGTAGCGCTCGCGCGCCTGCAGCGCGCGCAGGCGCGCATCGCGCGCGTCGATCAAACCGCCGCGGCAGTCGTCGCTGCAGTCGTCGCAGGCGTCGCTGTCGAGCAGGCCCAGGCGCAGGGCGCCGTCCACGTCGTCCTGCGCCAGCGCCGCGACCATAGCGTGCGCCGGATGCTCGCGCGTGCAGCCGCAGCGGCAGGCGGCGCTCACGTGCCGGCGAACGCCGGCTTGCGCCGCTCCAGGAACGCCGCGGTGCCTTCGCGCATGTCGTCGGTGGCGAACATCAGGCCGAACTGCGCGGTCTCGTACTCCAGACCTTCTTCGATGCCGCACTCGCCGCCCACGGCCACGCAGTCCAGCACGCCGCGCAGCGCCAGCGGCGCGGACGCGGCCAGTTGTTCGGCCAGCTTGGCGGTTTCCGCTTCCAACTCGGCCGCCGGCACCACGCGGTTGACGATGCCCAGTTCGCGCGCGCGCTGGGCGTCGATGGGCGCGCCCACCAGGCACAGCTCCAGGGTGGCGGCGCGGCCGGCCAGGCGCAGCAGGCGCTGGGTGCCGCCGAAGCCGGGGATCAGGCCCAGGTTGACCTCGGGCTGGCCGAGCTTGGCGCTGTCGGCGGCGATGCGCAGGTGGCAGCCCATCGCCAGCTCCAGGCCGCCGCCCAGGGCGAAACCGTTGATCATGCCGATCACCGGCTTGGGCATCTTCTCGATCCGGCGCATCAGCTTCTGCCCGCGCAGGGAGAAGTCGCGGCCCTGGACCGGAGTCAGTCCGTTCATTTCGGCGATGTCGGCGCCGGCCACGAAGGCCTTGGGGCCGGCACCGGTCAGCACCACGCAGCGCACCGCCGGATCGGCCGCGGCGGCCTCGAAGGCCTCCAGCAGGGCGTCCAGGGTCTGGGCGTTGAGGGCGTTCAGCTTGTCGGGGCGGTTCACCGTGATCGTGCGCACGGCGCCGCGATCGGAGGTCAGCAGGGGCGATGAGGACATGTGAATAGGCGTTTGGAGGGGAGGAGGCAGGGCGGGCGTACGGAACTCCGGCGCGCCCGCGGGGTCTGAGCCCGGGATGTCAGTGGCGGTTAAGCCAGCCCGCCGCTATCCTAACCCGTCCATTCGGGCGCATTCGACCCGATCGGGCCTTATCGACGGGGCGGCGCGATCCGCCCCGTGCCATTACTGGAGATACCCACGAATGAAGTTGCGTTTGATCGCTGCCGCCGTCGCGGCTTTGGCTCTGACTGCCGGCAACGCCGTCGCGCAGGACACTTCGTCCGAGAAGGGCAAGCTGAGTTACGCCCTGGGCTACGAATGGGGCCGCACCGCCGTGGAAAGCGGCGAGCAGATCGATGTGAATACCGTGCTCAAGGGCTTGCAGGACGGCTACGGCAAGAAGGAGCCCTCGGTTCCGGTCGACCAGCTGCGCACCGCGGTCAAGAACATGCAGCAGCGCCAGGAAGCCCGCGCCAAGGCCGAATGGGAAAAGACCGCCGCCACCAACAAGACCAAGAGCGACACCTACCTGGCCGCCAACAAGGCCAAGGCCGGGGTCAAGACCCTGCCCAGCGGCGTGCAGTACCGCGTGATCGAGAACGGCACCGGCGCCAAGCCCACTCAGGCCAGCACCGTGCAGTTGGAAGTCGCCGGTCCCTACGCCTGGGGCGAGCGTCCGGCGCAGGCGCGTCCGCCGCAAGCGATCCCGGCCATCAAGGTCAGCGAGATCGAAATGCAGGCCATGCGCGAAGTGCTGCTGCAGATGCCGGCCGGTTCGAAGTGGGAAGTGACCCTGCCGCCGGACAAGGCCTATGGCGCCGACCCGCGCACGCCGTTCCCGCCGAACGTGGCGGTGCAGTTCGAACTGAAGCTGGTCAGCACCAAGTAAGCGCTCCCAGCCGTAACACCGTTGCGCCGGCCTTGCCGGCGCAACTTTTTTCGGGGGCTTGCATCGCGGCCGTAGCGCCACGATCTAAGTCCCGAGCCCGCCGCGATACGGCGGCGCGTTGGACCCGGCCACGGCCGGTGCGTTGCGGCCCCCGGGCCGCCTTGAACGGCCGCGCCGACCATCGCGGCCCGGTGGTGCGGTGAGATGAGCTTCCAATTCCGTGCAGTGCTCAGTCCTTGCATCGGCGTCTGCACGCTGGACGAGCAAGGCCTGTGCCTGGGCTGCTTCCGCACCACGTCCGAGATCGCGCGCTGGTCGCAGATGAACGACGACGAGCGCCTGCGGCTGATGGAACAGGTGCTGCCCGAGCGCGAGTCGCGCCGGCGGTGAGCGTGCTGCCGCCCGACGTCATCCAGCACGACCTGATGCGGTTCGAGCGCATGCCGCACGACCGCATGCCGCATGACGTCCCGCGCCTGCGCGAGGCCCTGCGCCCGCTCACGGCCGAACCCGACGGCGACGCCTGGAACCTGGACGAACTCGACGGCCTGCTGCCGCCCGATGCCGTGCCCGCGCGCGCGGCCGTGCTGGTGGGTCTGGTGCCGCGCGCCGACGGCACCCGCGTGCTGCTGACCCGGCGCACCGACGCCCTGCGCCAGCACAGCGGTCAGGTCAGTTTCCCCGGCGGCCGCATCGAAGCCGACGACGCCGACGCGGTGGCCGCGGCCATCCGCGAAACCGGCGAGGAGATCGGCGTGCCGCCGGCGCAGATCGCACCGCTGGGCTACCTGGACCCGCTGGCCACGATCACCGGCTTTCGCGTGCTGCCGGTGGTGGCCATCATCGACCCGGCCTACATCGCCAAGCCCGATCCCGGCGAAGTCGCGGCGGTGTTCGAGGTCGCGCTGTCCTATCTGCTGGATCCGGCCAATCTGGCCCATCACCAACTCGAATACCGCGGCCGTCCGCGCCAGGTGCTGGAATTCCGCTATCCGGACCAGCGCATCTGGGGCGCGACCGCGTCGATGCTGTTGAACCTGCGCCAACGCCTGGAGGCGATCGCATGAGCGACTGGACCACGCTGGTAGCGGCCGAGGACCTGGCCGCGCAACTCGGCCGCGACGACCTGGTGGTGATCGACGCGCGCGCCGCGCTCGCCGACCCGGGCAGCGGCGAGGCCGCCTACCAGACAGCGCACATTCCCGGCGCGCGCTACGCCCATCTGGACCGCGACCTGTCCGACCACCGCAAACGCAACGCCGGCCGCCATCCCTGGCCGGACGCCGCCGACTTCACCGCCGCGCTGCGGCGCTGGGGCGTGTCGCCCGGCGACCAGGTCGTGGCCTACGACCACGGCGACGGCGCGCTGGCCGCGGCGCGGCTGTGGTTCCTGCTGCGCGCGCTGGGCCACCGCCGGGTGGCGGTGCTGGACGGCGGCTGGCAGCGCTGGACCGCGCTGGGCCTGCCCACCGACGCCGTGGTGCCCACGCCGCAGCCTTCGCAGTACCAAGCCGAGTTCGACCGCCACCGCTTGTTCGACGCCGATGCCGTGCGCGCGCATGTCGATGCCGGCGGCCTGCTGATCGACGCGCGTGCGGCCGAGCGCTACCGCGGCCAGACCGAACCGCTGGACCGCGTGGCCGGCCATGTGCCCGGCGCGCGCAACCACCCCTATGCGCAGAACCTGCGCGACGGCCGCTTCAAGCCCGCCGACGAACTCGCCCAGGATTTCGCCCAGACCCTGGGCGCGCAGCCCGCGCACAACACCGTGGTGATGTGCGGCTCCGGCGTGACCGCCTGTCATCACCTGTTGGCGATGGAGCACGCGGGGCTGCAGGGCGCGGGGCTGTTCACCGGCTCGTGGAGCGGATGGATCGACGATCCCTCGCGGCCGGTGGCGACGGGCGAGGAGTGATCGATGTTGCCTTCCCCTTTGTTGAGGGGGAATCCACAGCAAAGAAGTGTCGGCTCTCGCGCTTTACTTACCCAACTTCGCAATCAGCGCCTTCAACGCCTGCTGCGTCGACGGCTCGTACCAGGATTCGATGAAATGCTGCAGCCGGATGTGCTCGGGCTGCATCGCTTCGATCAGATCGGCGCGGGCGACGCTGCGGGTCTGCAGCATGGCCTGGCGCGGCAGCGTCAGCAGCTGTTCCAGCCACACCCGCGCGCGGATCGCGACGTGGTCGATCTCGACTAGCTCATCGACCAGGCCCACGGCCAGCGCGGCTTCCGATTCCAGCATTTCGCCGGCCACCAGCAGGCGTTCGGCGCGGTAGGTGCCGACCACGCGGCGCATCAGGCGCTGGATGCCCTCGGGCGCGACCAGGCCGACCTGGGTTTCGTTGAGGCCGATGCGGTAGGGGCCCGAGGCCATCACCCGATAGTCGCAGCACAGCGCCAGCACGCAGCCGCCGGCGGGCGCGTGGCCGGCCAGCGCGGCCACCACCGGTATCGGACTGGCGGCCAGCGCCAGAGCGGTGTCGAAGAAGGTCTGCCAGGCGGTCATCAGCGCGTGGCGGTCGTCGCCCAGCGACAGCAGGTAGGGCACGTCCAGGCCGGCCGAGAACACCTTGGGGCCGCCGCTGAGCAGCACGCCTTGCGCGCCTTCGGCGATCGCCGTGCCCAGGGCGTTGCGCAGGTCGTGGCAGAGCGCGGGGTTGAGGGCGTTGACCGGCGCGCGCGCCAGCTGCAGTTCGACGATGTCGCCGTGGCGGAGGGCGGTGACTAGGCTCATGGGGCTTCCTGGGACGATTTGTCGCAAGCGGGCGTCGTGGTGACGACGGGGTTGGGCCTTATCATAGGGCCATGCACAGCCCCCGTAGCCGACGCGCGTTCACTGTTCTGGCCCTGGCCGCCGCGCTGTGCGCGGCATCGGTTTCGGCGCAGGCGCGCGGCTGCAGCGCGCGCGTGGTCGAGGGCTGGGTGCGGCTGCCGCCGATGGCCATGCCGATGATGGCCGGCTTCGGCCGCATCGAGAATCCCTGCGCCACGCCGCTGACCATCGTCGGCGTCAGCAGCCCGGCCTTCGGCGACAGCTCGCTGCACGAGACCCGCCTGGTCGACGGCGTCAGCCGCATGCGCGCCATGCCCGAGCTGCGCATCGCGCCCGACGGCAACGCCGTGCTCAAGCCCGGCGGTCTGCACCTGATGCTGATGCAGCCGCATGCGCCGCTGAAGCCGGGCAGCAAGGTGGTGGTGGAATTCAAGCTCAAGGACGGCGGCGTGCTGCGCGGCGAGCTGGAAGCGCGCAAGCCCGCGCCGTAAGCGTGCGGTCGCGCGCTCAGCGCGGCAGCGTCGGCTTCAGTTCTGCCCACGGGGACGCGCGCAGGTCTTGCGCCGCCTGATCCAATAGCCAGTCGCGGAACGCGCAGATCTTCGGGCTGCGCCGATGCGCGGTGGGGTACACCAGCCAGTAATCGCGATGGTCGCGCAGCACCTGCGCGAACGGCTGTGCCAGGCGGCCGGCCTCGAGTTCGGCGTGGAAGAACAGCGGCGAGGTGATCGCCGCGCCGTGTCCGGCGATGGCCGCGGTGACTTCGTACTGTTCCACGCCCAGGTCCACGCCCGGTCGCGCCGACAGGTCGGGTTCGGCGATCCCGGCCGCGATCAGCCACGACCGCCACCAGCGTTCGCGCCCCATGCGCAACAGCTTCAGCAGATCCTGCGGGCGCTGCAGCGCGCCGCCTTGCAGCAGCGCGGGCGCGCACAGCGGCGTGTACAGGCTGGGCAGCAGGTAATGCGACGTCAGCCCGGGCCAGCGGCCTTCGCCCACGCGGATGCCGACGTCGAAGTCGCCCTGGCTCAGGTCCACCAGCGGCACGCCGGTGTCCAGGCGCACCGCCAGCCCCGGCCGTGCCAGATGGAAGGCGCCCAGGCGCGGCACCAGCCAGTTGGCGGCGATGGTCGGTAGCGAAGTGATGGCCAGTTCGCTTTCCGAACGTTCCAGCGTGCTCGAGAACGCGCTGCGCAGGTTCTGGAAACTGTCGAGCACCGCCGGCGCCAGACGTTCGCCGGCGCGGGTCAGCGCGACCTTGCGCGGCAGGCGCTGGAACAGGCTCAGTCCCAGGCGCTGCTCCAGCTGTTTGATCTGGTAGCTCACTGCGGCCTGGGTCATGCCCAGTTCCTGCGCCGCGGCGGTGAAGCTGGACAGGCGCGCGGCCGCTTCGAAGGCGCGCACGGCGCTCAGCGGGGGCAAGGCATGGCTCGGGTTATTCATAAATTGACCTTATGCATAAAGGGCGCATTTCGCGTTGTGCGCCTGGCGAGATACGCCATAACCTCGCGGAAATAAGCCGAATGCTGCTGATCCGCTCCCGCCTGCTTTCACTATGTGCCAAAAGTAACGCTAGGGCAAATGCACGAGCGGATAGCAGCCTGGGCCCCGTCTCCCCGCCACCTGGAGCTTGCATGCGCTGGAATTCCCGCTTTGAACCGCTGCCCTGCGTCGCCGTGCTGGCGCTGTGGCTGACGCTGGCCGCCGTCGCCTCGGCGCAGGCGCCGGCCACGCCCGAGCAGGTGGTGCGCCGCCACGCCCAGGCCTGGAGCGAGGGCGACGTGGCCGGGCTGCTGGCCTTGTTCGACGAGGACGCACGCAGCTACGACCGCTCGCGCGATCCGCTGCGGCTGGCCGGCGCACGCTCGCAAGCGATCGGCAGCAAGGCGCAGCTGGCCGACTACTTCAGCCGTGCCGTGCGTTCGCCGCTGGCGCGCGAAACGGTCGAGCACATCGCCGTGGTCGGCGACCTGGCGATCGCCGCCGGCTATTCCGCGCAGCCGCCGGACTATAGCCAGCGCATGCGCTTTCTCACCGCCTTCCGCATACGCGACGGCCGCATCCACGACCTGTGGCATATCGCCTGGCTGCCCGAGCAGGCGCCCGCCCAGCCCGATCCCAGCCGGACCGTCCGCGCGCTGATCGAGGCCAACAACGCGCGCGACGCCGACCGCTTTCTGAGTCTGTTCGATCCGCAAGCGCGCAACTTCCGCCACTCCGCCGATCCGCGCCAACTGGCCGAACAGCCGTCCAAGACCCTGGTCGACGCGGCCAGCCGCGAGCGCTACTTCCGCAAGTACTTCGCCGGCACGCCGGTGCAGGTGCGGGCGGTGGCGCTGTTCTCGGTCGGCGACCTGGTGGTGGAGCAGTCGCATGTGAGCGGCTTCGCCGACGCGCCCGGCAAGCGCGTCAATGAGGTATCGATCTACCGCATCCGCGACGGGCGCATCGTCGGCGATTGGCTGCTGGCCGAGGAAACGCTGCCGGCCGCGGTGCAGGGGGCGCAGCCGTGAGCCGGCTCGCGCTTGCCTGCCTCGGGGTGTTGCTCGCGGCGCTGACGCCGGTGGCGGCGGCGGCCGACCGTCGCGCCGAAACCGTGGTGCTCAAGGATTTCGCCGCCCTGGGCAGCGGCGACGTGGACGGCCTGGCCGCGCAGTTCGCACCGCAGTTCGAGATGTACGGCCTGCCCGCCGAGCCGCTGGCGCTGGAAGGCAAACTGTCCACGCGCATGCGCACCCGCGAAGAGCTGCGCGCCTTCTTCCGCACCGCCTTCCTCGATCAACCGCCGGCGCCGCACCGGGTCGAGCAGATGCTGTCGCTGGGCGACCTCGTGGTCGTGCGCGTGGCCACGCACCTGCCCGACGGCACGCCGCCGGATCATGCCTTCACCGCGTTCCGGGTCGGCACCGACGGCATCGAGCGGATCTGGCATATCGCCCGCGAAGCCGACGCCGGCCCGCAGTCCGGACAGGATGCACTCGAGGTGGTGCGGCGATTGGGGGAGGCCAACAACCGCGGCGACGCCGAGGCCTTCGTCGCGCTCTACCACCCGCAGGCCAAGCACTTTCACGCGCGCCACGCGCGCGACCGCTTTGGCGGCGCGGAGTCGGCCACGCCGCCCGATGCGGACGCACGCCTGCGCTACTACCGCGAGCTGTACGCACGCGGCGCGCCCGCGCAGGTGAGTCTGATCGACAGCGTGGCGCTGGGCGAATGGGTGGCGGCGCTGGAACGCTACCGCGGCGGCGGCCGGCCCGAGCGCGAACACCTGAGCCTGTACCGGGTGCGCGACGGCGCGATCCTGGCCGAATGGCATGTGGCGCCGTGAGCGACGCAAGCCATGACCGGCGTAATGACTGGAGCCGCACGATGATCGATCGCCGCCGTTTTCTGGTGTCCACGCTCGCCGCCGCGACGGCCGCCTCCTTGCCCGCGTGCTCGCGCGCGCTGGCGGCCGGAGCCGAAGGCGACGATGCCGCGTTGGCGCGCGTGCTGGAGCGCATGTTCCAGGCCTATGCACGCGACTTTCCCGAGCAGCTGAGCAGTCAGGGGCTGGATCGCGGCGCGCAGGCTTCCGCGCGCCGTCGGCTGGGCGATCGTTCGCTGGCCGCGCGCGAGCGCTTCGTCCGCGAGCAGCGCAGGTTCCTGCGCGAACTCGATGCCATCGACGCGCGCGCCTTGCCCGCGCCGGCCGCGGTGAGCCTGCGCGCGGCGCGTTGGCTGAGCGCGTCCTACGTGCAGGGCGCCGCTTACGGCTACGGCGCGCCGCAGGTCTCGCGGCCGTACGCGTTGAGTCATCTCGACGGCGCGCACATGGACGTACCGGCGCTGCTGGAAGAAGCCAGCCACTGGATCGCCGATGGCGACGGTGCACAGGCCTACCTGGAGCGCCTGGCGGCGTTGCCGCTGGCCATGGCCCAGGACGGCGAGCGCGCGCGCGAAGATGCCGGACGCGGCGTAGTGCCGCCCTTGGCGGTGATCGAATCGGCGCTTGCGGCGCTGGCCGCGCAGCGCGATCTGCCGGTCGGACAGCAGCCGCTGCTGAGCGCGTTGCGGCGCGCGACCGCGTCGCTACCGGGCGCGGCGGCGTGGCAGGCGCAGGCCGAACGCATCGTGCAAGGGCCGCTGCGCACCGCGTTGCAACGGCAGGTCGCGCTGCTGGAATCGTGGCGCCCGCAGGCCGGCGCGATGCCGGGTGTGGGGCGCCTGCCCGAGGGCGAGGCCTACTACCGCTGGGCGCTGCAGCACAACGCCACTCAGGCGGTGGACGCGACGGAACTGCATCGGCAGGGGCTGGCGCAACTGGCCGAACTGGACGCGCGCATGGACGCATTGCTGCGTGCGCAGGGCTTGACCGAGGGATCGGTGGGGCAGCGCTACCTGGCGCTGTCGCAACAGGTGCAGCACCGTTACGCCGGCAACGAGGCCGGCGCGGCGCAGTTGCGGCGCGATCTGCAGTCGCGCGTGGATTCGCTCTGGCCGCTGTTGCCGCGCTATCTGGCCATATCGCCGGCATCGCCCCCCGATGTTCGCCGGCTGCCGCCGCTGGCCTCCAGCCTGCGCTCCCCCGACGTGCCGCGCTGGGAAGTGGTATCGCACGGCTATCACGAGACCCTGGGCCACTACGTCCAGGTCGAGCGCGCGGCGCAGGCGCGCACGCCGCGGCTGTTCGACGCGATCAACCTGCCGGCGTTCCACGAAGGCTGGGGCCTGTATTGCGAACGCCTGGCCGAAGAGATGGGCGTGTACGCGGACCAGCCGCTGATGGCGCTGGGCTACCTGCGTTCGTTCCGCTATCGCGCCATGAATCTGATCGCCGACACAGGCCTGCATGCGCTGGGTTGGAGCGGCGAACGCACGGCGGCCTTCATCGCCGACACCGGCGGCCTGGCGCCGGCCGCGGCGATGGCGCGGGTGAACCGGCATAGCGTCACGCCGGGGCAGGGCGTGGCCTTCAAGTGCGGGCACAACGCCTGGACCCAGGCGCGGCGGCGCGCGCAACAGGCATTGGGCGAGCGCTTCGATCCGCGCCGCTTCCATGACGCCGGCTTGCGCCACGGCGCGGTGCCGTTGGCGGTGCTGGACGCGGTGGTCGACGATTGGATCGCGGCGGGCGGGTGAATGCTTCAGGCGCGAGCGTAGGGTGCGGTGCCAACCGCACCCATCGCACCCCGCCCGGTTTTTGCGATCAGCCCTTGATCGCCTGCAACACCGCCGCCGGCAGCGGCACCGGACGGCCGCTGGCGCGGTCGATCCAGACCACCACCACGTGGCCGTCGCAGTACAGCGTGGCGCCGTCGGCCGAGACGATGCGGTGGCCGATGGTCAGGCTGGTGCTGCCGATGCGCTCGGCGTACAGTTCCACCGCCACCTCGGACGGGTAGGGGATGGGCGCACGGTAGTTCAACTGCACCGCCGCCAGCAGCGGCGCCACCGCCTCGGTCACCCACTCGCCGTTCCAGCTGGCGAACCAGCGGATGCGGGTTTCTTCCAGGTAGGTCAGGAAGTTGGAGTTGTTGACGTGGTTGAACGCGTCCAGGTCGCGCCAGCGCAACTCCAATGGAGCGCGGAACAGAGGCGCGGGCGTAGCGGTGTCGGTCATGCGGCGGACTTCTTCTTGGCTTTGGACTTGCTGCCGGCGGCGGGCTTGCGCGCGGTCGCGGCGGCGGCCTGCGGCGGGCCCAGCAGCGGCTTGAGGAAACGGCCGGTATGCGAATGGGCCAGGGCGGCGATCTGCTCGGGCGTGCCGGTGGCCAGGATGCTGCCGCCGCGATGGCCGCCTTCCGGGCCCAGGTCGATGACCCAGTCGGCGGTCTTGATCACGTCCAGGTTGTGTTCGATCACCACCACGGTGTTGCCGTCGTCGCGCAGGCGGTGCAGCACCGCCAGCAGGTGCTCGATGTCGTGGAAGTGCAGGCCGGTGGTGGGCTCGTCCAGGATGTACAGGGTGCGGCCGGTGTCGCGGCGCGACAGCTCCTTGGACAGCTTGACGCGCTGCGCCTCGCCGCCGGACAGGGTGGTCGCGCTCTGGCCCAGCTTGATGTAGCTCAGGCCCACGTCCATCAGCGTTTCCAGCTTGCGCGAGATCGCCGGGATCGCCTCGAACAGGCCCAGCGCATCCTCGACGGTCATTTCCAGCACGTCGTTGATGTTGTAGCCCTTGTACAGGATCTCCAGGGTTTCGCGGTTGTAGCGCTTGCCGCCGCAGACGTCGCAGGGCACGTACACGTCCGGCAGGAAGTGCATCTCGACCTTGATCAGGCCGTCGCCCTGGCAGGCCTCGCAGCGGCCGCCGCGCACGTTGAAGCTGAAACGGCCCGGCGAGTAGCCGCGCGCGCGCGCCTCGGGCACCTGCGCGAACAGCTCGCGCAGCGGCGTGAACAGGCCGGTGTAGGTGGCCGGGTTGGAGCGCGGAGTACGGCCGATCGGCGACTGGTCGATGTCCACGACCTTGTCGAACAGTTCGATGTTGTCCACCGACTTGTACGGCGCCGGCGTGTGCGAGGCGCCGTTGAGCTCGTTGGCGGCGATCGCGAACAAGGTGTCGTTGATCAGGGTGGACTTGCCAGAGCCCGACACGCCGGTGACGCAGGTGAACAGCCCCGAGGGGATCTCCAGATCCACGTCCTTGAGGTTGTTGCCGCTGGCGCCGTGCAGGCGCAGCGTGGTCTTGGGGTTGGGCTTGTGCCGGTTCTTCGGGATCTCGATCCGGCGCTGGCCGCTGAGGTACTGGCCGGTCAGCGAGCGCGGCGCCTTGAGCACGTCGGGCAGCAGGCCCTGGGCGACGATTTCGCCGCCGTGCACGCCGGCGCCGGGGCCGATGTCGACGATGTAGTCGGCCAGGCGGATCGCGTCCTCGTCGTGCTCGACCACGATCACGGTGTTGCCCAGGTCGCGCAGGCGGGTCAGGGTGCCGAGCAGGCGCTCGTTGTCGCGCTGGTGCAGGCCGATCGACGGCTCGTCGAGCACGTACATCACCCCGACCAGGCCGGCGCCGATCTGGCTGGCCAGGCGGATGCGCTGGGCCTCGCCGCCGGACAGCGAGTCGGCCTTGCGCTCCAAGGTCAGGTAGTCCAGGCCCACGTCGACCAGGAAGCGCAGGCGGTCGGCGATTTCCTTGACGATCTTGACCGCGATCTCGCCGCGCCAGCCCGGCAGGTTCAGCGCCTTGAAGAAGGCCAGGGCCTCGTCCACCGGCAGCACCACCAGCTCGGGCAGCGGGCGTTCGGCCACGAACACGTTGCGCGCGGCGCGGTTCAGGCGCGCGCCGCCGCAGTCGGTGCAGGCGCGCTCGCTGATGTACTTGGCCAGTTCCTCGCGCACCGCCGCCGACTCGGTCTCGCGGTAGCGGCGCTCCAGGTTGGGCACGATGCCTTCGAAGCGGTGCTTGCGCTGGCTGCGGCCGCCGCTTTCGGTGATGTAGTTGAAGTTGATCAGTTCGTCGCCGCTGCCGTAGAGCACGGCATTGCGCACTTTTTCCGACAGCGACTGCCAGGGCGCGTCGACGTCGAACTTGTAGTGCTTGGCCAGCGACTGGATCAGCTGGAAGTAGTAGGCGTTGCGGCGGTCCCAGCCGCGCACCGCGCCGGCCGACAGCGACAGCTCCGGATGCACCACCACGCGCGAGGGATCGAAGAACTGGGCCACGCCCAGGCCGTCGCAGGTGGGGCAGGCGCCCACCGGCGAGTTGAACGAGAACAGGCGCGGCTCCAGCTCCGGCAGCGAGTAGTCGCAGACCGGGCAGCTGTACTTGGACGAGAACAGCAGCGGCGGCGCGTCGGGGTGGTCCAGCGACATCACCTGGGCCATGCCGTCGCCGAGCTTGAGCGCGGTTTCGAACGACTCGGCCAGGCGCTGCTTGATGTCCTCGCGCGGCTTGAAGCGGTCGATCACCGCCTCGATGGTGTGCTTGACCCGCAGCGCCAGCGGCGGCACCGCGTCGATCTCGTACAGCGCGCCGTCCACGCGCACGCGCACGAAGCCCTGCGCGCGCAGCTGCTCGAACACCTGCGCATGCTCGCCCTTGCGGTCGCGCACCACCGGCGCCAGCAGCATGTAGCGCTGCTCGCGGCCGGCCTCGGTCTCGCCCAGCGCCACCACCTGGTCGACCATCTGGCTGACGGTCTGCGCCTCCAGCGGGTAGTGGTGGTCCGGGCAGCGCGGCGAGCCCACGCGTGCGTACAGCAGGCGCAGGTAGTCGTAGATCTCGGTGATCGTGCCGACCGTCGAACGCGGGTTGTGCGAGGTCGACTTCTGCTCGATCGAGATCGCCGGCGACAGGCCTTCGATGTGGTCGACGTCGGGCTTCTCCATCACGCTGAGGAACTGCCGCGCATACGCCGACAGCGACTCGACGTAACGGCGCTGGCCCTCGGCGTAGATGGTGTCGAAGGCCAGCGACGACTTGCCGGAGCCGGACAGGCCGGTGATCACGATCAGCTTGTCGCGGGGGAGGTCGAGATCGATGTTCTTGAGGTTGTGCGTCCGCGCGCCGCGGATGCGGATGAAGTCCAGCGCCATCGGGTGCCTGCAAGGGGGGAGGGCCGCCGACGCCAGGGGCGACGGCGAACAGAAGAGCGTATCGAGTGGCGTAGATGGGGGCAAATGCCGGAAACGGAAGGGTGGGCGGGGGTGGTCTCAGGGGGTGAGACTGGGGCGCGGGTTAAGAGCAAATCTCCCGAGCCCCCCTTTTTCAAAGGGGGAACAAAAGCAAAGGCGGCGAGGACGACTCCGGTTGGACGGATCTGTCACAAATGCGCCCGCTGGCTAGGGATGCGGCCATTGCGGTTCCCCCCCTTTGAAAAAGGGGGCTAGGGGGAATTTGCTTTTGCTCCGCCCAAAAAAATTCGCCGGCGCAAACTGCGCCGGCGAGGGCCTGGAGAGAGGCCGTTGAGCCTGCAGCCGCCGGAAGCCCCGGCGGCTGCGGTTATGCCGCCGTTTACTTGATCAGCCTGAAGCCCAGCCCGCGGCTGCCGTCGGGCGCCGACTTGGTCTCGATCGCCGCCGGGTTCACGCCGTTCACGATCAACAGCACCTTGACCGCCTCGGCGCGCTGCTTGGACAGGTCGATCTGGTCGTCCGAGCCGCCGGCCGGGCCGTAGATCTCGATGCGCGTGTTGGCCGGCGCGGCCTGGATGGCCTTGGCCGCCTCGGCCAGCGCGTCCAGGCTGCCGGCGGAGATGCGCGCGCTGTCGCCTTCGAAGCCGATCGGGGTCTGGTTCAGCGCCGCGACCACCGCCGCGGCCTCGGCCTTGGCCGGCAGCGCGGCCAGCGCCGCGTTGGCCGGGCCGGCGCCCACGCCTTCGAACAGGCCGGTGTAGGCATAGCCGGGGTAGAGCTGGCGCACGCGGTCCAGCAGCGCGGCGCGGTCGGCCTCGGCGACCTGGCCGGCCAGTTCGATGCGCCGGCCTTCGAAACTGACCGCGGCGCCGGGCTGGGTGAAGGCGGCGGCGAACTGCGGCAGTTGCGCGGCCCAGTCGGCCGGGCGCGCGTACGGGTCCACCGCCAGGTCGCCGGACACGCGCTCGGCGCCGTAGGCATGGGCGAGGGCGGCGACGATGGCCTGCTTGGCCGCGTCGCTGTCGACGTTGCCATCGTAGCGCAGCGCGCCGTTGTTGTTGACCAGGCTGAGCTTGGCCTCGTAGCGCGGGACCGGCTTGGCCTGTTCGGCCGCTGCGGTGTCGGCGGCCTCGCCGCCGCGGTTGCAGCCGGCCAGGCCGGTGGCGGCCAGCGCCAGGGCCAGCGCCCACACCGCCGTCGGGCGGCGCGAGCGCGGGGAAATCGGGGAATCGGGGTGCATGAAAACTCCGGGTATCGCGTGGGGAGTCGCTGGCAGCATCGCTAGGGCCTGCCGTGCGGTAGCGCGGAAATCCGCCGCCGACGGAGCCGGGCGCCGCCAGGGCGCCCGACGCCGTTGGAGGGCCCGGCGTACCGGGCCCTCCTGCGGCTAACCGCGATCAGCGCTTGGACGAGGCGTACTCGATCTCCACCGGATCGGCGCACTCCTGCGTACCGTTGTTGCACAGCTTGTAGCTCATGGTGCCGGTGCCGATGATCCGGAAGGTATCGGTGGCGGCTTCGTTGTTGCGCACGGTCTTGAGGATCGCGCCGTTACGGTAGATGTCGATGTTGCGCTTGCCCTTCTTCCAGGTCAGGTCCACGCGGGTGCGGTGGTTGGTCAGCGGGGTGGCTTCCGCTTCGACCGCGCGCGGCCAGTTGGCGTCGGTGAAGCTCGGGTACAGCGACACGCCGGCCGAGTTGCTGAAGCCCTTGACCGTCACGTACCAGATACCGCCCTGCGGCGCCGGGAAGAAGCAGTTCTCGTTGTTGCCGGAACTGAACGGACGGCAGTCGTAGGAGGTGTTGGTCGGCGGGGTGCCGCGCTTGACGTAGATGTCCGCGTCGCCGGTGCCGCCGTACATGGCGAACAGCAGGTTGGACGCGCCGTTGGGCACCAGCAGCTGGTAACGCACGGTGGCGCCGGCCAGCACTTCGATGCCGGTGACGGTGACGCCGTTGCTCAGCTCGATGGCCGGCGGCGGTTCCGGCGCCGGCGGCGGATCGGCCGGCAGCGGTTCGGCGCCGGAGGCCACGGCCACCGCGTAGCGGGCGTCGATGATGCCGGCGCCGCAGGGCTTCTCGTAGCTGCAGCCGCTGGCGAAACCGCCGGAGGCGTAAGCGGTGTTCTCCAGGATCTTCTTGATCTGCGCCGGGGTCTTCGGCGTCGGCGCCGCGGCTTGCATCAGCGCGACCACGCCGGCCACGTGCGGAGCCGCCATCGAGGTGCCGGCCATCCAGGCGTAGCCGTCGCCTTCCTGGCCCTGCAGGCCCAGGTTCAGGGTCGACAGGATGTTGTCGGCCGCCGGGTTCACGCCGGAACCGCCGGGCGCGGCCACGTCGACCACGCTGCCGAAGTTGGAATAGCCGGCCAGCGCGCCGGTCGGGCCCACCGCGGACACGGTGATCACGTCGTTACAGCTGGCCGGCGAGTAGCCCGCGGCATCGGCCGAGGAGTTGCCCGCCGCCACCACCACCGTGGTGCCGCGAGCGGCCGCGGCGGTGAACGCCGCCTGCTCGGCCACCGAGCAGGCGCCGCCGCCGCCCAGGCTGAGGTTGATGACTTCGGCCGGAGTGGCGTTGGCCGGCACGCCGGTCACGGTGCCGCCGGAGGCCCAGGTCACCGCGTCGATGATGTCCGACTCGTAGCCGCCGCACTTGCCCAGCACGCGCACCGGCTGGACCTTGGCGCCGAAGGCCACGCCGGCCACGCCGACGCTGTTGTTGGTGGTCGCGGCGATGGTGCCGGCCACGTGGGTGCCGTGCCAGCTGCTGTCCTCGGGGATGCCGAAGATGTTGCACTCGCCGTCGTGCCAGTCGCCCGGATCGTTCGGGTCGGCGTCGCGGCCGTCGCCGTCCACGCTCACGTCGGTGTCGATGATGAAGTCGTAGCCGGCCACCAGGTTGCCGACCAGGTCGGCGTGCGGCGTGCTGCCGGTATCCAGCACCGCGACCACCACGCCGTCGCCGGTGCTCAGGTCCCAGGCCGGTTCGGCGTTGATGCCGCCGGGGCCGTTCTTGTAGTGCCACTGCTGCGCGTAGCCCGGGTCGTTGGGCACCAACAGCTTCTGGCGGAAGCGGTCGGGCTCCACCGCGAGCACGTTGGGATCCTTCATCAGCTCGATCATCAGCGCCTTGCTGGCGGCGCTGTCGAGCTTGCGGTCGGTGCGGATCAGCGCCGCGCCGGTGCCCAGCGTGCGCATGGGCGCGATGCCCAGGCCCAGCGCCTTGGACGCGGCCGACAGCTGCGTGCCTACCTTGGCCGCCGACGCGCTCTTGGCGCTGGCCGAGCCCTTGTAGGTGATGATGAAGCGGTCTTGCCGCACCGGCTGTTCCTTAGCCGACTGCGCCGCTTGCGGGGACAAGGTCGAGACCTTGGTCTTGTTGGCCGTCGGCAGCTTGCCGCCGGAGTAGGCCGCCGGTGCGACCACGATCGCGGTGGCGATGGCCAGTGCGGTCCATTTCATCGAACGTGCTTTGCGAGTCATGACAAACATCCTTGGTTCGTAGCTCGTGAATCCCGTTGCCTCCCCTAGCGGCTTCGGGTGCGGGTCCGCGGCCTTAGCTCTCTTCTCCTCGCCGCGGGACTGGGGTTCGCGTGCCACGCATCGACGCCCGTCCCGGGCGGCGCGTGGTCGCGATGTGGGGTTGGAAACCGTGGAGCCCAGCGTGGCGCAGCGCGGTCTCCGACGCTGCGACGCGAGCGCAGGCCGCGCGGCGCATCGAATGCACGCGCGTGCTGCGGCGACGCTTGCTGGTGTGAGCTGGCTGGGTGCGCGCGGACGCGCGGCGCACTTGGCTGACGAATGAAGCGAATAGGCTGGACGATTCCAGTCGCATGCAGAGGCCCCTGTGTTTGGAACCGGCGCGATGCGCCGCGTCCGCACGCGCAACTGCGCGGCGACTCGGCCTCCGTGCCGGTTCCTGCAACGCGACCCCCTGCAGGCGCGTCGTAAGGAACGTAAACAAATGCAAACGATGCGCGCAAGTGGCACGCACTGCGACCAAAGTCGGTGCCGGAGCGTTGCGATTCGGTAACGCGCGCGGCGATGCGCAGGCTCGCTTGCGCTGCATTCGATGTGCAAAACGCCATGAAATTCGGTGTTTACACAGCCGCCTTCACGAATGCGAATGCGCGCGATGCAACGTGCTTGCGCCAGCGCTTTTCCCCAACGCGAGCATTCGCGCGGAATCGCGATACTGTGAGCGAAGTCGCGATACGGGAAATTCGTGCCTCAGCCGCGCAGCGACAGCAGCGCCGCCAAGACCATCGCCAGCAGTGCGACGACCACGATCGCCCACCGCCGCGCGCGCGACGACGCCGACGCGGGTGCCGGTACAGGTTCGTCAACGCGGTGCCCATCGGCGGGGTCGCGATGCGGCGCATCGTCGTGCGCGCGGTACAGCGGCGCATCGCTGGCCGACAGGGGGCCGAGCCCGGCATCGCGCACCGCTTGCAGGCCGGCGGGCTCCGCTGCGGCCGGGTCGGCCGCGGGCGGCCACTCCGCCGGTCCCGGCCAGCGCCCGTCCTCGCCCAGGCTGTCCACCGCTTCGGGCAGCAGCGCGGCCGAGGCGCTGGCCACCACCGCGGCGGGCAGGTCCAGGCGCGCGGCCAGGTCGGCCAGTTCGCGCTCGCCGAACACCCGCTCCAACTGGTCGGCGGTGAGCGGCCGGTTCGGGCCCGGTGCGACCCAGGAGCCGGCCAGGTCCTCCAGACCCTGGGCCCGGAAGGCGGCCAGGAAGCCGGCCGGGCCGCCGCGGGCGGGGTCGAAGATCCGGTCCAGCCAGGCCGCGAGCAGCGCCCGGGCCTGGTCCGGGGCCAGCCCATGACGGCCGGCGAGGGGTTCCAGCAGGTGATCGAACATGGCCTGGGTCCCGCACGGAGTAGGGGCCGCGGGGTCCGTCGCAGCCCGGCCACTACAGCACGGGCGGCGTTAAGCCGGCGCCAGCCGCCGGCTGCGGTCCGCCGGATGGGGGTGCTTGCTCTAACTTGCTGAACCGCTTAGAATTCCGCTTCTGTCCGCCCGGTTCCGGGTGCGGCAGCGACCAAAATAACTACAGAGGAATCTGGTCATGTACGCAGTTGTAGTCACCGGCGGTAAGCAATACCGCGTGATGCAGGGCGAAACCCTGCGCGTCGAGCTGCTCGATGCCGAAGTCGGCGCCGAGATCAAGCTGGACAACGTTCTGATGCTGGGCGGCAGCGATGGCGTGAAGGTGGGCGACGCTCTGAAGGGCGCCACCGTCTCGGCCAAGGTGGTCGGCCACGGTCGCGCCGACAAGGTGCGCATCGTGAAGTTCCGCCGCCGTAAGCACCATCGCAAGCAGATGGGCCACCGTCAGCATTACACCGAAATCGAAATCATCGGCATCGCCGGTTAAGAGGAGCAGCAGCCATGGCACACAAAAAGGGCGTAGGTTCCACCCGTAACGGCCGCGACTCCAACCCGAAGTACCTCGGCGTGAAGATGTACGGCGGCCAGGCCATCGAGGCCGGCAACATCATCGTGCGTCAGCGCGGCACCCAGTTCCACGCCGGTTCGGGCGTCGGCCTGGGCCGCGACCACACGCTGTTCGCGCTGGTCGACGGCAAGGTCGAGTTCTCGACCAAGGGTCCGAAGAAGCGTCGCACCGTCAGCGTCGTCGCCGGCGAGTAATCCCGCTGCGAGACGTTGCGAGGAGCCCCGCTTCGGCGGGGCTTTTCGTTTGCAGGCCGGGATTGGGGATGGGGGATTCGCGATTCGCAAAAGCGACTCTCCCGGCCCCGCTCCCTGCGAATGTCCCGGCAGGCTCCTGCTTTAACGAATCACCCCATCCCGAATCCCGAATTCCCATGAAACTCGTAGACGAAGCGGAAATCCAGGTCATCGCCGGCAACGGCGGCAACGGCTGCGTCGGCTTCCGTCGCGAGAAGTTCATCCCGCTGGGCGGGCCGGACGGCGGCGACGGCGGCGATGGCGGCAGCGTGTACCTGGTGGCCGACGAAAACCTCAACACCCTGGTCGACTTCCGCCACCAGAAGCAGTTCCGCGCCAAGCGCGGCGAGAACGGCATGGGCCGGCAGATGTACGGCAAGGGCGGCGAGGACCTGGTCATCACCGTGCCGGTGGGCACCGTGATCACCAACGTCGAAACCGACGAGGTCATCGGCGACCTCACCACCCACGGCGACCGCCTGCTGGTGGCCAAGGGCGGCAAGGGCGGCCTGGGCAACATGCACTTCAAGAGCTCGGTCAACCGCTCGCCGCGCAAGGCGCTGCCGGGCCTGCCGGGCGAGGAGCGCATGCTCAAGATGGAGCTCAAGCTGCTGGCCGACGTGGGTCTGCTCGGCTTCCCCAACGCCGGCAAGAGCACCCTGATCCGCGCCGTGTCCGCGGCCACGCCCAAGGTGGCCGACTACCCGTTCACCACGCTGTATCCCAATCTGGGCGTGGTCAGCGTCGAGGCGCACCGCAGCTTCGTGATCGCCGACATCCCCGGCCTGATCGAAGGCGCGGCCGACGGCGCCGGCCTGGGCGCGCAGTTCCTGCGCCACCTGCAGCGCACCCGCCTGCTGCTGCACCTGGTCGACATCGCGCCGATGGAAGGCGGCGTGGAGGGCGTGAGCCCGGCCGAGCAGGTGCGCGCGATCGAACACGAGCTGCGCAAGCACGATCCCGAACTGCTGGCCAAGCCGCGCTGGCTGGTGCTCAACAAGGCCGACCTGCTGCTGGAAGAAGAGCAGCAAGCCGCCGCGCAGGCGGTGATCGACGAGTTGGGCTGGAGCGACCGCTGGTACCTGGTCTCGGCGATCGGCCGCGAAGGCACCTGGCCGATCATGCTCGACGTGATGGCGTTCTTCGACCGCCAGCGCGAGGACGCGTTGGAAGCCGCGAACGCCGCCGGCGACCATGCGCCCTGAGCCGCATTCGCGCTCTATACCGTTGGTTTCCAAGCGCGCCTGCCGCACGGCGGGCGAGGGCGACTTCGTGCCGGCTTCACCTGGCGCTACGATGATCGCGCCCATGTTCGCCAAGGCGCGCGCGACCCGCAAAAACAAAAACCCGGCCGAGGCCGGGTTTTTGCGTGCTTGCGCGGCCGTAGCCGCGCAACGCGAATCAGGCGGCGGACAGCGCCTTGATGCGGGCCGACAGGCGGCTCTTGTGGCGCGCGGCCTTGTTCTTGTGGATCAGGCCACGGGCACTGAAACGGTCGAGGATCGGCTGGGCGACGTCGAACGCGGACTTGGCACCGGCGGCGTCGTTCTCGCCGAGGGCCTTCAGCACCTTCTTCACGGCGGTACGCAGCATCGAACGCTGGCTGGCGTTACGGGCATTGCGCACGACCGTCTGCTTGGCGCGCTTCTTGGCGGACTTGATGTTTGCCACGGGTGTGGATTCCTGAAAGGTAGAAAACTGGTAGAAGAATGCAGTTGCGGAAAATCAGACCCAAAAGTATGGCCGATTCAGTGACTTGCGTCAACTGGGCCGAGCAGGCCCCAAAACCCGCCGCGCCTGCGCCCGGAGCCCCCCTATGAGCCGCGGCCTGCTGCGCTCTTCGGCCGTGTTCAGCGCCATGACCCTGGTCTCGCGGGTGTCGGGCCTGGTCCGC
Source organism: Lysobacter silvisoli (assembly GCF_003382365.1). NCBI lineage: Bacteria > Pseudomonadati > Pseudomonadota > Gammaproteobacteria > Lysobacterales > Lysobacteraceae > Lysobacter > Lysobacter silvisoli. The sequence continues at coordinate 1,733,529 of NZ_QTSU01000001.1, read as the reverse complement.
GACCAGGTCTACGCCTGGCAGTTCGGCGCCAGCCCGGCCATGGACGCGTTCTTCGTCGCCTTCCGCATCCCCAACTTCATGCGCCGGCTGTCCGCCGAGGGCTCGTTCTCGATGGCCTTCGTGCCGGTGCTGGCCGAGTACAAGCAGCAGCACGACCACGCCGCGGTCAAGGAGCTGATCGACCGGGTCAGCGGCACCCTGGCCGCCGCGCTGCTGGTGCTGACCGCGGCAGTGGTGCTGGCCGCGCCCTGGGTCATGCAGCTGTTCGCGCCGGGCTTCGAGCCGGGCAGCGAGCAGTACCGCCTGGCCACCCAGATGCTGCAGATCACCTTCCCCTACGCCTTGTTCATCTCGCTGGCCTCGCTGGTGGGCGGAGTGCTCAACAGCTACGGGCGCTTCGCGGTGCCGGCGCTGTCGCCGGTGCTGCTGAACCTGTCGATGATCGCCGCCGCGGTCTGCGCCGCGCCGGTGATGACCCCGCTGGGCCTCAACCCGGTGCTGATGCTGGCCTGGGGCGTGTTCGCCGCCGGCATCCTGCAACTGGCGTTCCAGTTGCCGGCGCTGGCCAAGCTGGGCCTGCTGCCGCGGCCGCGCTGGGGCGCGGCCCATGCGGGCGTGCGCAAGATCCTGCGGCTGATGGTGCCGACCCTGTTCGGTTCCTCGGTGGCGCAGGTGAACCTGCTGCTCAACACCGCCATGGCCTCGTTCCTGATCGCCGGCAGCGTGACCTGGCTCTACCTCACCGACCGCCTGCTGGAATTCCCGCTGGGCATGTTCGGCGTGGCCATCGGCACGGTGATCCTGCCGCACCTGTCCAAGCGCCACGCCGCCACCGATCCGCAGGGCTTTTCGCAGGGCCTGGATTGGGGCTTCCGCCTGTGCCTGCTGATCGGCGTGCCGGCCTGCCTGGGCCTGGTGCTGTGCGCGCAGGCGCTGGTGGCCGCGCTGTTCCAGTACGGCCAGCTCGACGCCGGCGACACCCAGATGATCCGCCTGAGCCTGATGGCGCAGTCGCTGGCGGTGCCGGCCTTCCTGCTGGTGAAGGTGCTGGCGCCGGCGTTCTACGCGCGACAGGACACCAAGACCCCGGTGAAGTCGGCGGTGGTGTCGGTGCTGGTGAACCTGGGCGCGACCGTATCGCTGCTGCTGGCCGCCTTGTACCTGACCGATGCCGGCCAGGCCGCGCTGGCGCGCAGCGGCGGCGACCTGCGCATGGCGCTGGGCCAGATTCCGGGCGCGCACGCCTGCCTGGCCGCAGCCATCGCGCTGGCCGGCTGGGTCAACGCGCTGCAGCTGGCCTGGTACCTGCGCCGCGCCAAGGTCTATGCGCGCCAGCCCGGCTGGCGCCGTTTCCTGCGCCAGATCGCGGTGGCCAGCGTGGCCATGAGCGCGGTGGTGCTGGCGCTGCTGTGGCTGTGGCAGGGCTGGACGGGCTGGCCGTGGTGGGAGCGCGGCTGGAAGCTGGCGGTGGTGGTCGGCGCCGGCGGCGCCAGCTACGGCGCGGCGCTGTGGCTGCAGGGCATCCGCATGCGCGATCTGCGCGGGCACTGACGGGGCTCTGCCGCGCCGCCGCGCCCGGATACGGGCTGCGCAGCGGCAGGGCGGTGCGGTCCGCCTTGGGCTCACCGCAGCCTGCGTTCGGGTTCGTTAACCGACTGACGCGGCGCGGTTGAGACCGTGCCTCGGCGGCTATACTTCCTTATTCACCTTTCGGCATCCCCCTACGCCAGACCCAATGAGCAGGCTGTTTCGTGACGTCGAGGGCGGGCTGCGTTGCCCGCACGGCAGTGTGGTCTGCATCGGCGCCTTCGATGGCCTGCACCTCGGGCATCGCGCGCTGGTGCGCCACACCGTCGCCCGCGCGCGCGCGCTGGGCCTGCCGGCGGTGGCGCTGAGCTTCGAGCCGCTGCCGCGCGAATTCTTCGCACCGTCCGCGCCGCCGCCGCGCCTGCTGCTGCCCCGCGCCAAGGCCGAAGGCCTGCTGGCGCTGGACGCCGATCAGGTCGGCCTGCTGCGCTTCGGCGCCCAGCTGAGTTCGCTGTCGGCGCAGGAGTTCATCGAGCGCGTGCTGGTCCAGCGTCTGGGCGCGCGCGAAGTCTGGGTCGGCCCGGAATTCCGCTTCGGCAAGGCGCGCGGCGGCGATATCGAGGCGCTGCGCGCGGCCGGCGAAAGCGCCGGATTCGTCGCCGGCGAGATCGAGCCGGTGCACCTGGACGGCGAGCGCGTCTCGGCCACCCGCGTCCGCAGCGCGCTGCTGGCCGGCGACTTCGCCGCCGCCGCGCGCCTGCTGGGCCGGCCCTACGCCATCGGCGGGCGCGTGGTGCGCGGCCAGCAACTGGGCCGCACCCTGGGCTTTCCCACCGCCAACCTGCGTTTCGGCGGCAAGACCCCGGCGCTGTCGGGCATCTACGCCACCTGGGTCCACGGCGTGGGCGATGCGCCGCGCGCCTCGGTGTCCAGCCTGGGCACGCGGCCCACGGTGGACGGCGTGGAGCCGCTGCTGGAAGCGCATTTGTTCGACTTCGACGGCGACCTCTACGGCCGCCGCATCAGCGTCGAGTTCGTGGCCAAGCTGCGCGACGAACTCAAGTTCCCCGATCTGCCGGCGCTGACCGCGCAGATGCACCGCGACGCCGAACAGGCGCGCGGCCTCCTTCAGATCGACCAACGACGAGCGTTCGCGTGACCGACTCTACCGACACCGCCCCCGGCAGCCAGTACAAGGCCACCCTGCACCTGCCGGCGACCGAATTCCCGATGCGCGGCGACCTGCCCAAGCGCGAGCCGGACACTCTGGCGCGCTGGGAGGCCGAGGGCCTGTACGCGCGCATTCGCGAGAAGGTCGGCGGCCGCGAGCGCAGCTTCGTCCTCCACGACGGCCCGCCCTACGCCAACGGCGAGATCCACATCGGCCACGCGGTCAACAAGGTGCTCAAGGACCTGGTGGTCAAGTCCAAGCTGCTCGCCGGCTACGACGCCCCCTACGTGCCGGGCTGGGATTGCCACGGCCTGCCGATCGAGCACAAGGTGGAGAAGGAGTTCGGCAAGGTCGGCGAGAAACTCGACGCCGCCGCCTTCCGCGCCAAATGCCGCGAGTACGCCACCACCCAGATCGACCTGCAGCGCCGCGACTTCAAGCGCCTGGGCGTGATCGGCGATTGGGACAACCCCTACCGCACCATGGATTTCCGCTACGAGGCGGACATCATCCGCGCGCTGGCCAAGATCGTCGAACGCGGCCACCTGGTGCGCGGCTCCAAGCCCGTGCACTGGTGCTTCGACTGCGGCTCGGCCCTGGCCGAAGCCGAGATCGAATACCAGGACAAGGACTCCACCGAAATCTACGTGCGCTACCCGGTGATCGACCGCAAGCGCGTGTTCGACGCCTTCGGCCTCGCCGACGACGGCGCGCCGCTGTCGGTGCCGATCTGGACCACCACGCCGTGGACGTTGCCGGCCAGCCTGGCCGTGACCCTGGGCCCGGACGTGCAGTACATGCTGATCCAGGTGGGCGCCGCGGCCGACGGCCTGTTCAAGGAAGGCGGCACGCGCCCGGAATACCTGCTGGTCGCGCACGACCTGACCGCCGGCTTCCTCGCCAACCTGGCCAACGCCGACGCGCTCAAGGCCGGCGCCGCCGTGCAGGCGCGCGAGTGGGGCCCGCAGCCGGGCGTGGCCTTCGAAGGCCTGCGCCTGCAGCACCCGTTCTACGACGAACGCACGATCCCCGTGCTGGTCGGCGACCACGTCACCGTCGACGCCGGTACCGGCGCCGTGCACACCGCGCCCGGCCACGGCCAGGAAGACTATGCGGTGGGCCTGAAGTACGGCCTCACCGACGGCTACAGCGCCGCCCAGATCAACCCCGTCGACGCGCGCGGCCGCTATCTGCCGTCCACGCCGCCGGCCGGCGATCAGGCACTGGCCGGCCAGCACATCTTCAAGATCGACCCGGTCATCGTCGGCGTGCTGCGCGAGCGCGGCGCGCTGCTGGCCGCCGGCCGCATCCGCCACAGCTACCCGCACTGCTGGCGCCACAAGACCCCGGTGGTGTTCCGCGCCACGCCGCAGTGGTTCGTGTCGATGGAGCAGGCCGGCCTGCGCCGCGACGCGCTGGCCGCGATCCCCGGCGTGTCCTGGGTGCCCGGCTGGGGCGAGGCGCGCATCTACAACATGATCGAAGGCCGCCCGGACTGGACCATCTCGCGCCAGCGCTACTGGGGCGTGCCGATCGCGCTGTTCTTCGACCGCGAAACCGGCGAGCCGCATCCGCGCTCGGTGCAGATCATGCGCCAGGTCGCCGACGCGGTGGAACGCGAAGGCGTGGACGCCTGGTACGCGATGACCGCCGAACAGCTGCTGGGCGAGGAAGCCGCCGGCTACGAGAAGGTCAACGACATCCTCGACGTCTGGTTCGACTCCGGCGTCAGCCACGACTGCGTGCTCGCCCAGCGCCCGCAGGACGGCCTGCGCAAGCCCGCCGACCTCTACCTGGAAGGCTCCGACCAGCACCGCGGCTGGTTCCACAGCGCGTTGCTCACCGGCGTGGCCATGGACGGCGCCGCGCCGTACCGCCAGGTGCTCACCCACGGTTTCGCCGTGGACGAGCAGGGCAAGAAGATGTCCAAATCGCTGGGCAACGTGGTGATCCCGCAGAAGGTCATCGACGCCATGGGCGCCGACGTGCTGCGCCTGTGGGTGGCCGCCACCGACTTCAGCGCCGAAATGTCGGTGTCGGACAAGATCCTCAAGCAGAACGGCGACGTCTACCGCCGCATCCGCAACACCGCGCGCTTCCTGCTCGGCAACCTGCACGGCTTCGATCCCTCGCGCGACCTGGTCGCGCTGGACGACATGGTCGCGCTGGACCGCTGGATCGTGCACCGCGCCGCCGAACTGCAGGAGCGCATCGCCTCGGCCTACGAGCGTTACGCCTTCGCCGAGATCGTCCAGGCCCTGTCCAACTTCTGCAGCGTCGACCTGGGCGCGTTGTACCTGGACGTGACCAAGGACCGCCTGTACACCATGCGCGAGGACTCGCGCGGCCGCCGCTCGGCGCAGAGCGCCATGTACCGCGTGGCCGAGGCCTTCGTGCGCTGGATCGCGCCGATCCTGAGCTTCACCGCCGACGAAATGTGGCGCCACCTGCCGGCGGCGACCGAACACGGCGCACGCGACGGCAACGTGCTGTTCACCACCTGGTACGACGGCCTGGCCGTGCTGCCCGAGCACGCGCCGCTGTCGGCCGAGGACTACGCCCGCCTGCTCGCGCTGCGCGAAGGCGTGAGCAAGACCCTGGAGCCGCTGCGCGCCGCCGGTTCGATCGGCGCCGCGCTCGAGGCCGAGATCGTCCTGCGCTGCGGCGTGGCCGACCAGAACTGGCTGGCGCCGCTGGCCGACGAACTGCGCTTCCTGTTCATCAGCGGCGACGTCGAGATCCTCGCCGACGACGCCGCCAAGGACATCGCCGTGCTCGCCACCCCCACCACCAAGACCAAGTGCGTGCGCTGCTGGCAGTACCGCGCCGACGTCGGCGCTCATGCCCAGCACCCCGAGCTGTGCGGCCGCTGCGTCAGCAACGTCGACGGCCCCGGCGAAGACCGTCGCTGGTTCTGACCTTACGCACCGCCTACGAACGCCCACATGACCGCACATCCGCACAAGAACGCCTTGCCCTGGCTGCTCGTCTCGGTCCTGGTGATCGCGCTGGACCAGCTCACCAAGTGGTGGGTGCTGACCTCGCTGCCCGAGTACACCGCCATCCCGGTGATCGAAGGCGTGTGGAACTGGTACCGCACCTACAACACCGGCGCGGCCTTCAGCTTCCTCAGCGATGCCGGCGGCTGGCAGAAGTACTTCTTCGTGGGCCTGGCCCTGATCATCAGCGGCATGCTGACCTGGTGGCTGCGTGCCGCCCGCCGCGAAGACTGGAAGACCGCGCTGCCCTACGCCCTGGTCATCGGCGGCGCCCTGGGCAACGTCCTGGACCGGCTGCTGCACGGCCACGTGGTCGACTTCATCCAGTGGCACTGGCGCGATTTCTACTGGCCGGCCTTCAACCTGGCCGATGCGGCCATCGTCTGCGGCGCCTTCGGCATCGCCCTGGTCGGCCTGTTCGGCCCCCGTCCCCAGCCCGCGCCCAAGCCGGGCGCCTGAGCCGGGAGTACAATCGCCCCATGGACGTCCTGCTCGCCAATCCCCGCGGTTTCTGCGCCGGGGTCGACCGCGCCATCGAGATCGTCAAGCGCGCGATCGAAACCCTGGGCGCGCCGATCTACGTCCGCCACGAAGTGGTGCACAACCGCTTCGTCGTCGACGACCTCAAGCACCGCGGCGCCATCTTCGTCGAGGAACTGGACGAGGTGCCCGACGGCGCCACCGTGATCTTCAGCGCCCACGGCGTGTCCAAGGCGGTGCGCCAGGAAGCCGAACGCCGCGGTCTGAAGGTGTTCGACGCCACCTGCCCGCTGGTGACCAAGGTCCACCTGGAAGTCTCGCGCCACTGCCGCGCCGGCCGCGACGTGGTCCTGATCGGCCACGAAGGCCACCCGGAAGTGGAAGGCACCATGGGCCAGTGGCGGCGCGAGGAAGGCACCGGCCGCATCTACCTGGTCGAAGACACCGACGATGTCGCCGCGATGGTCGTGGATCAGCCCGAGAACCTGGCCTACACCACCCAGACCACCTTGTCGGTGGACGACACCCGCGGCGTGATCGAGGCCCTGCGCGCCAAGTTCCCGGCCATCCAGGGCCCGCGCCACGACGACATCTGCTACGCCACCCAGAACCGCCAGGACGCCGTGCGCGAACTGGCCGCGCGCTGCGACCTGGTGCTGGTGGTCGGCTCGCCCAACAGCTCCAACTCCAACCGCCTGCGCGAGCTGTCCGAGCGCGAAGGCGTGGAGGCCTACCTCATCGACGGCGCGGTCGAGATCGACCCGGAATGGGTGCGCGGCCGCAAGCGCATCGGCATCACCGCCGGCGCCTCGGCCCCGGAAGTGCTGGTGCGCGGCGTGATCGAACGCCTGCGCGAACTGGGCGCCGAGCGCGTCAACGAGCTCGACGGCGAGCCCGAGGACATGGTCTTCGCCCTGCCCAAGGAACTGCGCCTGCAGCTGGTCGGCTGAACCCCGGGGCGGGGCGCCCGAATTGACCGTCCTGGCCCCGCAACCCTACAATTCACGACCCCGCGGCCCGCCCGCGGCGGCCCCGCCGCAAGGCCCGGGCCAGGCTCCACCGCCGGAATAGCTCAGTTGGTAGAGCGGCGCATTCGTAATGCGTAGGTCGCAGGTTCGACTCCTGTTTCCGGCACCAATCCCGCAAAGGCCCGCTCGCGCGGGCCTTTGTTTTTTCCAGGCAGAGCGCTTGTCTTTTGTAGTGCCCATCGGCTGCGAGTCGGCGGACATTCGCCGGAGCATCAGGGCACGTAGACCTGAAGGCCCTAGAGGTCTGTTTTCGATTCGATGGTGGTAGCGTCGCTCGGAGCTGTAGAGTGCTGTCGCATCGTCCGTGGGTGGCGGCCATGAGCATCAGCGTCCTTGAATTATTCGCCGCCTTCAACGGCCTGCCGGACCGCCCGGCCATGTCGCTGCGCGCCGGTAATGCCGAGGACGACTACGAAGCGCACCCCGATTACGACGCAGAGATCGATCGCCTCACGCCGGAGTATCTGGAGACCTACCATTGGGGCATCGGGTACCTGGACGCCGAGTCCTGGCGCTACTACCTGCCGCACTTGTTGGCGCATGCCCTGCAGAGCCTGGCCCGCCCCGGCTCAATGGTCGTCCAGAGCCTGCTCTACTACTTGCGTCCGCCCGACCGCGACCCGCCGCGTTTCGGTGCCTTGACCCCGGCGCAGAGCCAAGCGGTGATCGCCGTGCTCGACGAGTTGGCCTTCGCCCACGAGTCGGTGTGGCAAGACGACGCTATGCTGGCGCTGGAAGAGTACTGGGCGCCCGGCGCCCGTTATCGTTAATCGGGCTTACGCCCGCGGACCGCATGGACAGAGCAACGCCACCCCAGGCCGCTGACACCCGCCTTATCCATCGGGGCGACCTCTACTGGATCGCCGCCGACGAATCCAAAGGCGGCGTCCCCGGCGCGCCGCACCCGCACCTGATCGTGCAGGACGACGTGTTCAACCACTCCCGCATCGGCACCGTCGTGGTGTGCGCGTTGAGCACCAACCTGCGCAAAGCCACCGAGCCGGGCAACGTGCTGCTGGAGCCGGGCGAGGGCGGGCTGGAACGGCAGAGCGTGGTGGTGGCCACACAGGTGTCCTGCGTCTACAAGGCGCGGCTGGGGGAATGCATCGGCGCGCTGTCGCAGGCGCGGGTGGATCAGGTGATCGCCGGGTTGCGCTTCGTGCAAGCTGCGTTTCATCGGCGCGGTTAGCGCCAGGGTGACGAGCGCCGCCTTCGCTCGCGCCGAACGGGTCGGGGACTCGATGGCTAAGCAGACCTTGGACACGTTAGTGCGGCCGATCGCTGCGATGCTGCTCGTGGCGGCATTGGCGGCTTGCAGTCGCACGCCCACATTGGCGGAGTTGGAGGATTTCGCCATCGAGGTCCCGGAACTGATGAGTTCGGGTTCGCAGCAACGGGACATCCCCCCAGCCAGTGGCCGGAGGCGTTGCGGCGGTTGGAGCCCAAGCGGGTCTACGTGAATTCCCGAGGGCTTTACCTCGTCACCTCATCGTTTTTCGCGCGGGAGCAGGGCATCTACGTGCCTCGCGGCGGAGCAGAGGTGAACACGAGTCCGGGCTCCGATCCGTCCTATACGTCGATCGGCTTGGGCTTCTATGCGTATCGGATCGAAGGCTGATGTCTTATCGGCATGGCTTGAGAACAGCGCTTCATGCAGTCCCCTTTTCCGCAAATCGCCCCGCCTCCACATCGCGGATGAATCGCTCGATCAACCCCACGCACTCGCGGTGATGCGTCTCCAACAGGAAGTGCCCGCCGTCGAATACATGAATTTCCAGCGCATCCAGCACGCGGCTGTAGGCCATGATCTCCTCCAGCTCGAAGAACGGATCGTGGCGGCCCCACAGCAGCAGGCAGGGCGGCTGGTGCTCGCGGTGGTAGTCCGCGATGGCGGGGAAGCGCGCCACGTGGGCACCGTAGTCGCTGAAGATCTGGAAGTGGATGCCGATGTGGCCGGGGCGGTTCATGCGCTCCCAATCCAGGTGCCATAGCTCCGGCGGGTACAGCGCCTTCAGGCGCTCGGGCAGGCCGCCCAGGTAGGTGTTGCGCGTGCCCTCGAAGTTCAGCCACTCCGGCAGCTTGGCCCGGTTCGCCGGGCTGGGGTCGGCCCAGTAGGCCTTGGGGGCGTCCCAATCCGGGCCCAGGCCTGCTTCGTGCGCATTGCCGTTTTGCACGATCAAGCCGCCGATGCGCTCGGGGTGCCGCGTGGCCAGGTAGTAGCCCACCGGCGTGCCGAAGTCGTTCACGTACAGGTAGTAGCGGTCCAAGCCGATGGCCTCGGTGAAGGCGGCGATCGTGTCGGCCATGTTGGCGAAGGTGTACGCATAGGCATCGGCCGGCGGCGCCGAGGAAAAGCCGAACCCGGGCAGATCCGGGGCCACCACGTAGGCGCACTGCGCCAACGGCTCGATCACCTGGCGGAACATGTGCGACGAACTGGGCGAGCCGTGCAGCAGCAACAGCGCCGGCTGCCGGGGGTCGCCCGCGTGCCGGTAGAAGATCTCCAGGCCGTCGGCGTCGACGGTCCGGTGCTGGGTGCTTCGCATCTGGCTCTCCTGTCGAGGTCTCTGCGCTCGCGGAGCCGGGGTCGCCGTGGGGCACAATCCGGGTCGTGATTCGACGCTAACGCGGCCCCCCGTTCGGCGAGCGTGAGGAAACCGCTAGGCCGGGCCAGCCCCGCCCTGAGCCCTTCCGATGCGCCCTCGAACGGCAGGGCGTGCGGCTTTTCCGAGCGCGGCCCGCGACCCGGTCGCCGGTGCGCTTCGTTCGGGCGCATCGCGCCGGGGCGATGCGCCGCCGCAGCGTATGCTTCCGGGCAAAAGGGGGGCTCATGGACAAAGTCGAAGGCAGGCGCATCCGTCGCGTACTGCACACGCTGGTGGTGCTCGGGGCAGCGGTCGGTGCGGCGGCCGGGCCCGCCTTCGCCCTGACGCCGCCGTCGGTCCCGGACTGCTTCCCCGAGCGCCTCGGCGAGCTGCAGGCGTCGGAGTTCCCACCGGCCCTGCACCGCGCCATGCGCGAACAACGCCGCGGCCTGCTGTTCGGCTACAAGTCGCCCCGGCACCAGACCACGGTGACGGTCTACCTGCTCAACAAAGCCCAAGCCGGCGGCGTGGAGCAGGAATTCCAAAGCGCGGCCGAGCAGATCGTGGCCTTCAACCCCGGCGTGGCGCCGCTCCAGAGCGGCTCGTTGGAACTGAACTTGGCCAACCTGCCCGTCGAAGGGCGCAGGAACCTCTACCAGTGGACCCAGGAAGGCGAGGGCGTGGGTTCGCTGCTGTGGGTGGGCGAAACGCCCGACCGCATCGTCAAGTTCCGCCTGTCGTATCTGCGGCCCGCGCAAGACGCGCCAGCGGCGGAGGCCGAGCGCTACGCCATGGGGGCGCTGAGGCTGGTGGCGTATCACACCTGCGAACCGCCAACGGCGCCGGCGGCCGAGCCGCCGCCGTCGGTGCCGTACTACCCGCCCGCGCCGCCCGCGCCACCGTCCAAATGAGCGAACACAGGCGCTGGCGATGGCGTTGCACGGGATGAAAATGCGCGGCTTCTCAATCGGTCGCCGCGATTTGCTTTGCGCGCGCCAGATGGTCCGCCACGTGCGCCCGGGTCTGGGTCAAGTGTTTCTCCACCGCGGGGTGCTGGGCCGCCGGCATCATCTGTTGGTCTATGAGCGTTAACGCATCCGTGTGCCCCTTGACCATCGCATCGATGTAGGCCTTGGCATACGCCGGTCCCGAAAGCGCGTTCAAGGTGGCCAGTTCCTTGCGTCCCTGGTCTTTGAGCTCGGCCACGTCGGCATCGTCCGACGGTGGGCCCAAGGCTCGGGTCTTGGACAGATTCTCGCCATGCGCCTTCAGCATGAGCTGAGCATAAGCCAGGACATCGCCGGTCACCTGCTTGGAGACCGCTTGCTGGGCCGCGGCGATCTCGTTCTCGTCCAAGGCGGCCAGCAACCCCAACGCATGGCGGTCGTCTCCGGCGACTTCGCGCACCCCGCCGCCCTCGGCCGCGGCGGCCACCGCCTCCTTCCATGCGAACGCAAAGCCTTGCGGCTGCTCCTGCGCAGCCCCCGGGGCGCTGAACAAGGCGGCGAAAACAATGAGCACCGGTAGCGGCCTGATCATGTGCTGCTCCTGTCGCCGTAGGCGATTGTTCGGCGGTGCACCGACACTGCTCCGCTGCAGGTTAACCGGCGGTGCGTTCTTAGCGCGCGCGTCGTCACCCCTGCGCAACGGTCGGTGGCCGCTCATAGGCCGGCACAGCGTGGAGGCGGACATGAATAGCGTAAGCCAGGCAACGAGCGGGTCGGGCGACTCAAGCGCGCATTGCGTGCTGTTCTGCGCCAAAGGAAAAGACCAGCCACTGCCACTGGATCAAGTACGGCGGCCTACCGACCCAAACCAGCTGTTATGGGTCGATATCGAGGGCGACTCCGCACCGCTCATCGAAGCGGCGGCCACGCGCCTGGAGCTGAACGAGTCGATCTTGGGGCACCTGCTGCAGTTGCGCTCCACGCCTAGCGTGCGCAATTACGCAGACGTGGTGATGATCCAGGTGGTCGCTGTCACTCATCCGGGGCAGCTGGAATTTTCCGGCGCACTGCTGGCCATCGTTGCGGGCCCTGGCTTCGTACTGTCGTTGCACCACCAACCCATCGCTTTCATCCAGGCGCTGCGCCAGCGCGAGCACGGCCAGACCCGCCTGGGCGCGCTGAAGGACAGCGCGTTCTCCGCGTCGCTGTTGGACTGGCAGCTGGATAGCTATTTCGAGGCGGTGTCGGATTTCGAGCGGGAAGTGGAGCGGCTGGAAGAGGCCGTGCTGAAAGGGGTGCAAGACGAGGACACCCGCGCGCTCAGCCGCCTGCGGCGCGGCGCCTCGCGCTTGCGCCGCATGCTGGCGCCGCACCGCGTGGTCTTCGCCAGTTTGGCGCGCCCCGATTTTCGGCCCGGCGACGAGCCGGAATCGGTGCAACACTTTACGCGCCTGGACGAACATTTCGAGCGGGTCATGGACGCCGTGGAGAATGCGCGAGAACTGGTGATCGGGTCGTTCGACCTGTACACCAATCAGATCCTGCTGCGAACCAATCGCGCCATGCGCCTGCTGACCTTCGCCACGGTGGTCATCGGCGTGCAGACGGTGGTGGCAGGGGTGCTGGGGATGAACTTCGACGCGCCCTTCTTCCAGACAGAAACCGTTGGATTCGCGGCGGCGCTTGGTTTGATGGTGCTGCTCACCGCGGCGGCGGCTTGGTGGGGTAAGCGTAGGCAATGGTTCTGACCAAGACCGAAGCCCCGGTTTCCCGGGGCTCCTGTGCCGCTACTGCGGGTTACGCTGATCCTGCTGGCGGTCCTGCTGGCGGTCCTGCTGCGCGTCGCCTTCTTGCTCGTCGCCGCCCTGGGCGCGCGTCGGGCGGTTCTGCGCGTCCTGGTCGTCCTGCGCCTGCGGGCGCTGGTCCTGACCGGTCGGGTTCTGACGGTTCGGGTCGCGCTCGTTCTGGTGGTTACCCATGTTGCTCTCCATGTTCCGGTGCGGATGCGCCGGCTACCGATCGACCGTAGGCGCGGTCTGGTTACCGATCGGTGCATGCGCGCGTGCGGCGCCGTCACCCCATTCCAGCAACTCGGGGGCAGGTGTCCAAACGCATCCGGTCGAGCCGCCTTATCGCGGCTCAACCGCGCGCCAGCGGCACTCGCAACCTGGAGCCGCTCGTGAATCGTTCAGAAGATGGCCGCGTCGCCGCGGCGGCAGGGCGGGTCAGGTGCCGGTTTGCGAGTGCGGTGCGTCCACCGCCTTGGACTGCGGCGAGTCGTGTTGGCGCAGGAAAATCGACAGCACCACCAGCGTCAGCACGGCCAGGAACTCGCTCTGCCAGTTCTGGAACGACTCGAACCAGAACTGCGCATCGCCCAGATAACTCGGCAAGCTGGGCACCGGCTGCCCTTGGCGCAGCAGTTCTTCGGCGTGTTGCTTCCAGCTTCCGCAAGCATGCAGCACGAACGAAACGGCAAACAGCGCCAGCAGCGCGATGGACAACGAATTCGCGTACACAGCGCGCACCCAGCCCCCCGCGCGGGCCGCCCACGGCGTGGGGCCGGGCGCTATCCGCTCCGGCGGTTCGTCTTCCTCGTCCATCGGCCTGGACTCGGCCGAACCGCGCTGGCGCAGCCATACGGTCAGCAGCACGTACCAGCCCATCTGCAGGAATTCGCTTTCCCAGTTCTCGAACGTGGCCGAGATGAAATGCCCCTGCTGCAGATAGGTGGGCAGCGTCACGGGGGGCAGGCCGGCCTCGACCTGCTCGCGGTTGTAGACCCGGTGGCCGGCCAGCATCTGGCCGGCGAAGGTGGCGGCAAACAACGCGAGCAACACCAGGGAAAGACCGTTGCGTTTCCAAAAGCCGGCCATGGCAGTGCCCCGGCGTGCGTCAGTGGCGGCCTTTCAGCATGTCGCCGCGGGCCTGCTCGGCGCGCGATGCGCCGATGGCCGTTTCCACGTTCTTGACCTCCTCCGGCGGGGGCAGCACGGCCGGGAAGCCCAGCGACTCGATCCACAGCTCCCGCGTCCAGCCGGTGGTGTGGTAGAGGTGATGGTCCTCGTCTTTCTCCACCGCCTCGTGTGCGGCCTTGAGCAGCTTGGTCTCGGGGCCGGAGCCGTGCTGGGCCACGTGCCCGATCAACTCCCAGTTCAAGTGGTCTTTGGTTTCGGCCAGCACCACGCATTCGCCCGCTACCCGCTGCGCGGCCGCGGGCTCGCCGTTCTTCGCCGCCATCTTCATCGCCTTCACCAGCGACGCGCCTTGGTGCGCCACCACGTCGCGCCCCGGACTGCGCTCTTCCGGATCCAGGCCCAGGCCCTCGAACACGTTGAGCAGCACTTGCTCGTGAGTGCGCGTTTCTTCCAGGTATTCGTTCCATTCCTTGCGCAGATCGTCGTTGACGGCCAGGGCCACCGCCGTTTCGTACACCTGGATGCCGCCGCGCTCGGTTTCCAGCGCTTGCAGCAGCAGTTCCTTCGACTGGTCGGAGTCGTAGTCGATCTTCTTTGCCATGGTGGGAGCCTCGGTGGAAGGTTCCATCGAGTGTCCGGGCCGAGCGGTGACGATTTCGTGTCGATCGGCGTCGGCGAAAACCCTGAATCATTCATGCGCTTATCGCCGCGCGCACACGAAATGGACTCGGCTTTAACGCTAGCGTGGGCATATGGGGTGACCCCACGGATTGGAGTATTGGATGGACGTCACATTTGTTGAGCGCGGCAGCGCAGGCGATTGGGCGATGGATGTGCTGCAGGGGGCGAGAAGGTCGGCACCATTGTGCGCAATGCGGAACGTCGTCTCTATCTCTACTTTCATGGGCCCACCCGTGAGGTTTACCTGATGGACGACCGCGATCTGCTGTTGTTGAAGGAGCGAGTGGCCCGGCGTCTGATCAGCGCGGCCAAGCGGGAGTGGAGCCGCTTGCTGCTGCCCGCAGGCGCGCGGGCGCACCCGGCACTGCGCAAGCGCGCTTAGGCGAAAGCGCCGCCCTCGTACGGTAACCGGCCTCCATCACGCGGATGCGGTGCGGCGCCATGGCCAAGCGCAAGACGGCCATCGAGCCAAGAACCGCAAGGGGGCGGGAGTGGCGCTATCCAATGGCGTGGCGGTCCATCATGCCCCGCAGCGCATTGAGTGCCCACTCCGCATCCTCGGGCGACGCATCCGACAGCAGCACATCGAACCGACCTTCGATGTCCCAGAAGTAGGCTTGCTCATGCTTCAGATCGCCCAGGTCGGCTTCCAGCGCCGCCATGCCGGCTTTCAGCTGAGCAAGGGATTGGGTCATGGCCCGAGTCTGGGACAGGAGTGCCGCGTATGCCCCGCAAGCCCGAGTCTGTGCCCCCGCGCGAGGGGGGGCATGACCGTTGACGCTTTCAAGGAGCTGTACCGCTTCCACCGACAGTTGCACGGCATCGTGCGCACGCTGCCGCCGGCGGCGCTAGTGGAGATCGGTTACGACACCACCCCGGACCAGCAGTTGCTGCGCGACGTGTTCGAGGGCCTGGCCCGCCGGCTGGACCCGGTGGTGGACGCCTGCGTGTGGACGCCCGGCGGCGATGACCTGGGCGGAATGCCGGCTTCGCGCAGGGTTCATTAAGACGCACCGGCCCGGCTTAAGCGCCGGGCCAGGAGGGGGCGCGGTAGGGTGGTTGCGCGTGTACTTGGGGGTGCGAATCGCGGCTCACGCCGCTCCTACAGGGGGTGGTCTGTCCGGTGGCTCGTATTCCGGCGCGCTTCGCTCGACGCGTGGCTCTGGTCGGCTCGGCGGCCGAGCAAAATGCTTCGCGCGCGGAGCGGTTTTCCCGGCGCTCGGGGCACCTGCACTGTGCATCCCAGCCACAGACCCTCAGCCGCGAGCATCCCGGTCCTTCGCGCCGCTCTGCGCATCCCACCCGCCAAGCCCGATCTTTCGCGGCCCGGGCGCCGACTTTCGCGCGTCGCCGTTTCCACTTTGCGTTTGCAAAGCGTTTTGCTCGGTGCGCGAGGCACTTTTCCCGGCGGCCGAGCAACACGCCTTGCGCTTGCCCCATCAAGCGTTGCGGCCGGAGCTATGTGGCTTGCGGCTGCAAAGCACGGCGCTTTGCGTTGGAGCGCAAGGCGTTGCGAACGCGCCCAAAAGCACGGCGGTGGGAAGTACGAACGCCACGAGCGAAGCACAAAGCGCGGCGCGCTGCCCCTAAAGCGAAAGTTTGCGTTCATCGCGCTCCGCGCACCGCCCCCTAGCCTGCGGAGGCCGGCCCTTTTGGCCGGCACGTCTCCATTGAACGCTAGGGATTGCCATGAGCCAGAACCTGATCGACCTGCAACTGCCCGCCGATGCGCTGAACGCCATCGACGAGGCCCTGAACACGCTGGAAAGCGCCCTGATCGGCCTAGTGGCGCTGACGCCGGACCAACGCCGCCAGCTCACCAAGATGGGCGACAAATCCGAAGCCTTCTGCCGCCAGGCCCTGCATGTGGTGAACGAGAACCCCGGCATCCTGCCGCGCAATTTCGACCTGGACGGCCTGCGCCGCGATCTGGCCGCGCTGGACGCGCTACGACCGCGCGCGGTGCGGCTGGCGCGCTTGAACGAGCGCCTGCAGGACAGCGACATGGCCCTGGGCAGCGACCTGATGAGCGCGGCGCTGGAAGGCTATGCGTTCTTGAAGATCGCCGGCAAGGGCGAGGGGCTGGATGCGCTGCGGCAGATGCTGTCGGCGCGGTTCAACCGCGGCCCGAACAAGACGGCTGCGCCGGAAGAGCCGCCGCCGCAGATCTAGGACACGCGCTCCCATACACCACGGCCCCGCCATTATCGGCGGGGCTTTTTTTTGGGGTGGCGTGGCAGCGATTCGCTGCCGGTGGCTTCAAGCCGTCGGTGCGGCTGGAGCGGGGGCCGGCGCGGCCAAGACGCGCACCGCACCCAGCGCCAATAGGGCACCCGCGCACTGCGCCGCGACAAACCCCGCCACGTCTGCCGGCCGGATGCCGGCGAAGGTCTGAGTGAGCGCGCGCGCCACGGTCACGGCCGGATTGGCGAACGAGGTGCTGGCGGTGAACCAGTAGGCGGCGAAGATGTAGCTGGCCACCAGCGCGGGCACCGCGTTGGGGCGGTGGCGCATGCCGAGCACGATGGTGAGCAGCAGGCCGAAGGTGGCCACCGCTTCGCTGAGCCACTGCGGCGTGCCGCTGCGCACGCGCGTGCCGGGTTGCAGCAGCGGCAGATCGAACATCGCGTGGGCCAGCAGCACGCCCGCCACTGCGGCCGATAGCTGCACCGCCATATAGGCCAGGGCATCGCGCGCGGTCAGTTCGCCGCGCAGGCGCATCGCTGCGGTGACCACCGGATTGAAGTGCGCGCCCGAGATCGGGCCCAGCAACACGATCAATACGTACAACGCGCCGGCGGTGGCGGCGGCGTTGGCCAGCAGGGCCAGGCCCTCGTTACCGCCGGACAGGGTCACGCCCATGATGCCCGAGCCCACCACCGCGGCCAGCAGCAGGGCGGTGCCGATGAACTCGGCCAGCAGCTTGCGCGGCAAGCTCACGACAGCCGGGCCAGCAGGGCTTTGACGCGCAGGGCGATGTCGTCGCGCACGGCGCGGTAGGCGTCGTCGTCCAGGTGCTTGGGGTCGGTCAGGGCCCAGTCCTCGCGCAAACGCGCGGGCACCCAGGGGCAGTTGTCGCCGCAGCCCATGGTGATCACGGCGTCGAATTCGCCTTCGATCTCGTCCAGCGGCTTGGAGGCGTGGGCGCTGAGGTCGTAACCGAGCTCGGCCATGTAGCGCACGGCCTTGGGATGGATGACGCCCGACGGGCGCGAGCCCGCGCTCAGCGCTTCGACCCGATCGCCGCCGTACCGGCGGGCGAAGGCTTCGGCCATCTGGCTGCGGTTGGCGTTTTCGACACAGACGAACAGGACGCGTTTCATGCGGGGTCCAGGGGTTTGAGCATGCACACGGCGGAGGCGGGGCACAGCGAGCGGAATTCGGCGCTGGCCAGTACGGCGGCGGGAGCGGCTTGGCGATCGATGAGGCGGTAGCCGCGCGCAGCGAAATAGGCCTGCGCGGTTTCGGTCAGCAGCACCAATTCGCGCAGGCCGGATACCCGCGCCTGTGCTTCCAGCGAGCCGACCAGGGCGTTGCCCAGGCCGTGGCCGCGTGCGTCGGCGCGCACGGCGAGCGAGCGCAGCAGGCCGGATGCGCCGAACGCCTGCAGGCCGATCACGCCGACCAGGGCGTCGTCACAGTCGGCCACGGTGAACCGCACGGCGGCATCGTCCAGATCGGCGGTGGGCAAGGCGGCGGCGGCCAGCAGTGCCCGGACCTGGACCAGTTCGCCGTCGCGCGGTGCGCGCAGTCGCATGGCGGGCCTCAGGCGCAACGTGTGCTGGGCGCGCAGCAGGCGCCGGTGCTCGCCACGGCGGCGGGCGCGGGAGCGGCGCAGGCGGCGCTGTGGTCCGCGCAGGCTTGATCGCCCGCGTAGTAGGTCACCGCGTCGCCGAAGGTGTGGAAGCTTTCCCAGCGCGTGCCTTGCGGGTCTTGCGTCCACAACTTGTCCGAGCGCGCGTAGCAGCAGGTGGCGTCGGGTTCGGGGGCCACGGTCTGGCCGGCGGCGTCCAGGCGCTGGCCCAGCGCGGCCAATTCCTCGCCGCTGTCCACTTGCAGGCCCAGGTGATCCACGCCCGGTGCGCGGCCGGTGGCGGAAATGGCGAAGTTCAGGCGCGGATCGTCCAGCATCCATTTGGCGTAGTCGGCCTTGACCACGGCCGGCTCGCGCGCGAACAGCCGGGTGTAGAAACGGAGGCTGTCGTCCAGGCGGGCGACGTTGAGATGCACGTGGAAGCGATTCACTTCGAGGCTCCTTTTTGGGCGGGCTTGCAGCCGATGGCGGGTTCGCACGAGGCCAGGCCGCCGCAGCAGTTCTCGGTCAGGTAGGCGATCAGGGCGTTCATCTGCAGGTAGTTGGCGCGCACCCGGATCACCCGGCCTTCGCGCTGGTCGCTCACCAGCGCCGCGTTGCGCAGCAGGTTGAGCTGCGCGGTCAGGGTGGCGGCGGGCAGGTCCAGGCGGTCGCGCAGGTCGCCCACCGGCAGACCGTCGGGGCCGGCCTGCACCAACGCGCGGAAGGCGGCCAAGCGGGACTCGTGGCCGAGGGCGCTGAGGACTTTCAGGGCGGTGTCGGTGTTCATAATTCCATATTTATGGAATTATCGAAATGCGTCAAGTCCCCGGCCAGGGGCGGTTGCGCGCCCTTACCTGGTTTCGGGGATTCTGGCCGCGCGGGGATGCGCCTACCTTGCCAGCCACACGCGGGAACCTGCGTGCCCGTTGCGCTTACAAGGAGGCATCCAATGGGAAACGTGACCCAAGGGCAGTCCGCGCCCGGCAAGACGAACGAGACCAAACCGCTCGAGCAGATCGTCAAGGAAGCCTGCCGGCACTCCGACGAGCGTGGGAACCCGCGCCCCGATGCCATCACCTACACCGGTCTGAGCAAATACCTCAATCTGGAGCAGGGCCGGGCCATCCACTGGACACCCGACTCCGCCGAAGCGCGAGTGGCCCGCTACCGGGCGATCGAGACGCTGTCCGGCGAGTTGGGCATGAGCGAAGGCCATCGCCTGAAGGTGTTGGACGAAGGCTATAAGACCCTCAACGGCACCCGCCGCACCAAGCCCCTGGAGGAAGCGGGCATCTCCAAGCCCGCGCCAGCACGTTCGATCGACGCGGCGCAGGCCAGCAGCAGCGCGCCCGCCGCCAGCAGCAGCGCGCCGCGGGCGCCCGAGCACGACGCGCAGACGCTGGCGAGCCTGGATGCGCTGTTGAAGGAGCCGCATAGCTTCCTGTCGCTCAGCGGGCATAAACGCGAGCACCTGCTGGCGCTGGAGGGCAAGGATCTGCGGCAGGTGGTGAACGCGGACGAGAAGTTCGTGAAGGAGTCCGCCGCGTTCTGGAACCTGGACCCGACGCTGCGCGCCGACACGGCCCAGCATGTGGCGGGCCGCTTCAACCTGGAACTTTGCCAACAGGCGGGCGCGGCCTTCGCCACCAACGCCAACCCCACGGCGGCGTTCGTGGCCGGCAAGGGGGCCGCCGTCAATGCGGTTGCGCTGGGCTACAACATCTATGGCGTGGACGCTGCGGACAACAAGGCGGCGCTGAAGCTGCTCGGCGAGGCCACGGTGGCCATCAACCTGGCGGTCAGCCCGCAAACCACCTTGGCCGGGCGCGGTGTGGACAGCATCAGCGAACAGACCATGGGTTTCAGCCCGGACGGCCACAGCAACGCGCCAACGCGCCGGCATTGATTCACGGCGGCGCGGCCGCCCCCCGAACTCACGGACACGCGCCGTTCACGCCGGCGCGCCTGTCGCGTTCAACCCATCAGCGGCCCAGGCACACGGCAGCCGGTCGAGTAGCGCCCCGCCTATGCGGACTGGGGCGGCCGGCTCGTGCGCGGGGTGGCCAGCACGTTGCAACCTGCAGCGCGCTCATCAGCCCAGCAGGAGACAGCTCATGGGATGGGAAAGCATTTATCCACGCAATGCCAAGCAAAGCGATCTGGCCAATCACAGCATCCAGGTGCTGGTGTTCGACCGGCTCAAGCCGGTGGGCTTGGTCACCCGCGCGGAGTGGGACGAGCAGCTGCGCAAGAATGTGCAGAGCACGTTGCGGCAGCCCTACCTGCAAAACTTGGAAAAGTGCGCGCGCTGCATCGGCAAGATCTGGGGCGCGTTCGAGGAGACCAAGCAGCCCCGGGAGTCGGCGGTGGAAATGGTGAAGGCGTTGACGTCCTGGGTGCCCAGTACGGGGCCGGCCAGCTCGGCCGACCTGTTCACGATGGCGGCCGAGCTGGCCAAGGACTACGTGGGCAGCTACCGCGGTGTGGTGGACAAATCCATACAGGCCACGCCGCTGTCGAAGGAGCAGCATGCGATCCGGGAGATGACCAACAAGAACAAGTGGAAACCCGACAAGACGCTGGGCAAGTGGGCCGAGGAAATGCTGGACATCGGCGAGTACGGCTTGCTGCTGGTGAAGCCTGCCAGGGAGCCGCAGCGTATCCACCAGGACAACGTGGACGCGTTGGAGGAATACATGCGCGTGGTGCGGCCGCTGCTTTACTACTTCCAGCAGGAGTATCCGAACCTCAGCCTGAGCCGGGTGATTTGAGGCGCGGGCGCTTGCACCGCAGCCGTCGCATCGCACCTAAACGAAAAGCCCCGCCGATGGCGGGGCTTGGTCGTGCGCGTGCGCAGCGCCTCAGCTCTTGTAGTTGCGCATGCGGTTGATCCCCAGCGCGGCCATGGTGCCCACCGCGCCCGAGAGCAGGTAGGCGCCCAGCCATTCCAGGCCGAACTGCGAGCACAGGCCCAGCGCGACCAGCGGCGCGAACGCGGCGCCGATCAGCCAGGCCAGGTCGGAGGTGAGCGCGGCGCCGGTGTAGCGGTAGCGGCGGCCGAAGTTGGCGGTGACCGCGCCGGCGGCCTGGCCGTAGGACAGGCCGAGCAGGGCGAAGCCGATCAGGATGAAGGCCGCCTGGCCGGCGGGGCCGCCGCCCATCAGGGTGGGGGCGAAGCCGCTGAACATGGCGATCAGCACCGCCAGGCCGCCCAGGGTGCGCGCGCGGCCGACGCGGTCGGCGATCAGGCCGGAGGCGACGATGGCGCCGGCGGCGATGAAGGCGCCGACGATCTGCACCAGCAGGAAGCCGACCACGGACTGCTGCGAGTACAGCAGGATCCACGACAGCGGGAAGATGGTGACGATGTGGAACAGCGCGTAGCTGGCCAGCGCGGCGAACGCGCCGATGACCACGTGCTGGCCCTTGGCGCTGAACAGCTCGCGGATGGGCGTGGGCTCCAGGTCCAGCTGGCCCATGCTGTGCTGGTACTCGTCGGCCACCACGATGCGCAGGCGCGCGAACAGCGCCACCACGTTGATGGCGAAGGCGACGAAGAACGGGTAGCGCCAGCCCCAGGACAACAGGTCGGCTTCGTTCAGGCTGGCGTAGAGGAAGGCGAACACGCCGGCGGCGACGATGAAGCCCAGCGGCGCGCCCAGCTGGCCGAGCATGGCGTACCAGCCGCGGCGCGACTTGGGCGCGTTCAGCGCCAGCAGCGAGGGCAGGCCGTCCCAGGAGCCGCCCAGGGCGATGCCCTGCAGCACGCGCAGGAAACCCAGCAGCGCGATCGAGACCCAGCCCCACTTTGCATAACCTGGCAGGAACGCGATGCCGGCGGTGGCGGTGCCCAGCAGGAACAGCGCCACGGTCAGCTTGATGCCGCGGCCCCAGCGGGTCTGGATGGACATGAACAGCACGGTGCCCAGCGGCCGCGCCACGAACGCCAGGGCGAACACCGCGAACGAATACAGCGTGCCGTGCAGGCGGTCCAGGAAGGGGAAGAACACCGCCGGGAAGATCAGCGCCGAGGCGATGCCGAACACGAAAAAGTCGAAGTATTCCGAGGCGCGGCCGACCACGACGCCCACGGCGATCTCGCCGGGCGCCACTTCGGCGTGCGCCTTGGTGCCGTGATCGTGGGTGGAGGCGGTGGCGGGTACGAAGGACATCGGGGCGGCGTCGGGCAGGGAAGGGCAGGTTGCGTGAGCTAGCCTGACAGAGGCGGTGGGCGCGGGCGATAGGACAAAACGTCCAATACACCCGCCGCGGGCGCAGCACTACATTGGCGCCGAATCTTCAGTACCCCCACTCCCATGTCCATTGCGCGCAGAACCCTGCAGGCGGCCCTGCTGCTAGCGGCCGCGGGCCTGCTTTCAGGCTGCAACTTGCTGGTCCTCAACCCCTCCGGCGACATCGCCGCCCGCCAAGGGCAGCTGATCGTGGTGGCCACGGTGTTGATGCTGATCGTGATCGTGCCGGTGATCGCGCTGACCTTCTGGTTCGCCTGGCGTTACCGCGCGTCCAACACCGCCGCCACCTACCAGCCCGACTGGGACCATTCCACCCAGCTGGAACTGGTGATCTGGGGCGTGCCGCTGCTGATCATCATCGCCCTGGGCGCGGTGACCTGGATCAGCACCCATCTGCTGGACCCGTACCGCCCGCTGGACCGCATCGCCGAAGGCAAGCCGGTGCCGGCGCAGGTCAAGCCGCTGGAAATCCAGGTGGTGGCGCTGGATTGGAAATGGCTGTTCGTCTACCCGGAAGAGGGCGTGGCGTCGGTGAACGAAGTGGCCGTGCCGGTGGACCGGCCGGTGCGCTTCCGCATCACCGCCTCGTCGGTGATGAATACGTTCTACGTGCCCGAGCTGGCCGGCATGATCTACGCCATGCCCGGCATGGAGAGCAATCTCAACGCCGTGATCAACGCGCCGGGCGAGTACGAAGGCCTGTCGGCCAACTACAGCGGCGCCGGCTTCTCGCACATGCGCTTCAAGTTCCACGGCCTGGCCGATGGCGACTATCAGCAGTGGATCGCCCAGCTGCGTAAAGATCCCGATCAGCTGACGCGTGCGGCCTACCTGGAGCTGGAAAAGCCCAGCACGCGCGAGCCCATCCGTCATTACGCGCGCGTGGACCGCGGCCTGTACGACGCGGTGCTCAACCGCTGCGTGGACGTGGACCGGCTGTGCATGAACCAGATGATGGCGCTGGACGCCGCCGGCGGCCTGGGCCTGGACGGCCTGAAGTCGCTGGCCACGCCGCGCCGCGGCGACCCGCGCCTGGGCGCCTACGTGCCGGCCGAAGTGTGCGTGGCGCAACCGCGCTCGCCGTTGATCCCGTCGCCCGCGCTGGCCGGCATGAAGTCGTCGCCGTAAGGCGCCCGCTCACGACCTAACGAATCGTCTTTGGAAGTCCCTGCGATGTCCCTCGAAAGCGGTATGCCCCCGACCTCACCGATCTTCGGTCGCATGACCTGGGATGCGGTGCCCATGCTGCACGATCCCATCATCGCGGCCACCTTCATCGGCTCGGTGCTCGTGGGCCTGGCGGTGCTGGGCGCGGTCACCAAGTACAGGCTGTGGGGCTACCTGTGGAAGGAGTGGTTCACCAGCATCGACCATAAGAAGATCGGCATCATGTACATGGTGCTGGGCCTGGTGATGCTGCTGCGCGGCTTCGCCGACGCGATCATGATGCGCCTGCAGCAGGCCATGGCCTTCGGCGACAACGCCGGCTACCTGCCGCCGCACCACTACGATCAGATCTTCACCGCCCACGGCGTGATCATGATCTTCTTCGTGGCCATGCCGCTGGTCACCGGCCTGATGAACTACCTGGTGCCGCTGCAGATCGGCGCGCGCGACGTGGCCTTCCCGTTCCTGAACAATTTCAGTTTCTGGATGACGGTCAGCGGCGCGGTGCTGGTGATGATGTCGCTGTTCTTCGGCGAGTTCGCCGCCACCGGCTGGCTGGCCTATCCGCCGCTGTCGGGACAGGCCTTCAGTCCATGGGTAGGCGTGGACTACTACATATGGGCGCTACAGATAGCCGGCGTAGGCACCCTGCTATCGGGCGTGAACCTGCTGGTGACCATCATCAAGATGCGCGCGCCGGGCATGGGCCTGATGAAGATGCCGGTGTTCACCTGGACCGCGCTGTGCACCAACGTGCTGATCGTGGTGTCGTTCCCGGTGCTGACCGCAGTGCTGGCGTTGTTGGGCCTGGACCGCTACGCGGGCACCAACTTCTTCACCAACGATCTGGGCGGCAACGCCATGATGTACGTCAACCTGATCTGGATCTGGGGCCACCCGGAGGTGTACATCCTGATCCTGCCGCTGTTCGGGGTGTACTCGGAGATCGTATCGACCTATTCGGGCAAGCGCCTGTTCGGCTATTCGTCGATGGTCTACGCCACGGTGTGCATCACCGTGCTGTCGTACCTGGTGTGGCTGCACCACTTCTTCACCATGGGCTCGGGCGCCAGCGTCAACTCGTTCTTCGGCATCACCACCATGATCATCTCGATCCCCACGGGGGCGAAGATCTTCAACTGGCTGTTCACCATGTACCGCGGCCGCATCCGCTTCGAGGTGCCGATGCTGTGGACCATGGGCTTCATGGTCACCTTCGTGGTGGGCGGCATGACCGGCGTGCTGCTGGCGGTGCCGCCGGCGGACTTCGTGCTGCACAACAGCCTGTTCCTGGTGGCGCACTTCCATAACGTGATCATCGGCGGCGTGGTGTTCGGCCTGTTCGCGGCCATGACCCATTGGTTCCCCAAGGCCTTCGGTTTCAAGCTCGACGACTTCTGGGGCAAGGTCTCGTTCTGGTTCTGGCTGGCCGGTTACTGGTTCGCCTTCACCCCGCTGTACGTGCTGGGGCTGATGGGCGTGACCCGCCGGGTCAGCCACTTCGAGGACCCGTCGCTGCAGATCTGGTTCGTGATCGCCGCCTTCGGCGCGGTGCTGGTGGCCGTGGGCATCGCCGCGTTCCTGATCTGCATCTACGTGAGTTTCCGCAAGCGCGAGCAGCTGCGCGACGTGAGCGGCGATCCCTGGGACGGCCGCACCCTGGAATGGTCCACCTCCTCGCCGCCGCCGGCCTACAACTTCGCCTTCACCCCGGTGGTGCACGACAACGACGCCTGGTGGGACATGAAACAGCGTGGCTTCAAGCGCGCGCTCGGCGGCTTCCTGCCGGTGCACATGCCGCGCAACACGCCGGCCGGCGTGGTGCTGGCGGGCCTGAGCACGGCCTGCGGCTTCGCCCTGATCTGGCACATCTGGTGGCTGGCCGTGGCGTCGCTGGCGGGCATCGTGGTCTACGCGATCTACCACAGCTTCAACTACGACCGCGATTACCACATCCCCGCCGCCGAAGTGGCCGCGACCGAACAGGCGCGCACCGCGCAGCTGGAGGCCGCCCGTGTCTGAGTCCGTGTCCCTGACCCATGCCGACGGCCGCCCGGTGTTCCTGGACACCGAAGGCAAGCACCATCCGCATAACGGCACGCTGCTGGGCTTCTGGCTGTACCTGCTCAGCGACCTGATGATCTTCGCCTGTCTGTTCGCCACCTACGGCGTGCTCGGCCGCAACTACGCGGCCGGCCCCTCGGGCGCGGACCTGTTCGAGCTGCCGCTGATCGCGGTGAACACGGCGGTGCTGCTGCTGTCGTCGATCACCTACGGCTTCGCCATGATCGCCCTGCAGAAGCGCAGCAAGCGCGGGCTGATCGGCTGGCTGCTGGTGACCGGGCTGCTGGGCCTGTGCTTCCTGGGCATCGAGCTGTACGAGTTCGCGCACCTGATCCACATCGGCGCCGGCCCGCAGCGCAGCGCGTTCCTGTCTTCGTTCTTCGCCCTGGTCGGCACCCACGGTCTGCACGTGCTGTTCGGCGTGATCTGGCTGCTGGTGCTGTGCGTGCAGGTCAACAAGCACGGCATCAACCGCGCCAACGCGCGCCGGGTGGCCTGCCTGTCGATGTTCTGGCACTTCCTCGACGTCGTCTGGATCGGCGTCTTCACCTTCGTCTACCTGATGGGCTCGCTGCCATGACCGACCCTTCCGTCCACGGCCACGATGAGCACCATGACGACGACGGCATTCCGCACGTCTCGGTCAAGGAATACCTGACCGGCTTCGTGCTGTCGGTGGTGCTGACCGCGATTCCCTTCGCCCTGGTGATGGGCAAGGCCGTGCCCAACTCCATCGTGCTGGCCGTGGTGCTGCTGGCCTTCGCCGCGGTGCAGGTGGTGGTGCACATGGTCTACTTCCTGCACATGAACGCCAAGTCCGAAGGCGGCTGGAACGCGCTGGCGCTGATCTTCACCGTGGTGCTGGTGGTGATCGTGCTCAGCGGCTCCTTGTGGGTCATGCACCACCTGAACTCGAACATGATGCCGGGCGCGCACGACATGCAGGAAATGATCAAGAACGCGCCGTGACCCCGATAGGCGCCGACGCTGCGCGGACCCCACGGCGCCGGCGCGCGCTGCGGGCCGTGTTCGCGGCGGCGCTGCTGCTGGCGTTTGCGGGTTTCCTCGCATTGGGCGTGTGGCAGGTACAGCGCCTGGGCTGGAAACGCGACCTGATCGCGCGCGTGGACGCGCGCGTGCAGGCCGCGCCCACGGACGCGCCGGCGCGCGCTGGCTGGGTCGCGGTCAGCGACAGTCGCGACAGTTACCGCCGCGTGCGCGTGAGCGGGCGTTTCGTGCCCGGCAAGGCCGCGCGCACTCAGGCGGTGACCGAGCTGGGCGCGGGCGTGTGGCTGCTGCAGCCCCTGCAGACCGACGACGGCGACTACGTCTGGGTGAACCGTGGCTTCGTGCCCACCGGCGACACCGGCCGCGCCGCGCCGCAGGGCCGCGTGGAGCTGGTGGGCCTGCTGCGCATGAGCGAGCCCGGCGGCGGCTTCCTGCGCCGCAACGATCCGCAGCACGACCGCTGGTACTCGCGCGACGTGCGCGCGCTGGCGCTGGCGCGCGGGCTGCCGGCCGAGCGCGTGGCGCCTTATTTCATCGATGCCGCGCGCGCAGGCGACGGGCGCGCCTGGCCGCGCGGCGGCATGACCGTGGTGAAGTTCCGCGATTCGCATCTGTCCTACGCGCTGACCTGGTTCGGCCTGGCCGCGCTGACCCTGGTGGGGGCAGGGTGGCTGTTCGCCTCCGAGCGCCGTTTGCGGCAAGATCGTGCGCGAGCCAAAGGGCGCGCCGATCATGCACACAGCACCGGACCGGGATGAGGACGCCGCCGACGCGGCGCCGCAGGGCCCGTCCGTGATCCGCCCGGACCGCGCCGCGCTGCGCAACATGCAACAGCTGATCCAACTGCGCTGGATCGCGGTGGTGGGGCAGATCGCGACCATCCTGGTGGTCGACTACGGCCTGGGCATCGACCTGCCGCTGGCGATGATGTGCACGGTGCTGGCCGCCTTGGCCGCCTTCAACCTGGGCAGCCAGCTATGGTGGCGCCGGCGCGGGCGCGTGTCCAACGGCGCACTGCTGCTGGGCCTGCTGGTGGACGTGGCCTCGCTGACCGTGCAGCTCTACCTCAGCGGCGGCATCACCAACCCCTTCGTGTTCCTGTACCTGCTGCAGGTGGTGCTGGGCACGGTGCTGCTGCGCTCGCCGGCCAGTTGGGTGCTGGCTGCGGCGGCGGGCCTGTGCGTGACCGGCCTGACCCTGGTACCCACGCCGCTGCAGCTGTCGGCGGTGCCGGCCAACGGTTTGGCCGACCATTACGTGCAGGGCCTGCTGATCTGCTTCCTGCTGATCGCCGCGCTGCTGGTGGTGTTCATCACCCGCATCGGCCGCATCCTGCGCGAGCGCGACGCGCGCCTGGCCGAACTGCGCCAGCGCGCGGCCGAGGAGGATCACATCGTGCGCATGGGGCTGCTGGCTTCGGGCGCGGCGCACGAGCTGGGCACGCCGCTGGCGATCCTGTCGGTGATCCTGGGCGACTGGCGGCGGCTGCCGGCGGTGGCCGCCGATGCCGAGCTGGACCAGGACGTGAGCGAGATGCAGGCGCAGGTGGCGCGCTGCAAATCCATCGTCACCAACATCCTGCTGTCGGCCGGCGAAACCCGCGGCGAAGCGCCGATCGAAACCACGCTGCACGCGCTGCTGGACGAACTGGCCGCCGAATGGCGCGCCGCGCGCAGCCCCGAGAGTTTCCGCTACGAGAACCGCTGCAGCGACAACCCGCGCATCGTCTCCGACGCCGGCCTGCGGCAGATGGTGTTCAACGTGCTCGACAACGCGCTGGAAGCCTCGCCCGGCTGGGTCGGCCTGGAGGCGCATTGCCGCGACGGCGAGCTGCGCATCGAAGTCAGCGACGCCGGCCCGGGGTTCGAGCGCGACATCCTGCAGCGCCTGGGCAGCCCCTACAACAGCAGCAAGGGCCGCCCGGGCGGCGGCCTGGGCCTGTTCCTTTCGGTCAACGTGGCGCGTACCCTGGGCGGCAGCCTCTCGGCGAAAAACCGCTCCCAAGGCGGCGCGACGGTCACCCTGGCGCTGCCGCTGTCGGCGATAGCCATCGAGGAGGACGGCGATGACGACTGAACGCAGGCTCCTGATCGTCGAAGACGATGCCGCCTTCGCGCGCACCCTGGTGCGCTCGTTCGAACGCCGCGGCTATGAGGTGCGCCACCTGGCCGGCGAAGACGGCTTGCCGGCGCTGTTGCAGCAGTACGCGCCCACGCATGCGGTGGTGGACCTGAAGCTGGCCGGCGGCGCCTCCGGCCTGTCCTGCGTCAAACACCTGCACGCCTTCGATCCGGAACTGGTGATCGTGGTGCTGACCGGCTACGCCAGCATCGCCACCGCGGTGGAGGCGATCAAGCTCGGCGCCCGCCATTACCTGGCCAAGCCTTCCAACACCGACGACATCGAAGCCGCGTTCCAGCGCACCGCCGGCGACACCGAGGTGGAACTGACCCAGCGCACCACCTCGATCAAGACCCTGGAGTGGGAACACATCCACGAGGCGCTGGCGCAAAGCGACTTCAACATCTCCGAGGCCGCGCGCCGGCTGGGCCTGCACCGGCGCACGCTGGCGCGGAAGTTGGAGAAGCGGCGGATCAAGTAGCGGGTCGATACCGCGCCCCGGAGCCGGCGTACCGGCGCCGGGGCGCAAGGCGTTCAATGGTGATCGTCGCCGCCGTCTTCGTTGAGCATCGGCTTCACCGGGAACACGACCTGGTGTTTGCCTGCGCGCTCGAACCTCAGTTCGATCGTCACTCGCTCGCCTTGCATGAACCGCCGCTTGGGGCTCACCAGCATCAGGTGGTAGCTGCCGGGCTTGAGTTCCACGCGTGTGCCGGTGGGCAGCGGCAAGCCATCGGCCAGCTGGCGCATGCGCATCACGTCCTGGTCCATGCGCATTTCGTGGATTTCCACGCGCTGCGCGTCGGGTGTGCTGGCCGAGACCAGGCGGTCCGGGCGATCGCCGGTGTTGGTGAGGGCGGCGAAGCCGCCGGCCGCGGGCGCGCCGGGCGCCATCGCCCGCACCCAGGGCCGTTCGATGGCGATGTCGCCGACGGTGGCTTGGGGCGCGCGCGAGCAGGCCGCCAGGAAGGCCAGCGCGATCAGGGCGAAGACGAGCATGGAACGTGTGAGGTTCATCGCGGTGGCTCCGGTGAATCCAACAGGGACAGGGCGGCGGTGCAGGGACGGCGTTCCAGCGCGAGGCGCGACAGCAGCGCGCCCCAGGCCAACAGCCACGCCCCGGTGAGGGTGAAGAACGCGCTCATCGCTTCCATTCGATCCCCACGTAAACCGAGCGGCCATCGCCGGGAAGGAACGCGGCCTGATCGCGGCCCAGGGCGTCGGCGATCACGTTGGTGCTGGCGATCCACTTTCGGTCGCTCAGGTTGCGCGCATCGACGAACCAGGACCAGCGCGTGTCGACCTCGCCGCCCAGGCGCAGGCCCAGGGTGGTGTAGCCGGGCGCGCGCAGGGTGTTGGCGTGATCGACATAGGCGCCGCGCGGCGCCCACTCCAGGCTGGGCGTCAGGTACCAGGTCTGGCTCGGCGACCAACGCAGCGCGGCGCGCAGCTGCTGCGGCGGCAGGCCGGCCAGGCGGTTGTCGCCGTAGACGCGGTCGCGGTCGAAGCGGAAGTCGTTCCACAGGTAGTGCGCGGACAAGGCCCAAGCCGGCGCGAGCTGCCAGCCCAGACCCAGCTCCAGGCCTTGGTGCACGGTGCGGTCGGCGTTGACCGTGCCCAGCGGATTGCCGTTGCCGTCGGTCAGGGCGAGCAGTTCGTCGCGCACGCGGGCGCGATACAGCGCCGCGTCCAACGCCAGCGTATCGCGCTGGATGCGCAGGCCCAGCTCGGCGGTGGTGGCCTGCTGCCGATCGACCTGGGTGACGTTGGGACCGCCCGACAGCTCGCCGAAGCTCGGCGGTTCCAGGCTGCGGCTGAGATTGGCGTACCACTGCACCCCATCGTCCATCAGGTAGCGCAGGCCTAGCTTGGGGCTGAAGCCGGAGTAGCGCACGTCGAAACTCTCGTCGCGACCGCCGGTGACGAACTCGTCGCGCGAGCGCCGCGTGGAGCGCAGCCCTTGCAGCCCCAGCGACAACGCCCAGCGGTCGTCCAGCCAGGTCTGATTTTCCACATAGGCCTTGAGGTTGCTGGCGCGCTGGTCGAAGCGGTTGCTGCGCGGGCCGGGCTTGCCGGCGAGGTTGAAGAATCGGTCGTCGTCGATATGGCCCTGCGCATAGGCCAGGCCTGCGATCAGCACGTTGCGATGACCGGCG
Source organism: Lysobacter silvisoli (assembly GCF_003382365.1). Classification (NCBI taxonomy): domain Bacteria; kingdom Pseudomonadati; phylum Pseudomonadota; class Gammaproteobacteria; order Lysobacterales; family Lysobacteraceae; genus Lysobacter; species Lysobacter silvisoli. The sequence continues at coordinate 1,702,628 of NZ_QTSU01000001.1, read as the reverse complement.
ATGCGGCCCTCGCTGCGCCAGCGCAGGTCCACGCCCGCGTCGCGGCTGTCCTGCTGCAGCACCTGGAAGATCGGGTGGTGCAGCGACTTGTCGGCGTAGTAGGCCGACAGCGTCAGCGAGCGCGCTTGCGACGGCGCCCAGGCCAGCTTGGCGGCGATGCGGTCCAGGCGGAAATCGCGACGCTGGTCCAGGGCGAGGTTGCCGGCGTTGGCTGCGCGTGGATCGCGGCGTGCCTGGGCCAGCGTCAGGTTGCCAGGCAGTTCCGAGCGCGTGTCGACATGGGTCAGGTAGACGCGGCCGTCCAGCGTGTCGCCGAAGCGGTAGCCGGCATTGCCGAACAGGCGATAGGTCTCCTGTTCGGCATGGTCGCGGTAGCCGTCCTGGGCGTAGCCGGTGAGGCTGAGGTAGCCGTCGGCGCGCCCGGTTTGCCCGGCCAGTGCGGCCTGGGCGCGGCGGTAGCCGTCGCTGCCGGCTTCCACGCGCAGGTCGGTGGCGGCGGCGTCGTAGCCGGTGGGCGAGACGAAATTGACCGCGCCGCCCAGCGTGGCGGCGCCGTATTCCAGGGCGTTGGCGCCGCGATAGACCTCGATGTAGCGCGCCGCCAGCGGCTCTACCGCCTGCATGTCGAAGCCGCCGTCGGCCAGGTTGAGCGGGCTGCCGTCCTGCAGCAGTTCGATGCCGCGGCCGTGGAAGGTGCGCTGCAGGCCGGAGCCGCGGATCGACAGGCGCCCCTCCTCGGCGCCGAAACGCGATTGCGCGAACACGCCCGGCGCATAGCCCAGCGCATCGGTCAGGGTGCTGACGCGGCCGTCGCGGTAACTGTCGCCATCGACCAGGGCGGTGCCCCCGGCACGTTGATCCAGGCGCTCGCGCGCTTGTTCGATGCGTTCGACGGTGCCCAGTTCGGGGCGTTCGCCGCGCACCACGACTTTGTCCAGCGTGGTGGCGGCATCGGTGGGTTCTGCGGCATGAGCCGGGCAGGGGATAGCGAGGGCCCAGGCCACGGCCAGGGCCAGTCGCGACGCGCGCACAGGCGCCATCGCGATCGGGAAGATCGACATGGTGAAAACTCCGAAAGCTACGGAACGCGCGCGGCTACGGCCGCGCGCGGATCGGGAAGCGGTGTGCTTTCAGAGCGCCAGCGGCGGGCCGCGCGAGCCCAGGCCGCAGGGATACAGCAGGCTGCGCGGTGCGCTCAGCCGCCATGGGATGGGCGGCCGGCGCGAAGGCGCCGGCAGCGCGAACACCAGGCACAGCAGCAGGATCGCCAGGCCGCCCAGCACCGGGCAGTAGGCGCAGTCCTCGCCGGCCATGGCGCTGCCGGCAGGCGATGTGGGCGTGGGATCCGGGTTCATCGGGTCGGCGCCGTCGGGCGCGAGCTTGACCCACTTCAGGCCGGCCATGGTGCACATCTGCGCCCATACGCCGTCGGCGTTGGCGCTGCCGGCCAGCATGCGCCCGGCTGTGGGCACGGCGAACAGCAGCAGCATGGCGACTAACGCCAGCAGGGCCATCCGGCGCTGGAAAGTGGGGGAGCGCATGCGGCGGCGATTGTAGCAACCGGGTGGGCTTGGAGTGCCCGGACCTCACACCCTGCCGCGCGGCGACCCAGCCGTACGGATCACATACCCCAGCAATGCCAGCCACGCGAACAGCGCCACCACGGTGGGCACCTGGAACTTGCTCGACGTGCCGATGGTGAAACTGCGCGCGGTGAAGAAGATCATCGTCCACAACGCCAGGTTCGCCGCGACCACCGGCCAGCGCGCCTGGTGACGCGTCAGCCAGGCGATGATGCTGGGCATCAGCGCGATCGGTGCGGTGGCGCAGAAAAACAACAGGAAGACGGTGTAGTTCATGGCGGCGGAGTGCGGGCTCACGGTGCGGCCCACCGCAACCAGTGGCGAGGGCGCCGCCAGGATAACCCCGCCTACGCCCCCGCCGCGATGCGCAGGCTCAGCGCTGCGCGGACGCCGCCCAGCGGAACAGCAGCGCCGACACCGCCCACAGCGCGATAAAGACGCAGGTCAGCAAGGCCTCGTAGGTGTAGCCCAGCCACCACACCACCGCCGCGGCGATCGCCTGCGCGGCGGCTGTGGCCGCCAGCGTCCAGGCCATGCCGCGCGCTTTGAAGCGTGCGGCGAGCGCGCCGATCACCGGCACCAGCAGCACGCCGGCGAACATCAGGTTGAGCGGATTGCCCTCGCTGCCGACGATGCCCACGGCCAGGTTCACCCACACCAGCCCGAAGCCGGCGGCGACGGCCACCGCCACGCCGACGCGGTAGGCCAGGTGGCCGTTCATGCGCGCGCCCAGCTCCATCGCGCCGCAGGCGCCCAGCAGCATGGCGCCGAAGACGACGAAGTCGCCCGGGCTCCATTGCACCTCGCCGGTGAACTGCATCGCCACCCAGGGCAGCAGCAGCAACGCCAGCGCGGCGGCCCACATGGCCGCGCGCCAGGGGCTGCTGGGCCAGGTGTTGCGAATGGTCTCGGTCATGTCTGCGCCCCCAGGCTTCGATGGTGGCGCCAGGGTGGGCGCCGCGTGTGCGAGCACGAAGGCGCGTGTGTGAAGTCAGGGCGAAGTGGGCGCCGCGAGCCAAGCCCGGACCAGGGCGGGGAGGTGTTCGGTGGCCTTGCCTCGGCGGAACTCGAAGCCGTCGGGTATCTCGTCCATCTCCAGCGAGACCAGCACCTTCTCCGCCCGGCCGCGCGCGGACCATACGAGCGAGGCCGCCGGGTGCACGCTCAACGAGGTGCCCACCACCAGCACCTTGGCCGCGGTGGCCACGTGCGCGCGGGCCTCGTCCATGTACTGGGTTTGCTCGCCGAACCAGACGATGTCCGGGCGCAGCTGGCTGCCGTCCTCGGCCAACTGGCCCAGCGCGATCGGCGCGTCGTCGATCCGGTAGCGCAGCGGCGGGGTGCCGGTGCTGCGCGCATAAGCCAGCTCGCCATGCAGATGGATGACCCGGCTGGAGCCGGCACGCTCGTGCAGCGCGTCGACGTTCTGGGTGATCACCACCACCTCGAACGCCGCCTCCAGCGCGGCGATGGCCGCGTGCGCGGCATTGGGCTGCGCGTGCCAGGCCTTCAGTCGCCGCTCGTTGTAAAAGGCCAGCACCGCTTCCGGCCGCGCGCGCCAGCCTTCGGGGCTGGCGACCTCGTGCCATTGGTACTGGTTCCACAGTCCGTTGCTGTCGCGAAAGGTGGGCAGGCCGCTTTCGGCGCTGAGGCCGGAGCCGGAGAGGACGACGATTTTGTTGGGCTGCATGGTGGCGCTCATCGGTCTTCTACATGGGCCTCTTGCTGTAGCCAGCGACAGAAGGCATCCACAGCGGGGCGCGTATCACGGCCAGGTGCGCGCACTACCCAGAACGCATAGGCGTTGGGCAGGGCGAGCTCGAACGGCTGGACCAGCCGGCCGTGGCGCAGGTCGTCCTGCACCAGCGGCGCCACGCCCAGCGTTACGCCATGCCCGGCTACGGCGGCTTCCTGCGCCAGGTAGATGCTGGAGAACAGCGGGCCGCGCGTGGCGTCCACGCCGCCGGCGCCGGCAGCCTGCAGCCAGGCCGCCCAGTCGGGCACGCCGGCGCGGCCGGTGGCGCTGTCGTCGTGCAGCAGGGTGTGGTGGCGCAGATCGTCGGGTCGCGCCAGCGGGCGCTGCGGGTCGTCGGCCAAGGCGGACGCGCACACCGGAAAGACCGGCGCGTCCATCAGCTTCTCGGCCTCGGCATAGCCGCCTGCACCGTAGCGGATGGCCACGTCGATGCCGTCGCGGGCGAAGTCGCTGTGTTCGTTGCCGGTGTCGATGCGCAGCTTGAGTTCGGGGTGGTCGCGGTGGAAGCGGTGCAGCCGCGGCGCCAGCCATTTGGCGGCGAAGGATTCGACGGTGCTCACGCGCAGGTGCGCGGCCAGGGGGGCGGTGGCGCGGTCCAGGGCCAGGTCGATGCGGGCGAAGGCGGCCCCGAGTTCGGCGGCCAGCGCCGTGCCCTCGGCGGTCAGTTCGACGCTGCGATGGCCGCGCACGAACAGCCGGGTACCCAGGTGGTCCTCCAGGTGCTTGATCTGGTGACTGACCGCGGCGGGAGTCACGAACAACTGCGTGGCGGCGGTCTGGAAACTCAGGCTGCGCGCGGCCGCTTCGAAGGCCCGCAGGGCGTTGAGCGGGGCAGGGCGGCGCGGCTTCAAGGGTCGCCTCGGGGCAAGGGCTGGAACCGCATCGTATCAAGTTAGTTTTGCTAAAGCGGCAGCCAAAAAATCTCGTTTGTCGCGCTCGCCGTGCCTGGCAAAGATGGCGCCCTGCGAACCGAGGGCATGGGCGATGCGGATGGAAGAACTGGCGGAGCAGGTGTGGATGTTCGTGGGCGAGGCCTACGAATCCGTGGCCACCGCTTTCATTGACGGCGACGACGCGCTGCTGGTGGATACGCTGGCCAGCACCGAAGACGCGCTGCGGCTGCGTCAGGCGCTGTGCGAACAGCGCGGCAAGAGCGTGCGCGCGATCGTGGCGACCCACTACATGAGCGACCACCTGGCCGGGCTGCCGCTGTTCCCGCAGGCGCTGAGCATCGCCCAGCGCCACTACCGCCATACCTTCCTGTACCAGAACCGGCGCGAGGATGCCTACTACCGCGAGCCGCGATTGGTGTTCGACCAGGCGATGACGCTGCGTTGGGGCGCCCACGAGCTGCGCCTGCTGCACAACCCGGGCAAGACCCTGGACCACGTGAGCGTGGACGTGCCCGGCGCCGATCTGGTCTGCGCGGGCGACAACATCGTCGGCCGCATCGTCTACCTGTCGCGTGCCGATCCCATGGCGTTGCGCGCGGCGATCCTGCGTTTGCGCGAGCTGGGCCGCGGCCGGGTGATCGGCGGGCATATGGGCTGCTTTCCCGCGGCGGTGCTGGAACAGGCGCTGCACTATCTGGACCGCCTGCGCGAGACGGTAGTGCGCATCCGTGCGACCAGCGTGCCGACGCAGGCCGACGAGCGCATCACCGCGATCCCCATCGAAGCCTGCTTGGCTCCGCAGGTGCAGCCGCTGGCGTTCGAGCGCGAATGGCATGGGCGCAACCTGGAGGCGATCGTGGCGCAGTCGGTATTCGCTTTGGACGCGGCGATCGCCGCACGGGAGGCTGGGGCATGAGCAGGGGCGAACGCGGCGTCGAGGGGCGCATCACCCGCCGGCGGCTGTTGGCGGCTACGGCGGGCATGGCGGCGTCCGCGCTGCTGCCTGTCGGAATGCTGCGCGCAAGCGGCGGCGAGGGCCTGCGCATCCAGCGCCTGGCTTGGGCCGGTATTCGCCTGCAGCTGCCGCGAGCCAGCCTTTTCATCGATCCGCTCACCAATCCGGACGCTTGGGGGCTGGCGCTCAAGGACCGGCTGGTACCGGTGAGCGACGCATCGGACGAAAGCTATGTGGCGATCACCCATGCCCATCCGGATCACTTCGACGCTCAAGCGGTAGCGCAGGCGCTGGCCAAGGGCGGCGTGCTCGCCTATCCCGCGGGCACCCAACCCCTGCCCATGCCGGCCGTCGCACGCGCACGCCCCAGTGTGGCCTGGGAACCGCAGTTGCTCGGTGATTTCACCGCCACGCCGGTGCCGGCGTCGGACGGCTACGGCGATCCGCAGGTGTCGTGGGTGGTGTCGGCCGGTGGGCGCCGCATCTTCCATGGCGGCGACACGCTGTGGCATGGCCATTGGTGGCGCATCGGCCGCCAGTTCGGTCCGTTCGACGCGGCCTTCCTGCCGATCAACGGCGCGCGCTTCGGCTGGCGCAAGCCGGTCAGCGGCCAACCCGGCGTGCTGACGCCGGAGCAGGCGGTGGCGGCGGCCGTGATTTTGGGTGCGCGCTGCCTGGTGCCGATCCACTACGGCGTGGCGGGCGCAACCGATTACGAGGAGATCGAGGATCCGCTCGGTCGCCTGCGCGCGGCCGCACGCGGAAAGGGCTTGCGCATTCGGGCCTTGGCGCCGGGCGAGTGGCTGGATTGGAACGGCGGCGCCTAAGCCGCGTCGTCCGCCAATACGTAGCCGTCGCCCAGCCAACGCTCGACCATGGCCAGCACCTGCGCTTCGCGCTCCTTGTGCGGCACGTGGCCGCAGCCGGGCAGCAGGCGCAGCGTGGCCGGGCCGGTGCTGAGCGCGGCGATGCGTTCGGGGTGACGGTGCGAACCGTACTCGTCGAGTTCGCCGTGCAGTGCCAGCACCGGGCACCGCACTTGCCGCAAGTGGTCGTCCAAGGACCAGTGGGCGAAATCGTCGGCGAGCCAGGTGTCGATCCAGGCGCTGAGCACCCAGGCGGCCTTGTCGCCGTGGTACTTGCTCAAGCGTTCCAGCTGTCCGGGCTCGGCGAAGGTCGCGCGCGCCGCCTGGATGCCGGCGACGGTGCGGTCTTCGACGAAGGCCTGCGCGGACTCGGTGATCAGGGCCACGCAATCGTCGGGATACGCGGCCGCGCAGCCCACGGCCATGCCGCCGCCTACGCTGTGGCCGAAAACGACGAAGCGTTCCAACGCCAAGGCCTCGCGCAACGCCGCGAAACCCTGGCGCGCTTCGGCGTGGACGAAGGTCTTGTCCAAACGGGCCGGATGCGGATCGGAGCGACCGAAACCCAGACGGTCGTAGGCGATCACGCTGCGACCCGTGGCCTGGGCCAGACGCGACGGAAAATCGCGCCATAGCGCCACACAGCCCAACGAATCGTGCAGCAGCACGATGGGCGCACCGCTTTCGGATTGCGTCGGACGCCAGCGCTGCGCGTGCAGACGGCCCGAGCCGGTAGGAATCGAATACGTTTCGGTCGTAGCCAGGCTCATGCGTATCAAAGCGGCGGATAGCGATTCCCGCAGTGTAAACGGCGGTCGCCGCCGCCCAGAACCGGACGGCGTGTTTCCGCTCCGGATCGCGCCATCCAAACACGATCAAGGCCGGCCGCCGCAGGCCCAAAGATCATGACGCCGCACTGAACCGTTGCGCCGCGCCGCGCGGAACCGAACGGGTTCGTCCCCATTCGAATGGCATCGATGCCCGCGGCCGTGTCATCCGGTGAGACGGCCGCCGCGCACACTTTCATCCCGTCGCTCCGACGGGTTCCCACGGTGCCCGCCATGCCCTATACGCCCGAGCAGATCGAAGCCGAATTCCAGCGATTGAGCGCGACCCTGGCGCGGGTGCAGGCGCGCGCGGGGCGCGGGCTGGACTACGAACTGGAGCGGCGCCTGGACGCGCACCGGCGCACCCTCAGCGACATGGTCGGCGCCGACGGCGCGGTGCTGGTGCTGGACACGGTCAACGCCGGCAAGCAGGCCATGGGGCAGGAGCGCCCGGGCGACTATCTGGCCGCCATGGAGACCTCGCGGCGCACGCTAGCGCTGGTGTTGCGGCGCCTGCGCCACCGCGCCGAAGCGGCCTGAACGCCCCAGTCCAGCGTGGCCCTGTCCTGTCAGGCCTGCGAACCGCGTATTCAGGAGGACGGCCACCCGGACGGACCCGCTGGCCCTAGCGTCGAATCGCGTCAAGGCCGCGACATCCGGCCCAACGACGGTGTCAGGCCGCCATGTTAGGCTCTGAACCGTTCGGACGCCTTCGTACCCAGGGACGGTTCATGCGCAAGCTATCGGTCACCTTGGCAGTCATTCTCCGGCTCGCATTGCAGCGGGCGCGGGCAGGTGTCTTGATTTTCCCCCTCCTTATAGCGGGCTGCGCCATGCACGAAACCACGAACTTCGATTCGGCTGCCTGGAAATCGCAACGCGGCGCCAAGCCGCTGGACAACCAGCGCGGCGCCATGGTGCCGGCGCTGGCGAACCTGATCAGCGAGGGCATGCCGCGCGCGGACGTGATCGGCGTGCTCGGCGAACCCGATTCCAGCGATGCCGCCAAGGGCGTCGATGTGTACGAGCTGGGCGTGTCCGACGCCGGCATCGACGAAGAGTATTACGAGGTCCGCTACCAAGACGGGCGCGTCGCATCGCGCCGCTGGTCGCGCCGCTGAGGCGCGTAGCGCGCGTACGGCGCGCGACGGACGAAGGCTAGCGAAAAGGAGAGCGCCATGGCGGATCCACGCCCCAACCTCAACGACATCCGGACGTCGTACCAGGTCGCCGACGACGAGGTCATCACCTATCGGCCGCGCGTGTTCGGCGCGATCGACATCCCGTTCACCGACGGGCGGGAGATGACCAAGACCGAGGGCGCCTTGCTCGACCGCCTGACCCGCGATCGCGGGCTGGTGGGGCTGAGCGAGTTCCGCGATATCGCCCGCAACGCTTTCGCCGAAGGCGAGCGGCGCTTCCCCGACAATCCAGTGCCGTCCGGCGTTCCCGCCGACCGCGCGCGCGAGTGGCAGGGCAACGACGGCCACCGCGACGCGTTCCGGCACGCCTATTGGAGCGCGCGCCTGGCGCAGGAGTACGGGCCGGACTGGGCCAAGGCCTTCACCACCGCGCACGAAGGGTTGCCCGGCAACTGGGCCAATCGCGAAGCGATGGACCTGTACAACAATTCCATCGGCGTCCAGATCGGCGCGGCCAACCGCAACGCCACGCCGGAGCAACTGGCCAACCTGATCGGGCAGCAGCTCGACCAGGGCAAGCTGGTGCTGATGAACAGCAGCGGCAACCTGGAGTGGAGCGACCGCGTGCGCGTGGGCCAGCACGGTCTGTCGCCGGACGACGTGATCGGTCCCAAGCTGCCCACGCCCGGCGCCGTGTCCACCGACAGCCGTCAGGCCAGCCTGACGCCGCAGGCGGCGCCCGGCGAAGCGCGCACGGCGGTGGCCGCGTTGGACCCGAACGTCGCGCGCATGCGCGAAGACCCGATGTACCAGCAGGTGGTCGCGGCGATGCGCACCCACGGCATGGCCGATGAGCAGCTGGCGGCCAATCTGTATGCAGGCGCCAAGCTCAAGGGCTTCGAGGGCGTGACCGGCATCCAGCCCGGCAATCCCGTGGTCGATGCCAACGGCCAGCCGGACCGCAACGTGTTCGTGTTCGACGGCAGCCGTGGCCCGACCGGCCCGAACTACGCCATGGTCAGCGAGAACCAGGCGCGCGGCGTGCGCGAACAGGACGCGGCGAACGTCGCGGTGCAAACGCCCGGGGCGGCGCAGCCGCAAGTTCAGCTGGCCGCCGCGCAGACGGCCGAGCAGCCCGAACCGCAGCGCAAGGCGCTGGGCTGATCCGGTAGCGGCCGTGGCGATGGCATCATCGCCACGGCTGAACCTACGCCGACCCTTGCGGCGGAGCGGCGGACCGCGTGCCGTGCATGCCGCGATAAGCGATCGTTCTATCGCCGGCCCGCCGATTCACCATTCGGCCATTTTCCTTTCACGGAATTTTTCCGATCGCCTGTCCACCATGGCGCGCCCTCGCTCAGCGCGGCGGGCCAGGAGGCGTTAGATGCGTGTGGATGTATTCGTGGTGGGCGACAACGAAGGTTATGTGGTGGCGCCCGCCGGGCGGCCGCTGCCCTTGGACGAAATGTTGGCGCTGGGCGCGCTGCGCTACGGCTGGGCGCTGGACAGCGAGCGCGCGGCCATGCGCCTGGACTGGCGCGCGATCGCCACCGACATCGACGCGCGCGGCTACGGCGTGGTCTCGCGCGAGGACGTGACCGGCCTGCTGGCGCAGCCGCAGCGCTGGCTGCCGGCCTTGTATCCCGAGCATCACCGCCGCGCCGCCTGAACCGCGCTGCCGTGTCTTGCTTTGGGGTAGGAGCGGCGTGAGCCGCGACGGTGAAACCCGCAGGCCGACGTAGATTCGGCGTAGTTGCAATGCCGCGGTCGCGGCTCACGCCGCTCCTACAGGGGCTGGGCAGCGCATCAATGCCTTGGGGTAGGAGCGGCGTAAGCCGCGACCCGGAGTCGCGCGAGCCGGTGTGGTTTCGCCGCAGTTGCGTTGCCGCGATCGCGGCTCACGCCGCTCCTACAGGGGTTGGGCGGCGCATCAATGCCCTGGGGTAGGAGCGGCGCAAGCCGCGACCGCGACCCCCACAAGCCGGCGCACATTCGCCGTAGCTGCATTGCCGCGGTCGCGGCTCACGCCGCTCCTACAGGGGGCAGTCGCCACCGCATCGATACCTTGGGGTAGGAGCGGCGTAAGCCGCGACCCGGAGTCGCGCGAGCCGGTGTGGTTTCGCCGCAGTTGCGTTGCCGCGATCGCGGCTCACGCCGCTCCTACAGGGAATGGGCGGCGCATCAATGCCCTGGGGTAGGAGCGGCGCAAGCCGCGACCGCGACCCCCACAAGCCGGCGCACATTCGCCGTAGCTGCATTGCCGCGGTCGCGGCTCGCGCCGCTCCTACAGGGGCTGGGCGGCGCGTCAATGCCTTGGGGTAGGAGCGGCGTAAGCCGCGACCGCGAACCCCACAAGCCGGCGCACATTCGCCGTAGCTGCATTGCCGCGGTCGCGGCTTACCCCGCTCCCACAGGGGTAAGGGAAGCCTTAGCGGCCGATGCGGCCTAGCCCTACACGGCTCCGGCCATTCCGGTCTCGCATCCTGCGACACACGCCCGGTACAGTGGTGCCTGGTTTCCCGTTACCGGCCTCATGTCCAAGCCCGTCAGCAAGAGCGCCGCCAAGGCGCGCACCGCCTACGTCTGTTCCGAATGCGGCGCCGACCACAACAAGTGGCAGGGCCAGTGCGGCGAGTGCGGTGCCTGGAACACCCTGAGCGAGTTCGTGGTCGAGCCCGCGGCCAAGGGCGGCGGCGTCGCCGCCAGCCGGCGCACCAGCTGGGCCGGCCGCGCCGACGCGCCGGCGGTGACCGCGCTCAAGGACGTGCAGCACGCCGAGGAATCGCGGGTCAGCACCGGCATCGGCGAGTTCGACCGCGTGCTCGGCGGCGGCCTGGTGCATGGCGCGGTGGTGCTGGTGGGCGGCGACCCGGGCATCGGCAAATCCACCCTGCTGCTGCAGGCCATCGTGCGCATGGCGCAGAGCCTGCCGGGCCTGTACGTGACCGGCGAGGAATCGCTGTCGCAGGTGGCCGGGCGCGGCGCGCGCCTGGGCCTGCCGTTGGACGGCGTGCACGCACTGGCCGAGACCGGCGTGGAGCGCATCCTCGAACACGCGGCCAGGATGAAGCCGGCGCTGATCGTGGCCGACTCGGTGCAGACCCTGTGGACCGAGGAACTCAGCGCCGCACCGGGCTCGGTCAGCCAGGTGCGCGAGAGCGCGGCACGGCTGGTGCGCTACGCCAAGGAAACCGGCACCTCGGTGTTCCTGGTCGGCCACGTCACCAAGGAGGGTGGCATCGCCGGCCCGCGCGTGCTCGAGCACATGGTCGACGCGGTGTTGTATTTCGAAGGCGAAAGCGGCAGCCGCTTCCGCGTGCTGCGCGCGTTCAAGAACCGCTTCGGCGCGGTCAACGAACTGGGCGTGTTCGCCATGGGCGACAAGGGCCTGCGCGAGGTGCCCAACCCCTCGGCGATCTTCCTGTCCGGCAGCCGCAGCCCGCAGCCGGGCAGCTGCGTGATGGTCACCCGCGAGGGCACCCGGCCGCTGCTGGTCGAAGTGCAGGCGCTGGTGGATTCCTCGCCGCTGTCCAATCCGCGCCGCGTCGCGGTCGGCATGGAGGGCAACCGCCTGGCCATGCTGCTGGCGGTGCTGCACCGCCACGGCGGCGTCGGTGTGGGCGACCAGGACGTGTTCGTCAACGTGGTCGGCGGCATCCGCGTGCAGGAAACCGCGGCCGACCTGCCGGTGCTGCTGGCGGTGCTGTCCTCGCTGCGCGACCGGCCGCTGCCCGAGCAGACCGTGGCCTTCGGCGAGGTCGGCCTGTCCGGCGAGATCCGCCCGGTGCCCAACGGCGAGGAGCGCCTGAAGGAAGCCGCCACCCACGGCTTCAAACGCGCCATCGTGCCCCAGGCCAACGCGCCCAAGAGCGGCCGGGTAGGGGAGATGACCGTGATCGGCGTGGAGCGGCTAGCGGACGCGCTGGAATCGGCTACGGACTAACGGCGGCGACGCAAAAGCAGATCCCCCTCAAACCCCCTTTTCCAAAGGGGGACGACAAGCCTTGGCGCATCGACAGAGTGTTGCAGCCCTTTGCTGTTCCCCCTTTTGAAATAGGGGGTAGGGATTTGCTCTGGACCGCGATGAGAGCAAATCCCTCTCAACAAAGGGGGAAGAAAAACTGGTAGTCGGAGTCGGAACGTCGCCGGCTCAGCCAGCAGGAACATCCGACACCGACTGCACCGCCGCCTTCTGCGCTTCCGCCGCCTGCTCGCGCTTGGCTTCTTCCACGCTAGGCAGCGGGATATCCCGCTCCTCGGTCGGCAAACCCAAGCCCTTGCGGCTGGCCTTGATCGCGCTGGGCATCGGCGGCGGCTTCAGCCCGCGGGCCAGCGCATAGGTCTGGCATTTGCGCTGCCACGCTTCCATCTCCGGCTTCACCGGCAGCCAGAAGATGTCTTCGAGTATCGGCATGCGCTGCGCCTGCTTCGCCCGGTCCGGCATCTCCGCCGGCAGCCACATGCGCCGCGCGGGGTCGGCGCCGTGCTGCAGCAGCCAATAGGCCTTGTCGAAATTGCCCAGGCCCGAATACCAATTGAGCACGGTGTCGTGGCCCAGCGCCTGGCCACCTTCGGACTTGGCGAACAAGGGTTCGTTGATGCGCGCGCCGCGCTGCACCAGCAACTGCACATTGCGCCACTGCCCGGCCTGGTAGGCCACGTGCAGCAGCGATTCCTCGTTGGAGCTCAGGGTGTTGGGATCGCCGCCGTGCTCCAGCAACAGCTTCAGGTACACCGGGTTCTTGCTGCGCGCGGCCAGCACCAGCGCGTTGTTGCGGTACTGCCCGCGCGGGCGCTGCGGTTCGTGCTTGCGTGCGTTGGGGTCGGCGCCGTTTTCCAGCAGCAGGCGCAGGCCCTCGGGGTTCTCGTTGAACACCGGCCAGGCCACCAGGGGCATGTCGCCCTTGTCGAACAGCCGGTCGGGGTTCACGCCCTGATCGCGGATCAGCCAGCGCACCTGCTCGGCCTTGCGCCGGTCGGTGGCCAGGGCCAGCTGCAGGGCCTGGCCCTGGAAGTAGTCGCCCGGGTCCCAGGGCAGGCGCTGGCCTTCGGCCGGCGGCGCGGCCCAGCAGCCGGCCAGCGCGCACAGCATCAGGCCGGCCAGCAGCCAGCGGCGCAGCGGCCGGGGAGGGGGCGGCAGGGGCGTAGACGGCATGGCGGTCGTCCTGGGCGGCGGGCGGCCCGAATGTAACAAAGCCGTCGTTTGACAGGGCGCGGGCGTGGTGGCAGTTTCGGCGCAAGATTCGTGCCGTTCAGGGAAGGAACTGTCACATGTCCACGCCCGATCCTGGCCTGCCCTCGCAGACCCCGCGGACCGTCGAGGAGAAGATCGCCCAGTTGCGCGAGCAGCAGGCGCTGTTGAGCTCGCTGCGCGAACGCGCCGCCAGCGGCGGCGATCGCGAACTGGGCGTGCAGGCCGACGCGCTGCAACGCCAGTACCACGCGCGCGAAATGGCCGGTCTGGCCGCCGACGTCTACAACGCCGCATCGCACACCGGCCAACCGCCGCCGGGTTGGCTGCGCGGCAGCGAGCATCCCGAACTGCTGCGCCAGGCCGGCATCAACTGGAGCAACCAGCGCACCGATCAGCTGCTGCAGCCGGACGACTCCGCGTTCCGCGCCGAGGTCTATCTGCCCGACCCGCGTGTGTACGGCCCGGAAGTGCGCCCGGTGCTGAGCTACAAGGGCTCCAACGGGCCGGTGGTGTTCGACGAAAGCGGCCGCCAGGTCACCCGCGAATCCGCGCCCGAAGACTGGATGAACAACGGTCGCCAGGGCCTGGGCCTGGAAAGCGACTACTACACCCGCGCGATGACCTTGGCGCGCGAGCTGCGCCAGTCCGGCGTGCAGGAAAAGTTCGAGATCGTCGGCCACTCGCTGGGCGGCGGCATGGCCTCGGCCGGTTCGGCCGTGACCGGCGTGCCCACCACCACCTTCAATGCCGCCGGCCTGCATCAGACCACGGCGCAGCGCTTTGCCGATCAGAACGGCCTGCGCGTGCACAACCCGAACCAGACCGTGGCCGCGTACCAGGTCACCGGCGAAGTGCTGACCGACGTGCAGACCAGCATCGACCGCATGAACGGCGCGCGCCGCGCCGAGCTGGGCCGCGTGGCCAACCAGGCTTCGGAACTGCTGCGCCTGCCCGGCGCGCGCGAACTCATGGGCCAGCAGTTGGCGCAGCACCTGCCCTACAGCCGCGAGGCCCAGGCCGACGCACGCGGGCTGGTCGATGCGCTGGCCACCCAGAACGGCAGCCGCGCGCTGCGCGACATGCCCTTGGCCGCAGGCCAGGTGCAGCCGCTGCTCACGCCCAAGACCCGCGACGCCCAGGGCAGCCTGGTCGATCGTCCGCAGGCGATGAGCCTGGGCCAGGCCGGCGAGTTCGCCGGCCCGCTGCTGCGCGTGGCCAGCGTGTCGCTGGCCGGCGCCCAGGCCGGGCGCCAGGTCGGCGAAGTGGTCGCCACCGGCGGCCGCGTGGTCGATCGCGGTCTGGACGCGGCCGGCGATGGCGCGCGCGTGAGCCTGCAGATGACCGGCCGCGCAGCGCAGGCCGGCAGCCACACCGTCGGTCAGGTGGTCGGCTGGCAGGTGCGCGCCGGGGGCGAAGCCACCGCCCAGGTTCAACTGGTCCGCGGCCAGGCCGCGGCAGGCGTGGACATGGTTCAGTGCAAGGCGGCCGAGTGGTCCAACAGCGCAACCAGCAGTTTGCTGCGCGGCGCCGGGCGCTGGGTGCCGATGCTCAACGACATCGCCGACCGCAACGACCGCGCCACCAGCCAGTACTGCGAAACCCAGCGCGGCCAAGCGCGGGCGGCCATCGCCAGCTCGCAGCAGTCGGCCCACAACACCCGCGCCGCCGCCCAGCACGGCGCGCAGGCGATCGAGCAGACCGCCGACGCGGCGGGCGCGCGCGTGCGCCGCGCGGCCGACGGTGCCGGCCATTCCATCGACGCCACCCTGGACGCCACCGGCTACCAGGTGCGCCGCACCACCAGCTACGCGCCGCTGGCCGGCGCGCTGACCGGCGCCACGGTGTCCGGCCTGGCCGGCACCGCGGTCACCTTCGACCCGACCCATCCCAGCAACTGGGGCAACATCGCGCGCACCAAGGTGCTGTTCGACAACATCGGCCAGGCCGCGGGCGAGGCAGTGCAGCGCCACGGCATGGTCGAGACGGTACTGCCGAGCATGGACTTCCGCACCCGCGAGATGGAGCGCGCCGCGCTCAGCCGCGCCCAGACAGTGGTGCCGTTGCCGGGCCGCGATGCGCCGGTGATCGCGCCGGCCAATCCGGGCAGCACGCCCGACACGCGCGGCGCCAATACCCAGGGTGGCGACGGCGTGCAGCTCAACGACCCGCGTCATAACCAGTACCCGCTGTACCGCGGAGCCGCCGATGGCGTCTATGCCCTGGACGCGCGCCACGCGCGCGCCTCCGACGGCCGCAGCGACCAGCTCGCCGGTGCGCTGACCGTGGCGGCCATGCGCAGCGGCATGCAGGAGATCCACCACGTCGAACTCAGCCGCGACGCCAGCCGCGTGTTCGCGGTGCAGGGCCGGCTGGACGACCCGGCGCGGCTCAACGCCAGCGTCGAAACCGCGCGCGGCATGGATACGCCGCTGCGCGAGAGCACCCAGCGCGCCAACGAGATCGAGGCCGCGCGCGCGCCTGCGCAACAGGCCCAGCAGCAGACCCAGGACCCGGCGCAAGAGCAGCAGAACGGCGAGCGGGCGATGCGCCGCGCCTGAGGCGCGGCGGCGCGTGCCGTAGTTCTTCGCCGTAGCAAGAGCAAATCCGCTCAATCCCCCTTTTTCAAAGGGGGAAGACAAGCAGCCCTGTGCTTCGAGCGCTGCCTTGCTCTTCCACACTCCGCTAGCCGTTCCTCCCTTTGAAAAAGGGGCTAGGGGGATTTGCCTTTAGCCGGGACAACCACTTCGATCCCCTTCCTCCAAAGGGAGTTACAAACGGCCAGCGACACACGATCGTCCCAGCGCCCGAACCACTTTTTTTCGCATGCACCACACGCCGATCATCGCGCTACACCGCCTGGCGCATGTCCGATCCGACTCACAGGTCACCGCCTTTGCTCTCTACGCATGGTGCGCGTCTGCAACGCAGTTCGAAAGCGAATGCGAACTGCATCGGATTTCCAACGCCCGCGTTGTAGCTTTGGCGGAATTGTGACTTCGGCGCGAGATTGCACGCAGGGCTTGCTCGACAGTCGATGCACCACGGCCGGACAAGGAATGTTCGATGGCACTGCGCATCCTGGTGTTGTGCACGGCGTACAACGGACTGTCGCAGCTGGCCGCGTGCCGGTTGCAGGAACTGGGGCACGACGTGGTCGTACAGGCCACCGGCGATCCGGACGTCATGCAGCAGGCCGCGCAGCGCGAGCGGCCGGACCTGATCGTGGCGCCGATGCTGAAGTCCGCGATCCCCGAAGCGGTGTGGAACCGCACCACCTGCCTGATCGTGCATCCGGGCATCGTCGGCGACCGCGGCCCGTCCTCGCTGGACTGGGCCATTCTCGACGGCGAGCGCGAATGGGGCGTGACCGTGCTGCAGGCGGCGGCGGAGATGGACGCCGGCGACATCTGGGCCACCTCGACCTTCGCCATGCGCGGCGTGGGCAAGAGCGAACTGTACCGGCACGAGGTCAGCCAGGCGGCGCTGCGCGCGCTGCTGCAGGCGGT
Source organism: Lysobacter silvisoli (assembly GCF_003382365.1). Classification (NCBI taxonomy): domain Bacteria; kingdom Pseudomonadati; phylum Pseudomonadota; class Gammaproteobacteria; order Lysobacterales; family Lysobacteraceae; genus Lysobacter; species Lysobacter silvisoli. The sequence continues at coordinate 1,685,906 of NZ_QTSU01000001.1, read as the reverse complement.
AGAGCGTTACGAATCCGGGTTGCACACGCCGCGCGCACTGGACTACGCCGAGGCCGAGGTGCGCGGGCGCCTGCGTCCGCCCATGCGCGCGTCCGACCGTCAGCTGGATTGGGAGCTGCCGACCGCCACGCTGCTGCGCCGGGTGCGCAGCGGCGACAGCGCGCCCGGCGCGCGCGCCACCGTCGCCGGGCTGGCCTGCCACGCCTACGACGCCTGGCCCGAAGACGCGTTGCGCGGGCACCCGGCGCAACTGCTGGCGCAGCGCGAAGGCGCGATCTGCATCGGTACCGGCGACGGCGCGCTGTGGCTCACCCATCTGCGCGCGCGCGAGGGTATCAAGCTGCCGGCGGCGCAGGTGTTGGGGGCGCAGCGCTTGAGCGGGGTGAGCGAACGGCCGCTGGCGCCGGACGCCGAACACCAAGGCCAGACCTGGCGCGACATCCGCTACGTCGAGCGCGGGCCGGTGGGTTACCTGCATTTCGACTTCTACAATGGCGCCATGTCCAGCGAGCAATGCGAGCGCCTGCGCCTGGCGTTCGTGCAGGCGCGCCAGCGGCCCACACGCTGCATCGTGCTCATGGGCGGGCAGGACGTGTGGAGCAACGGCATCCACCTCAACCGGATCGACGCCGCGCCCGATCCGGCGCTGGAATCCTGGCGCAATATCCTGGCGATGAACGCGCTGGTGCGCGAGATCGTGCTCACCGACAGCCACCGCGTGGTCTCGGCCATGCAGGGCAACGCCGGCGCCGGCGGCGTGATCCTGGCCCTGGCCGCCGATCAGGTGTGGGCGCGCGGCGGGCTGGTCTTCAACCCGCACTACAAAGGCATGGGCGGCCTGTACGGGTCGGAGTACTGGACCTACCTGCTGCCGCGGCGGGTCGGCGCCGCGCGCGCGCAGGAACTGACCGAATCGCTGCGGCCGCTGTCGTCCGAGCATGCGCAGCGCATGGGCCTGATCGACGCCTGCTTCGGCGAAGACGGCGCCGGCTTCCGGGCGCAGGTGGCCGAGCGCGCGCTGGCGCTGTGCGCCGCCGAAGACGTGCGCAAGGCGGTCGCGGCCAAGCGCCGCCGCCGCGCCGCCGACGAGCGCCGCAAGCCGCTGGAGAGCTACGGCGCCGAGGAGCTGACGCACATGTACCGCAACTTCTTCGGTCCCGACCCGTCCTACCACGAGGCACGGCGCCGCTTCGTGCGCAAGGGCGCGCCGGCACCGGCGAGCACGCCGCGCGACGCGCGCGAGGCGCTGGCTTAAGCGGGCGCACGGCCGCGGAATCCTGTGGGAGCGGCGTGAGCCGCGATCGCGTCGGTGCGCGAGCCGGCGGAATGCGCCGGCTCGCGGTGTCGCGGCTCACGCCGCTCCTACCCCAAAGCCTGTGCGCTTAACGGGCGGCGCTGGTCGCCAGGGCGGGCGTCGGCCTGGGTTCCGTTCTGGCGTCGCGGCTCACGCCGGTCCCGCAGAAAGCACGAGGCCGGGAATCCCCGGCCTCGTGCTGTGCGATCGCGAGACTATAAGGCGTCAGTGACCGCCCGCCGCGGCCGCGCCGCCGCCGGCCTTGGCGGTGAACGGCGGCTTGGCGAACCAGACGAACACGATCACCGCCAGGAAGATCAGCCCGAGCAGGTGGAAGATCTCGTTGAAGCCGATCTGCGCGGCCTGGTTGGAGATCATGCGCTCCAGCATGGCCGCGCCGGTCTGCAGGTTGCCGCCGCCCATGCGGGTCGCGGTCTCGATCAGGTTGGGGTCGTAGGCCGACAGCTTCTCGGTCAGGTGGGCGTGGTGCACGGCGCCGCGCTCGGTCCAGGCATAGGTGGTCAGCGAGGCGGCGAAGCTGCCGCCCAGCGTGCGCATGAAGGTGGCCAGGCCGGAACCGGCCGCGATCTCGTGCGGCTGCAGGTCCGACAGCAGGATCTGCAGCACCGGCATGAAGAACAGCGCTACGCCGAAGCCCTGGAACAACTGGACCATGGCGATGTGGTCGAAGTCCACGTCCAGGTTGAAGCCCGAGCGCGCGAAGCTGGTCAGCGACATGGCCACGAACGCCAGCGTGGCCAGCCAGCGCAGATCGAACTTGTGCGCGTACTTGCCCACGAACGGCGTCAACAGCACCGGCAGGATGCCGATGGGCGCGGTGGCGAAACCGGCCCAGATCGCGGTGAAGCCCAGGTTGCGCTGCAGCCACAGCGGCACCAGGATGCCGACGCTGAAGAACGCGGCGTAGGCGATCACCATCGCCGCCGTGCCGGCGCTGAAGTTGCGGTGCCGGAACAGGCGCAGGTTGACGATGGGGTCCTTGTCGGTGAGCTCCCAGATCACGAACACCGCCAGCGAGATCGCCGAGACGATGGCCAGGATCACGATCAGGTTGGAGCGGAACCAGTCCTCGTCGTTGCCCAGGTCGAGCAGGATCTGCAGCGCGCCCACGCCGATCACCAGGGTGATCAGGCCGATGTAGTCCATCTTCGGCTTTTCCAGCTTTTCCGGACGGCCGCGCAGCTGGCTGCCGACCACCAGGCTGGCGAAGATGCCGATGGGCACGTTGATGAAGAAGATCCATTCCCAGCTGTAGTTGTCGGTGATCCAGCCGCCCAGGATCGGGCCGGCGATGGGCGCGACCACGGTGACCATGGCCAGCAGCGCGATCGCCTGGCCGCGTTTGTGCGGTGGGTAGATCGAGATCAGCAGCGCCTGGGTGATCGGGTACATCGGCCCGGCGACGAAGCCCTGCAGCGCGCGCGCGGCGACCAGCAGGCCCATGCTGTTGGCCAGGCCGCACAGCAGCGACGCGATCACGAACAGGAAGGTGGCCCAGACGAACAGCTTGCGTTCGCCGAAGTGGCGGGTGAGCCAGCCGGTCAGCGGCAGGGCGATGGCGTTGCTGACGGCGAAGGAGGTGATGACCCAGGTGGCCTGATTGGCGCTGCCGCCGAGGTTGCCGGAGATGGTCGGCAGCGAGACGTTGGCGATGGTCAGGTCGAGCACCTGCATGAACGACGCCAGCGCCAGGCCCAGCGTGGTCAGCGGAATGTTCGGCGGCCGGAAGCCGGCTTGCGGAGCGGGCGCGGCAGCGGTGGCGGTAGCGGACATGGAACGGCCTTGAAGAGGGGCGGCGCGCGTTCGTCGCGGTGTTCGTCGCTGAAAGGGGCAACGTCGCGATCGCTTGCGGCGTCGGTACGGGTGGTTCGCCGCCGCCCGGCGCGCGGGCGGATCGGCGGGAGCGCGGCACGCAACCGCGCTCCCCGGGTGTCAGCCGTGGCGGCCGGGCAGGTTCTGGTTGACGATCTTTTCGATCAGCGCGTCGGCGTCGGCCAGTTGCTTGGCGTAGGCATCGGTGGTCAGCACCGGCTTGGACGGCGGCGCGGTCGACAGCATGGCGCCGTCGCGGTCGTGGATGTCCACGTCCACGTGCATGCTCAGGCCCAGGCGCAGCGGATGCTCGGCGACCTGCTTGCGGTCCACTTCGATGCGCACCGGCACGCGCTGCACGATCTTGATCCAGTTGCCGCTGGCGTTCTGCGCCGGCAGCAGGGCGAAGGCGCTGCCGGTACCCATGCCGATCGCGGCGACCTTGCCCTGGTAAGCCACGTCGCTGCCGTAGAGATCCGAATGCAGTTCCACCGGCTGGCCGATGCGCATGTCGTTGAGCTGGGTTTCCTTGAAGTTGGCGTCCACCCATACCTGTTCCAGCGGCACCACGGTCATCAGGGTGGCGCCCGGCTGCACGCGCTGGCCCAGCTGCACGTTGCGCTTGGCGACGTAGCCCGAGACCGGCGCGACGATCGCCGCGCGCTGCAGGTTGAGGTAGGCCTGGCGCAGTTGCGCGGCGGCGGCGGCCACCTGCGGCTGCTTGGCCAGGGTGGTGGCGTCGACCAGGGCGCGGTTGCGTGACAGGGTGCCGCGCGAGGACGACAGCGAGGCTTCGGCCGCGGCCAGCTCGTCGCGTGCGTGCGCCAGTTCTTCGGCCGAGACCGCGCCGGTGGCGACCAGGCCTTCGCGGCGCTTCACGTCGGCGCGGGCCTTCTGCACCGCGACTTCGCGCGCGCTCAGGTCGGCCTGGCCGGCGTCGACCGCGCTGTACAGGCCGCGCACCTGGCGCACCGTGTTGGCCAGGTTGGCCACGGCTTGTTCGTAGGCGACCTGGGCATCGTTGGGGTCCAGCTGCACCAGCACCTGGCCGGCCTGGACCTTCATGCCGTCGTCGGCGCCGATGCCGACCACGGTGCCGACGGACTGCGGAGTGATGGCGACGATGTTGCCCTGCACGTAGGCGTCGTCGGTGCCCTGGTGCCAGCGCGCGACCAGCAGGTACCACGCGGTCCAGGCGATCGCGGCGACGATCACCACGGCCAGCAGGAGGAGCAGGAACTTGCGGCGCTTGCCGTTGCCGGCGGCCGCCGGGGCGGCGGCTTGCGGATTGATTTCGGTGGTCATGGCGTGGAGGCCTTGAGGTCGGACTGAGTAAGAGCGGAGATGTCGGAAGTAGGAGAGGTCAGGCTGAGCCCGCCGCCCAGCGCGCGATCGAGTTCGATCGCCGCGGCGTAGCGTTGCGCGCGCAGCGCGGCGATCTGCTGATCCAGCTGCAGCAGCGGGCGTTGCGCCGAGAGCACGTCGAGCTGGGTGCCCAGGCCGCCGCGATAGCGCGCGGCGGCCAGTTGCCAGGCCGACTGCGCGGCGTCGCGCGCGCGTTGCGCCGAGACCAGCTGCGCGTCCAGCGAACGCGCCGATTGCAGCGCGTCGGCGACGTCGCGCAGCGCGCCCACCAGGCTCTGGTTGTAGTCGGCCACGGCCAGGTCGAAGTCGGCGTCGCTCTTGGCCAGCTGGTTGCGCAGGCGGCCGCCGTCGAAGATCGGCAGGCTGATCGCCGGGCCGCCCTGCACCAGCAACGCGTCGCCGGTGAACAGGTCGGACAGGCCACCGGAGGCCAGGCCGATCATCGCGCTGAGGTTCACCGTGGGATAGAACTCGGCCTTGCTCGCGTCGATGCCGTGCGCGGCCGCTTCCACGCGCCAGCGCGCGGCGACCACGTCGGGGCGGTGGCCCAGCAGTTCGCTGGAGGCCACGGCCGGAATCTGCGGCACCGGCGCGTTCAACAGCGCCGGCGCGGCGATGCTCAGGCCGCGGTCGGGGCCCTGGCCCATCAGCGCGGCGATGGCGTTGCGGGTGGCGTCGATCTGCTGCTGCGCGGCCTGTGCCTGCTGCTCGGCCGAGGCGACCGAACTTTCCGCGTTGCGGATCTGCAATTGGTTGTCCAGGCCGGCCTTGACGCGCTGGCGGCCCAGGTCGAGCAGTTGCTTGGCGCGCGCCTGCTCGGCGCGGGCCACGTCCTGCGCGGCATGCGCCTGCGCCAGCGACACATAGGCGCGGGCGATGTTGGCCGAAAGCGTGAGGCGGGCGGCCTGCGCTTCGACTTCGGCCGCGCGCGCCTGACCCAGCGCCGCCTGCCAGCGCGCGCGGTGGCCGCCCCACAGGTCGGGGCTGTACTTGAAGCTCAACGTCAGCAGCTCCACGCCACTGTAGTGGCCGCCCAGCGGTTCCGGCGCCACCGTCTCGGGCACGCGCACGCCGGCGTACTGCGCACCGGCGCCGACCGTGGCTTTACGCGCGGCGTCGGCCAGGCCGGCCTGGGCGATGGCCTGGCGCACGCGCGCGTCGGCCGCATCCAGGCTGGGCGTGCCGGCCAGGGCTTGCGCGATCAGCGCGTCCAACTGCGGGTCGCCCAACGCGGTCCACCAGTCTTGCTTGGGGAACGCGGCGTCGGACACCGCGTAGGCGCCGAGGCTGCGCTCGCTGTGCAGCGCATCGGCGTCCAGCGGACGGCCTTCGGGGGACAGGCCGCGGCTGCTGGCGCAGCCGGCCAGGATCAGCGCGGCGGCCAGGGCGGTCAGGGCGGGGCGCCACAAGCGGCGCGCGGGGGCGGGGAGGGTCATGGCTCAGGCATCGGAAGGGGTGAGGTTGTCGCGCACCTGTTCGAGCAGGCGCGTGAGCTGTTCGCGTTCGTGGTCGCTCATGCCGCTGAGCGCGCGCTCGCGTACGCGCTGACCACATTTGTTGATGTCCTGCCAAATGACGAGGCCGGCATCGGTCAGATGGATGTTCAAGGCGCGACGATCCGACGGATCGGCCACGCGCTCGACCAGGCCGCGGGCTTCGAGCTTGTCCAGCAACCGGGTCATGGCGCCGGGGTTGAGCTCGGCGGCGCGGGCCAGGTCGGTGACGCCGGCGGTGCCGTCGGCGAGCTTCTTCAGGGTGATGTACTGGCTGAAAGTCAGCTCGTGGCCGGCGGCGGCCAGTTCGCGTTCCATCTGCGCCCACATGGCGTCGCGGACCTGGCGGAACAGCAGGCCCAGGGTGGAGCCGCTGCAGGCGGGGGTGGGGACGGTCTTCATGGGGCGGCATATTGCTACCCCATGCAATAGTTGTCAATGCAAATATTGTTATTGCAATGGAACGGCGTGTCGCAGGCAGGCATGCGCGCCGCCCCGGCGGCGGCGTTTAATGATTAAATTCTGATAATTCAACGAATTAGAACGGATTCCTGGGGCGCTGTTCGGGCCCCGGCCGGTCACGCCATGACCGACAAAGCCAGCGCGTCGGCCAGCACATGGGCCAGGATCAACGGCCACAGCCGCCCTGTTCTCGCGTACCAGCCGGCGAAGATCAGCCCCAACGGCACGATGAACAGCACCCCGGCGCTGCCCTGGTAGAGGTGGTAGGCCGTGCGGATGGCGGTGCTGGCGTGGATCGCCGGCCACAGGCCCCAGCGCTCGCGCAGCGCCACGATCACGTAGGCGCAGACCAGGGCTTCCTCATAGAAGCCGTTGACCACCGATACCCCGAGCACCGCGGCCCAGCCCACGCCGTGTTCGAACGTGGGCTCGCGCAAGGCGACGCCGCTGTGGCTGGCCAAGGTCGCGAGCAAGGCGTAGCTGAGGTAGGCGGTGACCAACAGGGCCGGCCCGATCAGCAGGTCCGATTGCGCCCAGGGCCGGCTCAGCTGCGGCCAGGTCCAGCCGCGAGCGCTCAGCAACACGGTGAGCAGCGCCAGCGTCATCACTTCGAGGAACACGATGCCCCACAAGCCGCCGGCGGTGAATTCCGGCGCGGCGGCGGGCGGCGGCGGTCCGGCCAATACGCTGGCGGTGCTGCTGACGATCGCCCAGCCGAAGGCCAGCGCGATCACCGCGACGAATTCGGTGCGCGGCGAAAGAGAGCGCAGCCACTCCAGCATCGAAAACCCCGCAGCAGATCAGGTCCGGCGCAGCACCAGTTCCAGCACGAACTTGCTGCCGAAGAAGGCCAGCACCAGCAGCGCCATCGCCGCCAGGGTCCAGCGCACCGCGGTCACGCCGCGCCAGCCGTAGCGCCAGCGCCCCAGCAGCAGGCCGCCGAAGGCCAGCCACGACAGCACGCTGAGCGCGGTCTTGTGCACCAGGTGCTGGGCCAGCAGGTTCTCCACGAACAGCAGGCCGGTCAGCAAGGTCGCGCTGAGCAGCACGAAGCCGACCGCGATGGTGCGGAACAGCAGCGTCTCCAGTTCCACCAGCGGCGGCAGCGCGCGCAGCCAGCCGTGGAACTCGCGCCGGCGCAGCGCGCGTTCCTGCAGCCACAGCATCACCGCCAGCAGCGCGGCCACGGCCAGGGTGGCGTAAGCCAGCAGTGCGAACCAGGCATGCAGTTGCAGGCGCCAGTCCAATGGCTCGGCGAGGCGATGGCCGTACCACTGGTAGCCGAGCAGGGCCAGCGCGGCCAGCGGGAACACCACCACGCCCAGCGCGGCCATGCGCCCGGACGCACCGACGATCGCGGTCAGCGCGGCCATGCCCAGCCCCACCAGCGACAGCGCGGCGAAGAAATGCAGGTCGGTGCCGCCGGCGAGCTGCCAGGCCGTCAGGTGGGCCGCGCCGTGCAGCAGCACCGCCAGATCCGCCGGCAGCAGCCACAGCCGCGCCTTGCGGCCGCCGTCGCGACGCACCGCCGCCACCAGCAGGCCGGCGGCGATCAGGTAGAGGGCGACGGCAATGAGAACGATTGTCATCGCCGCAGTGTGGCATAAGTGCCGGGATTGGTGATTCGCGATGGGCGATCTGTAGAGGCCGCGCCGCTTCGATCCGTCATCCCCGCGAACGCGGGGATCCAGAGCGCCCGCGCTGCCTCGTTCCTGGCCGCCCCCAGCGCCGCCCGGCCGGGCCGGTATACTTGCCGCCCCCGACGTCCAGCAGCCGCTCCGCCCATGTTCGAATCCCTGACCCAACGCCTGTCCGGCACCATCGAGCGCCTGCGCGGCCGCGGCCGTCTGACCGAAGAGAACATCCGCGAGGCCACCCGCGAGGTGCGCATCGCCCTGCTCGAGGCCGACGTGGCCCTGCCGGTGGTGCAGGCCCTGATCGAGCGCATCAAGGTGCGCGCGGTCGGCCAGGAAGTGCTCAAGTCGCTGACCCCCGGCCAGGCCCTGATCAAGGTCGTGCGCGACGAGCTCACCGCGGTGATGGGCTCGCAGGCCGCCGATCTGAACCTCAACGTGCCGGCGCCGGCGGTGATCCTGATGGCCGGCCTGCAGGGCGCGGGCAAGACCACCACCGTGGGCAAGCTCGCCAAGCACCTGAAGGAACGCCGCAAGAAGAAGGTCATGGTGGTGTCGGCCGACGTCTACCGCCCGGCCGCGATCGAGCAGCTCAAGACCCTGGCCGAGCAAGTGGACGTGCTGTTCTTCCCGTCCGCGCCCGAGCAGAAGCCCGAAGCCATCGTCAAGGCGGCCATCGACGACGCGCGCAAGTCCTACGTCGACGTGCTGATCGTCGACACCGCCGGCCGCACCAGCATCGACGCGGCGATGATGGCCGAGATCAAGGCGCTGCATGCGGCGGTGACGCCGGTGGAAACGCTGTTCGTGGTCGACTCCATGACCGGCCAGGACGCCGCGGTCACCGCCAAGCACTTCAGCGAAGCGCTGCCGCTGACCGGCGTGGTCCTGACCAAGACCGACGGCGACGCGCGCGGCGGCGCCGCGCTGTCGGTGCGCTACATCACCGGCAAGCCGATCAAGTTCATCGGCGTGGGCGAAAAGCCCGACGGCCTGGACGTGTTCCATCCCGACCGCGTCGCCAGCCGCATCCTGGACATGGGCGACGTGCTGTCGCTGGTGGAGCAGGTCGAGCAGCAGGTCGACAAGGACAAGGCGCAGAAGCTCGCCGAGAAGGTCGCCAAGGGCAAGAAGTTCGACCTCAACGACATGAAGGACCAGCTCGAGCAGATGCAGAACATGGGCGGCCTGCACGGGCTCATGGACAAGCTGCCGGGCATGGGCCAGATTCCCGATGCGGTCAAGAACCAGGTCACCGGCAAGGAAGTGCCGCGCATGGTCGCGATCATCAACTCGATGACCAAGAAGGAGCGGCGCAACCCGGCCCTGCTCAACGGCTCGCGCCGCGCGCGCATCGCCAAGGGCGCCGGCATGACCCCGGCCGACGTCAACAAGCTCATGAAGCAGTTCCAGCAAATGGAAAAGATGATGAGCAAGCTCTCCGGCGGCGGCATGAAGGGCCTGATGCGGGGCATGCGCGGCATGATGGGCGGCCGCGGCGGCGGCATGCCGTTCCGCTGATCGCGGAGCACCATCGCGCGAAGGAAAACGGCGGCCTCGGCCGCCGTTTTCGTTTTCCGTCGCCCAGCCTGCTTTTGATCTCTGTGGGAGCGGCGTGAGCCGCGATCGCGAAACGCGGCAACTGCGAACGCATCGCAAGCGGAGTTCGGCCTCGAATCGAATCGCGGCTCACGCCGCTCCCACAGAAGCCGATCGCTCCGCTTTGGGGTAGGAGCGGCGTGAGCCGCGACCCGATTCCGATCGAATTCCGGCGACCGGCTTTGGCCGCGCCAACGCCTGCCGCATGGGTACACCAACGCCGTATCGCCCGCTGCGATGGCGTTCACCGCGCATCGCCAGACCAACGGCGCGCGCCGTCTCGATGAGGGAGACGGCCGAAGCCGATCATAGTCCGGCAGCGCAAGGCAGGACCGCCACGCGCTGCACAGTCGCCACCGACTGGCCGCCGGCGCGCTCGCGCCGGCGGGTTCGCCATCGGCCGCGCTGCCCCGGGGAAGGGTGCCGCGGCCGCCATCAAGGAGAGAAGTGCCCATGACGAAGACGTTCCGCCGTTGCACCGCCATCGCCCTCGCGTTCGCGGGTTTGTTCGCCGTTTCCGCGCAGGCGGAGACGGTGTTTTCCACCACCAGCCAGGACGGCGATCCGGTCGGTCTCGGCCAGTCCGCGGTCTTTACCGACACCGACTCGGCCATGACCTTCGAAGGCGATGCGCACTCCATCCGCATGACCGTCGCGCGCGACGACGATCACTGGTACGTGTCGCTGGGCGCGCCGACGCAGCGCAGGTTCGAGGTCGGCCGTTACTACCACGCCGAACATCCGACCCTGCGCACCGGCCGCGCGCCGTTCGTGTACATGGCCAACACCGGCCGCCGCTGCAACGACCTGTGGGGCGAGATCCACATCCAGCAGGTCGAGTACGACCGCCAGGGCCGGATTGCGGCGCTGGAGGCCACCGTGCTGCAGCGCTGCGACAACGCCACCGCGCCGGTGCTGGCGGCGGTGATCCGCCACAACGTCGCGCCGTACTCGCTGAAGTTCGTCAGCGGCGGCGACGACCCGGTCGGGCTGGGGCAGCAGAAGACCTATCTGGGCGACACCAGCACCTTCGCGCTGAACGGCGATACCGGCTACATGCACCTGACTGTCAGCGGCCAGCGCGACGTCTGGCGCATCGACCTGATGCCGTCGCCGGGCACGGCGATCCAGCCCGGTACCTGGCCCATCGGTACCACGACCGGCCCGATGTTCATGTTCGACCGCCCGACTGGGGGGCGCTGCTCCTGGATCAGCGGCGGGCAGGTCGAGGTCAAGGGGGTGCGCTACGACTCCCTGGACGGCCGCATGACCGGTATCCATCTGGAGTTCCAGCAGTTCTGCGACGGTGCGGACAAGCCGCTGACCGGCACCGTCCGTTACGGCATGTAAGCCAGGGCTGAGGCGTTACGGGTCCCGCCACGGAAGGCGGGACCGGCCAGGGATGGCCAGACGACGGGGCGGGCGGCGGGTCCAGGGAGGGGCCTGCCGCCGCGCCGATGCGGGGCGGGGCGGCGATCCGCGCCGCCGGGAGCGGCCGACTTTGCCTAAGCCCGCGAATCAGTTACACTTTCCGGCTTACCCCGTCATTCCGACGGCTGGGCAACACAGGAAATAGCAAACATGGTCAAGATCCGCCTGACCCGTGGCGGCGCCAAGAAGCGTCCGTTCTACCACATCATCGTCACCGACAGCCGCAGCGCCCGCGACGGCCGCAACATCGAGCGCGTCGGTTACTACAACCCCGTTGCCACCGGCAACGAGAAGCCGGTCGAGCTCGACCTCGAGCGCGTGAAGCATTGGGTGGGCCAGGGCGCGCAGCTGACCGACAAGGTCGCCGCCCTGTACAAGCAGGCCGCCAAGGCCGCTCCGGCCGCCTAAGGCGCTCCGCCGCGCGCCCCGCGCGCGGCGGTCCCTTTCCGGTCTGTCTCAGATGAGCGATAGCGGGCGCCGCATCCTGCTGGGCAGGGTGCTCGGCGCCTTCGGCGTTCGTGGCGAAGCCAAGCTGGAGTCCTGGACCCAGCCGCGCAGCGCGATTTTCCGCTACCAGCCCTGGATCGTGCGCGACCCGCAAGGGCGCGAGCGCGAGCTCAGCGGCGTACGCGGCCGCGAAAGCGGCAAGTTTCTGGTCGCGCAATGGCCGCAGGTAGAAGACCGCGACGCGGTCGAGGCGCTGCGCGGCACCGAAATCTACGTGCCGCGTTCGGCGCTGCCGCCGCCGCGCGACGGCGAGTACTACTGGGTGGATCTGGAAGGCCTGCGCGTGGTCACCGTCGACGGCGTGGCGCTGGGCACGGTTTCGCACCTGTTCGCCACCGGCGCCAACGACGTGCTGGTGGCGCGCGACGACGAACGCGAGCGCATGATTCCGTTCGTGATTCCGCAGTACGTGACTTCGGTGGATTTCGAGCAGGGGCTCGTGACCGTCGATTGGGATCCGGATTTCTAGGAAATAGAGGATAGAAGTCAGGCGTTGGCAGAAGCCGATTCCGCTCTTGCTATTTTCTGACTCCTACGCGCTAACTCCTGCCCTATGCGTATCGACATCGTCAGCCTGTTCCCCGAATTCGTCGCCCAGTGCGCCGCCTTCGGCGTGGTCGGCCGCGCCGGCGAGCGCGGGCTGCTGTCGCTGCACGGCTGGAACCCGCGCGACTACGCGCAAGGCAACTACCGCCGCGTCGACGACCGCCCCTTCGGCGGCGGGCCCGGCATGGTCATGCTGATCGAGCCGTTGCGCGACTGCCTGCGGGCCGCACGCGCGGCCGACCCGGCGCCGGCGCGGGTGATCTACCTGAGCCCCCAGGGCGCGCGCCTGACCCAGGACAAGGTGCGCGAGCTGGCCCAGAGCGAACGCCTGATCCTGCTCTGCGGCCGCTACGAAGGCGTGGACGAGCGCCTGCTCCAGGCCGAGGTGGACGAGGAACTGTCGATCGGCGACTACGTGCTGTCCGGCGGCGAATTGGCCGCGGCGGTGGTGGTGGACGCGGTCGCGCGCCTGCGCGAGGGCGTGCTCAACGACGCCGAGTCCGCGGTCCAGGACAGCTTCGAGGACGGCCTGCTGGACTGCCCGCACTACACCCGCCCGGTCGAGCATCCCCTGGGTGCGGTGCCGGAGGTGCTGCTGTCGGGCAACCACGCCCTGATCGCGCGCTGGCGGCGCCAGCAGTCGCTGGGCCGGACCTGGCTGCGGCGGCCTGATTTGTTGAACGAAGCCGCGCTTTCCAAGCAGGATCGGCGCCTGTTGGACGAATTTAAGGCCCAGATGGCCGCTGCGGATGGCGCCGGTGCCATGCCTGGGCCGGCCGAGCCGGCCGACGGCGAGCCCGCCGCCTAGGCGGAACGGGCTAAACGCTAGTCACACAAGGAAAAATGCCGCTATAATGCGCGGCTTCATTGCTCCATCCATGCCATGACGCGGGTCCTCGTGCACTCGCGCAACAACTAATCCAACAGGCCGTGCCATGAACAAGCCCTCGCTCAATACCCTGCTGCAGAACTTCGAAGCCGAACAGGTGCAGCGCCAGCTGCCGGACTTCGGCCCCGGCGACACCGTCGTCGTCAACGTCAAGGTCAAGGAAGGCAACCGCGAACGCGTCCAGGCCTACGAAGGCGTGGTCATCGGCAAGAAGAACGCCGGTCTGAACTCGTCGTTCACCGTGCGCAAGATCTCGCACGGCTTCGGCGTCGAGCGCGTGTTCCAGACCCACAGCGCGATCATCGACTCGGTCGAAGTCAAGCGCCGCGGTAAGGTGCGTTCGGGCAAGCTGTACTACCTGCGCGGCCTGGAAGGCAAGAAGGCGCGCATCCGCGAAGACCTGGCCGCCTACGCGCGCGCCAAGAACGCCGCCGTCACCGAGTAATTCCGCGACGCGCGCCAGGCGCGCAGCGCGAGAAAACGGCCGCCGCGAGGCGGCCGTTTTCGTTGGCGGATTGCGCGATGCGCTACATTTCGTCCGGAATGTCTCATGCCGCAGGAGCGCACGCATGCAACCGGTTCTGTCCGTAGGCGATATCTGCACCTATCCTCGCAGCGACGGAGGCTGGGGGTTCTTCTGGGTGCAGCGCATCGACCCCATGCCTGACGGCGAGCAGGCGCTGTCGCTGCGCAAATTCAACGTGCACACAGGCGACGAAGTGCTGGCCGAGCACATTGACGACGTCGCCGAGCTCATGGGCCTGCCGCTGCTCAACCATTTCCCCATCGTCGCCAGCCGGGTGCTCGAAGCCTCGCCACGGGTGATCGGCTCGATGCCGGTGGCCGAGGCGGACCTGGAGGGGTATCGGATCTGGCGCGAGGCCTACGGCAAAGGCGAGGCGGGTGTGTTCACCCTGGCGCTGGAAGAGATCTGAGCTTTGCCGATGGGCGGATCGCTGCGGTCATTGCGAATCCGGTGCGGCGCCCTAAGTTTGAATCCGATGAAACCCAATTCCGACACCTCCCATTCCGCGGCCCCGGCCGCAGCCGGCGTACGCCTGGACCTGTGGCTGTGGGCCGCGCGCTTCTACAAGACCCGCAGCCTGGCGCGCACCGCGATCGACACCGGCAAGGTCGAGATCGGCGGCCAGCGCGCCAAGGCCTCGCGCACCGTGCGCGCGGGCGACGCGTTGCGCGTGGTGCGCGGCGAGGAGCAGTTCGAACTGCAGGTGCTCGCGCTCAGCGACACGCGCGGACCGGCCAGCGTGGCGCAGACGCTGTACGCGGAAACCGAGGCCTCTCGCGCCGCGCGCGAAGCGGCGCGTGCGTTGCGGGCGGCCGAACGCAACGGCTATCGCGCGCCGGAAACCAAGCCGGATAAGCGCGCCAGGCGGTTGATACGGGCGTTGGGGGATATCGATGCGTTGTGAGGGCGCGTGCGGTGTCGGGTCCGGAAGCGTGGAGGTGAGGTAACGCTGTGGGTTGCTGCCCCGCGCGCCCTCACCCCAACCCCTCTCCCGTAAACGGGAGAGGGGCTAAAGCAGGCATTATCATCACCGACTTCAACCAGCACCCCGGCCCGACCGCATAGCGGTCGGGCGCTCGGTGCAGCGCGAGCCAGTGGCTCGCAAGCGCTGCCCCTCACCCCGTTTACGGGAGAGGGTTAGGGTGAGGGGGTGAGCGCAAAGCGCGAATGCTCTTGCCCCTCGCTCGAGCGCCGAACTCGCAGTACCAATAGAAGACCCGAAGGGCGGCGCACAGGATGTGCGCCGTTTTTCGCTGGCACAGGGATGTGCCATCGAAAAATCCCCGCGCCAACTCCGCTCTCGCACGGGAGCTCTGGCGAAGCGTTTTTCCTTGGTTACTTTCTTTTGACGCTTATCAAAAGAAAGTGACCCGGCCGCTTGCGGACGGAAGCTGTTGCTGTTGCTTAAGAGCCAAAGCAAATCCCCCTCAATCCCCCTTTGTCAGAGGGGGAAGACAAGCAAAGGCGGAAGCGCAGAGCTACGCCGTAGGTGCGAATTCGCGGTCGCAGCTTGCGCAGCTCCTACAGGGGCGATCGCGGCCTTCGTCGTAGTTGCGGATACTCGGTCGCGGCTCACGCCGCTCCTACCCCGAGGCGCAGGCCGGGCAAAACGACAACGGCCGCGTCGAGCGCGGCCGTTGTTTGCGAGCTGAGGGTGGCGAGCGCTTAGCGGTTGCCGCCGCCCAGCAGGCCGCCGCCGATCTTGAGCAGGTCGCCCAGGCCGAGCTGGCCGTCGCCGTCCTGGTCCAGCACCGCGCCGAGCAGGCCGCCGGCGCCGCTGTCCTGCTGGATGCGCTGCCGCTCCTGGCCGAGCACGTCGCCCAGTGCCTGCGGCGAGGCCTGACGGCCGCCGCCGCCGGAGAACATGCGCTGCGCCAGGTAGGACAGCACGATCGGCGCCAGGATCTTGAGCAGGGTATTGGCCTGCCCGCCGCCCAGGCCGGTGGCCTGGCCCAGGCCCTGTGCCGCGGTGTCCTGGCGGCCGCCGAAGATGTGGCCGAGGATGCCGGCGCCGTCGGTCTGACGGCTGGCGCCGCCGCCCAGCACCGCGCCCAGCACGCTGCCGATGTCCAGGCCGCTGCCGGCGCCGCCGGCGTGGTCGCGCTGCAGCGCGCCGAACAGCGCCTCGGCGCCCTGCGGCTGGCTGGCGTTGCGGCCCAGCGCGCCCAGCAGCAGCGGCAGCGCCGCCGACACCGCGCCCGCGGTCTGCGACTGCGACAGGCCCAGCTGGCTGCTCATCTGTTCCAGCGGCTGGCCCTGGAGTTGGCGGAGGAGGTCGTCGGTCATCGAACTCATGGGGGCGTGTCCTGTTAGCGGTGGAAGCCGATCCTAGCGCTGTTTGGCGCGGCCGTGGTGACGGCCACGGCGGGGCCCGGCGCGGCCGGAAAGCGGTATGTAATCAGTGTGTAGTGGCTCCACATCGAGCGACAGGGGCAGGGGTTGCGCGCTCCGGATCGGCGGCGGCCGGGCGGCACCCTCTACAGGATGAAGACAGGCGCGCAGCGGCCCGAATCGGCATCGCCCTCGCGAGGTGCAACGGTCAAGATGGAGCCCCGCGACCGCCGCTTCCGCCGCTACCTGGACCGAGCCTCGATGACCCCAGCGCCCGACGCGTCCGAGAACGCGGCCCGCCCCGATCCCGACACCGCCCTGGCGCCGTGGCGCGCGCGCTGGTCGCTGCAGCCCGACGGTGCCGCCTTCGACACGCCGTCCAGCGCCTTGCAACCGGTGCGGCACGCAGGCCAGCCTGCGATGCTCAAGCTGGCCTACGACGCCGAAGAACAGCGCAGCGGCGTGCTGATGCGCTGGTGGGACGGCGACGGCGCCGCGCGCGTGCTCGCGTGCGAGGGTCCGGTGCTGTTGCTGGAACGCGCGACCGGCGGCGATACCCTGCTCGCCATGGCCGGCGACGGCCGCGACGCGCAGGCCTGCCGCATCCTTTGCGACGTGGCCCAGCGCCTGCACGGCCATCCGCATGCGCCGCCGCAGGGCTTGGTGCCGCTGCCGCGTTATTTCGATTCGCTGGAACAGGCTGCGCGCGATCACGGCGGCCTGTACGCCACCGCCTGGTCGATCGCGCACGAACTGCTGTCGCAGCCCTGGCCACCGGTGCCGCTGCACGGCGATCTGCACCACGAGAACGTGCTCGATTTCGGCCCGCAGCGCGGCTGGCTGGCGATCGATCCCAAGCGTGTGATCGGCGAGCGTGGCTACGACTATGCGACCCAACTGGGCGACCCCTTGCAGCTGGGCGACGAACTGCCCGGGCGGTTGGCGGGCCGTTTGGACATCGTCACCGAAGCCGGCGGCATCCCGCGTTCGCGCATGCTGCGCTGGGTGGTGGCGCAGCAAGGTCTGTCCGCGGCCTGGCATCTGGAAGACGACGAGGAAGACGAAGCCGAGCTGCCGCTGTCGGTGCTGCGGGCGGCGTTGGTCCTGGGTGCGGGCGAGGGCAGCGACTGAGCGCCACGCCGCGGTCCGTTACCCGCGTCGCGGCTCACGCCGCTCCTAGCCCAAAGCCAGCGTGCCGCATCGCTTTCGTGCAGGAGCGGCCCAAGCCGCGGCCGCGCACCCGCGGCGGCGACTCCGATTACGCCTTGGGGTAGGAGCGGCGTAAGCCGCGACCGCGCATCCAAAGCGACGACGCCAGCCCGACCTCAAAAAAAGCCCGGCGATCGCTCGCCGGGCCAGTGATGTGCGGATGCCGTTTGGGACGCATCCGCACGCAGCCGCAGGATCAGGCCAGATCGAACCGATCCAGATTCATCACCTTGTTCCAGGCCGCGACGAAGTCGCGCACGAACTTCTCCTTGGCGTCCGAGCTCGCATAGACCTCGGCCAGCGCGCGCAGCTGCGAGTGCGAGCCGAAGATCAGGTCCACGCGGGTCGCGGTCCACTTCACCTGGTTCGACTTGTCGTAGCCTTCGAACAGGTTCTCCTGGCCGTTGACGGCCTTCCACTCGGTGCCCATTTCCAGCAGGTTGACGAAGAAGTCGTTGCTGAGCGTGCCGACGCGGTCGG
Organism: Lysobacter silvisoli; assembly: GCF_003382365.1. Classification (NCBI taxonomy): domain Bacteria; kingdom Pseudomonadati; phylum Pseudomonadota; class Gammaproteobacteria; order Lysobacterales; family Lysobacteraceae; genus Lysobacter; species Lysobacter silvisoli. Next base: position 1,668,307 of record NZ_QTSU01000001.1, on the reverse strand, counting down.
TGAACACGCCATGCTTGCTGTTGCCGGCGTTGGCGCCGAGCACGCGCAGGCCGCCGATCAGCGCGGTCATCTGCGGCGCGGTCAGGGTCAGCAGCTGCGCCTTGTCGATCAGCAGCGACTCGGCCGGCACCGGCGCCTTGGCCTTGAGGTAGTTGCGGAAACCGTCGGCGAACGGCTCGAGCACGGCGAAGGATTCGGCGTCGGTCTGGGCATCGCTGGCGTCGGTGCGGCCGGCCGAGAATGGCACGTCCACGCTCACGCCCGCGTCCTTGGCCGCCTTCTCCACCGCGGCGTTGCCGCCCAGCACGATCAGGTCGGCCAACGACACCTTCTTGCCGCCGGCGGCGCTGCCGTTGAAATCCTTCTGGATGCCTTCCAGCGCCGCCAGCACCTTGGCCAGCTGCTGCGGCTGGTTGACGGCCCAGTCCTTCTGCGGAGCCAGGCGGATGCGCGCGCCGTTGGCGCCGCCGCGACGGTCCGAACCGCGGAAGGTCGAAGCCGAGGCCCAGGCGGTGGACACCAGTTCCGGCACGCTCAGGCCCGAGGCCAGGATCTTGGCCTTGAGCGCGGCGATGTCCTGCGCATCGATCAGCGGGTGATCGACCGCCGGCACCGGGTCCTGCCAGATCAGGTCTTCGGCCGGCACTTCCGGACCCAGGTAGCGCACCTTCGGGCCCATGTCGCGGTGGGTCAGCTTGAACCAGGCGCGGGCGAAGGCGTCGGCGAACTGGTCGGGGTTTTCCAGGAAGCGGCGCGAGATCTTCTCGTAGGCCGGATCCATGCGCAGCGACAGGTCGGTGGTGAGCATGGTCGGGCGATGCTTCTTCGACGGGTCGTGCGCGTCGGGAATGATCGCCTCGGCATTCTTGGCCACCCACTGCTTGGCGCCGCCGGGGCTGGTGTCGGGTTCCCACTCGAAACCGAACAGGTTCTCGAAGAAGTTGTTGCTCCACTTCGTCGGTGTGGTGGTCCAGGTCACTTCCAGGCCGCTGGTGATCGCGTCGCCGGCGTGGCCGGTGCCGTGGGTGCTGCGCCAGCCCAGGCCCTGGGCGGTGATGTCGTCGCCTTCGGGTTCGGCGCCGACGTTCTTGGGATCGCCCGCGCCGTGGGTCTTGCCGAAGCTGTGGCCGCCGGCGATCAGGGCCACGGTCTCTTCGTCGTTCATGGCCATGCGCGCGAACGTGTCGCGGATGTCGCGCGCGGCGGAGATCGGATCGGCGTTGCCGTTGGGGCCTTCGGGATTGACGTAGATCAGGCCCATCTGCACCGCGCCCAGCGGCGTTTCCAGGTCGCGTTCGCCGCTGTAGCGCTTGTCGCCCAGCCAGGTGTCTTCCGAGCCCCAGTACACGTCGTGGTCGGGTTCCCAGGTGTCGGCGCGGCCGCCGCCGAAGCCGAAGGTCCTGAAGCCCATCGATTCCAGCGCGACGTTGCCGGTGAGGATCATCAGGTCGGCCCAGGAAATGCTCTGGCCGTACTTCTGCTTGACCGGCCAGAGCAGGCGGCGGGCCTTGTCCAGGTTGCCGTTGTCCGGCCAGCTGTTGAGCGGAGCGAAGCGCTGCTGGCCGCGGCCGCCGCCGCCGCGTCCGTCGAAGGTGCGGTAGGTGCCGGCGCTATGCCAGGCCATGCGGATCATCAGCGGGCCGTAATGGCCGAAGTCGGCCGGCCACCAGTCCTGCGAATCGGTCAGCGCCTTGGCGATGTCGGCCTTGAGCGCTTTCAGGTCCAGGCGCTTGAACGCCTCGGCGTAGTTGAAGTCCGCACCCAGCGGGTCGGACTTGGAGGAATGATCGTGCAGCAGGTCCACCGGCAACTGGTGCGGCCACCAGTCGCGATTGCTGCGGCCACCGCCAGCGGTGTGGTTGAACGGGCATTTGCTTTCGTTTGACATGGGCTCTCTGCCTTCGACGGTGTGGGTGGAGTGCGTGATTCGAGGGAACGGGTTCGAGGCAACGGCGCGCGCGGACGCGCGCCGCCGTTGCGGTGGCGCTAGTAGTCGAGCGGGGGAGGGCGCCAGCGAGGAACCGCGACGCCGTGCGCAGCGGTCGGGGAGAGAGTGGAGCGGTCGTCCTGCTGGCTCATCGCTGGCGTTCCGTGTCGCGGGGGACCCAGGGACGATAGGTCGGCGCGATCTGCTTGTGAAATCGATCCTTTCGACGTATCCGATAGGCCCTGGCTATGAAGGCCGATGCACAGCCGAACGCCCGCCGCCCCTGGCGCAGGCTGCGGAGGCGACGGTAGCGGCGGTGTGATGGCGGAGTGACGTCGCCACGGCACAGGCGGACCTTGCGGCCCGCCGTTATGCGATCGGCGACGGCCTATTTGCGGCCGACGTAATCGGCCAAATGCCGGCCGGTGAGCGTCGCCCGGCGCTCGATCAATTCCGCCGGCGTGCCTTCGAACACCACACGGCCGCCGTCGTGGCCCGCGCCCGGACCCAGGTCGACGATCCAGTCGGCGTGCGCCATCACCGCCTGGTGGTGCTCGATCACGATCACCGATTTGCCCGCGTCGACCAGTTGATCCAACAGCGCCAGCAGCTGCGCCACATCGGCCAGGTGCAGACCGGCGGTGGGCTCGTCGAGCACGTAGACGCCGCCCTTCTCGCCCATGTGCGTGGCCAGCTTGAGCCGCTGGCGTTCGCCGCCCGACAGCGTGGTCAGCGGCTGGCCCAGACTCAGGTAGCCCAGGCCCACGTCGGCCAGGCACTGCAGGATCGCCTGCGCGGCCGCGTCCTTGCCCTTGCCGGCGGCGAAGAATTCCAGCGCCTCGGCCACCGGCATGGCCAGCACCTGGCTGATGTCGCGGCCGCCGAACTTGTACTTCAGCACCGCCGGCTGAAAGCGCTTGCCTTCGCAGTCGTCGCAAGGCACGGCGACGCCGGCCAGCATGCCCAGGTCGGTGTAGATCACGCCGGCGCCGTTGCAGCTGGGGCAGGCGCCTTCGGAGTTGGCGCTGAACAAGGCGGGCTTGACGTCGTTGGCCTTGGCGAAGGCCTTGCGGATCGGTTCCAGCAGGCCGGTGTAGGTGGCCGGATTGCTGCGCCGCGAGCCGCGGATCGGCGCCTGGTCGATCGCGACCACGCCCTCGCGCCCGGACACCGAGCCGTGGATCAGCGAGCTCTTGCCCGAACCGGCCACGCCGGTAACCACGCACAGCACGCCCAGCGGAATATCGACGCTCACCTGTTTCAGGTTATGCGCGTCGGCGCCGCGGATCGGCAGCGAGCCGGTCGGTTTGCGTACCCGAGTTTTCAGCGCCGCCCGATCGTCCAGATGCTTGCCGGTGAGCGTGCCGCTGGCGCGCAGGCCGGCGTGGTCGCCCTCGTAGCACACGCGCCCGCCGGCGGTGCCGGCGCCAGGGCCCAGGTCGACCAGATGATCGGCGATGGCCATGACCTCGGGCTTGTGCTCCACCACCAGCACGGTATTGCCCTTGTCGCGCAGGCGCAGCAGCAGCTCGTTCATGCGCTGGATGTCGTGCGGGTGCAGGCCGGTGGTGGGCTCGTCGAACACGTAGGTGACGTCGGTCAGCGAGGAGCCGAGCTGGCGGATCATCTTGACCCGCTGCGCCTCGCCGCCGGACAGGGTGCCGGCGGGGCGGTCCAGCGACAGGTAGCCCAGGCCGATTTCCACGAACGAATCCAGCGCGTGCCGCAGCTTGGTCAGCAGCGGCGCCACCGTGGGCTCCTTCAAGCCGGCGATCCAGAGCGCCAGGTCGCTGATCTGCATGGCGCAGGCATCGGCGATGCTGAGCTTGCCGATCTTGGACGCGCGCGCATGCTCGGCCAGGCGGGTGCCGCCGCAGTCGGGGCAGGTGGTGAAGGTGGTGGCGCGTTCGACGAAGGCGCGCACGTGCGGCTGCAGCGCCTCGATGTCCTTGGACAGGAACGACTTCTGGATCGACGGGATCAGGCCGGCGTAGGTCAGGTTGATGCCGTCGACCTTGATCTTGGTCGGCTCCTGGTAGAGCAGGGCGTGCAGTTCCTTCTTGCCGAACTTGGCGATGGGTTTGTCCGGGTCGAAGTAGCCGCAGCCGCGGTAGATGCGGCCGTACCAGCCGTCCATGCTGTAGCCGGGGATGGTCAGCGCGCCTTGGTTGAGCGACTTGCCGGCGTCGTAGAGCTGGGTCAGGTCGATGTCCGAGATCGAGCCCCGGCCCTCGCAGCGCGGGCACATGCCGCCCAGGCGGTTGAAGGTTTCCTTGACCGTCTTGGTCTTGGCGCCGCGCTCGACGGTGAGCGCGCCCACCGCCGTCACCGAAGGCACGTTGAAGGCGAAGGCGCTGGGCGGGCCCACGTGCGGCTTGCCCAGGCGGCTGAATAAAATGCGTAGCATCGCGTTGGCGTCGGTGGCGGTGCCCACGGTGGAGCGCGGGTCCGCGCCCAGACGCTGCTGGTCGACGATGATGGCGGTGGTCAGGCCATCGAGCACGTCCACGTCCGGACGCGCCAGCGTGGGCATGAAGCCCTGGACGAAGCTGCTGTAGGTCTCGTTGATCATGCGCTGCGATTCGGCGGCGATGGTGCCGAACACCAGCGAACTCTTGCCCGAGCCCGACACGCCGGTGAACACGGTCAGCCGGCGCTTGGGCAGGGCGATGTCGATGTCTTTGAGGTTGTTCTCGCGCGCGCCCTGCACCCGGATCAGGTCGTGGCGGTCGGCGGCGTGCGGCTGCGCGCCGCCGTTGCTGGCGGCATTGCCGCTCTTGCCCTTGCTCATCCTGCCTCCTGGGTTGGAACCGGACAGTTTACGAGACCGTCCCGCCGTGGGAGGCCCGATGGGTGACGCGCTTGTGCGTGACGCGTGTCAGCCCGCCGCTTGCTTGACCAGCGCGGCGATCTTCTTTTCCGCGGCCGCGCTCAGTTCTTTGACGGCGAAAGCGGTGGCCCAGATCGCGCCGTCGTCGAGCTGGGCGGCGTCGTTGAAGCCGAAGGTGGCGTAGCGCGCCTTGAACTTGGACGCGGCCTGGAAGAAGCACACCACCTTGCCGTCCTGATCGGCGTAGGCAGGCATGCCGTACCAGGTCTTGGGCATCAGCGCCGGCGCGTTCTCGCTCACGATCTCATGCAGGCGCTTGGCCATGGCGCGGTCCGGCGCCGGCATCGCGGCGATGGCGGCCTTGATCGTGCGTTCGCCTTCCTCGCGGCCGGCACGCGCACGCGCCTCGGCCTTCACTTCCTGCGCGCGTTCCTTCATCGCCGCGCGTTCCTCGGCGCTGAAGCCGCTGGCGGCGGGCTTGGCGGTCTTCTGGGCGGCGGCTTTCTTGGCCGCGGGCTGGGCGGTTTTCTTGGCACCGGTGGCGGTCTTGGCCATGGGGCGTTCCTCGGCGAGGGTGAAGGGGCGATGCGGCGTCGGGCCGCATCGCGAGGGAGCGTTCAGCGCTGCTGCTGGATGCGGATCATGTTGCCGGCCGGGTCGCGCACCGCGCAGTCGCGCACGCCGTAGGGCTGGTCGATGGGCTCCTGCACGATCTCGGCGTCGCGCGCCTGCAGCAGGGCGAAGGCGGCGTCGACGTCGCGGCTGGCCAGCAGCAGCGAGGCGTAGGTGCCCTTGGCCATCATCTCGGCGATGGTGCGGCGCTCCTCGTCGGTCACACCCGGCGCGGCGCCCGGCGGATACAGGACGATGCTGACCGCGGGCTGCCCGACCGGGCCCACCGTGATCCAGCGCAGGCCCTGGTAGCCCACGTCGTTGCGGATTTCGAAACCCAGGGTGTCGCGGTAGAAACTCAGCGCGGCGTCGGGGTCGTTCTGGGGGAGGAAGCTGGCGTGGATCGAGAGTTCCATGGCGGTCCTGCGTGGCGGTTGAAAGGAGCGCTCATGCTAGGTCCGGCTCGGGCGCCGGCGCTTCTCGATTCCTGATCGGTTTGCTCGCCTGCTTGCTCAGGCACGAGGGCAGGCCGCGCAGGTCGCCGGCCGCCTGCTCGCGATAGACGCTGGGCGGCATGCCCACCAACTCGGCGAAACGGGTGCTGAAGGTGCCCAGCGAGGAGCAGCCCACGGCGAAGCAGACCTCGGTCACGCTGAGGTCGCCGCGGCGCAGCAGCGCCATCGCGCGCTCGATGCGCCGGGTCATCAGATAGGAGTAGGGCGATTCGCCGTAGGCCAGGCGGAACTGCCGGCTCAGGTGCCCGGCGGACATGTGCGCGCCGCGCGCCAGCGCTTCCACGTCCAGCGGCTGGGCGTAATCGCGGTCCATGCGGTCGCGCACCCGGCGCAGGCGCGCCAGGTCGCGCAGGTGCACTGCCTCGGCGGTCGGAGTGGTCACCGGCGCGATCCTGCCATGCGCCCCAGGGGCGCTCAAGCTCAGCCGCCCTGGATCACATCGAATTCGCCACCCAGGACACGGTCCAGGCGGCCGCTGCGCCAGCCGCGCACGCCGTCGCGCACCAGCGGCGAGGGCGTGTCGCGGTAGCGACGGCAGATCCGCCGCTCGTCCTCGGCGCGCGGTGCGGGCACGCGCGCGCGGCCCGGCAGGTCGGGCGCGACCTGCACCGACAGGCTCAGGCGCCGGGTCGCGCCTTCGTCGGCTTCCTCGCGCACGTGCAGGCCGGATTCGTCGCGCAGCAGGTCGTAGGCGCCGAAGCCGCTGATCGCCAGCCAGGCGCGGCAGCGTTCGCCGTCCTGGCGCAGCACTTCCACGCGCATGTTGCGGCGGCGCGCCCAGGCCAGGTACATCTCCAGCAGGTCCTGCCACCACAGCCGCAGGTCGGCGCCGTGGCGCTGCTGCACGGACGGATCGGTGTCGATTTCCAGCAGCGCGTCCTGCGGGCGCTGCTCGGCCACCGCGCTGGCGGCCAGATCGAGCAGGAACAGCAACTGCGCCAGGCGGCCGGCGAATTCGTCGCTGCCGCGGTCTTCGCGCAGGCGGTGCTGCATGCGCCGGGCAGTATCGAGCGCGCTTTCGATGCGGTCGCGGCGTTCGATCCGGTCGAGCACGCCGTGGCGTTCGGGCGATTCCCAGAAATCCGCGGCGCTCATGCGCGCATAGTCGGCCTCGCGCTCGTTGCGCCAGGGCGCGCCCTGCACCGTCGCTTCCAGCGCGCTCAGGCGCGCGTCCAGGCGCGCGACCGCGGCCGCATCGGCGGTGGGCGCGTAGACCAGGTCGCGCAGATCGTCGCCGCCGGGTGCCGGCACCGCGCCCGCCGGCGCCGGCGCGGCGGCGGCCGGCGCGGGTTCGGGATCGATGAACTCCACCTCCAGCTTGTCGCCGGCGCTGCGCACGAACAGGAACTGGTCGCCTTGCGGCGCGCGGTGCTCGACGATGCTGCGCGCCAGCGGCGCCAGCAGGTGGTGCTCGATCGCGCGCCGCAGCGGGCGCGCGCCCAGGTCCGGGGTGAAGCCCTTGTCGAGCAGGAACTCGATCGCCGAGGGTTCCCACTCCACCGCCCAGTCGCGGTTGCGCAGGCCGCGCCGGGTCAGCACCCGCGCCAGTTCCTTGTGCAGGATCTCGCGCATCAGGTTGCGGTCCAGCGGGTTGAACAGCACCACCCGGTCCAGGCGGTTGATGAATTCGCGGCGGAAGGTTTCGAACAGCGCCTTTTCCACCGCCGCGCGCGAATAGCCGCCGCGGGTGGCGGTGAAGCCCGGCCCGGCGCTGCGGGTGATCGTGGAGCCGACGTTGCTGGTGAGGATGATGATGCTGTGGCGGAAATCGGCGGTGTGGCCGCTGCGGTCGCTCAAGCGCGCGTCGTCGAACACCTGCAGGAACAGGTCCCAGACCTTGGGGTGGGCCTTTTCGAACTCGTCCAGCAGCACCACCGAGAACGGTTGCTGGCGGATGCGCGAGGTCAGCGAGCGCACGCCCTGGCCGTCGTCGTCGGCGGTCAGGCGCCAGGCCGCGTCCTCGGACTGGAACTCGCTCATGTCCAGGCGCAACAGGCGCTCGTCGCTGCCGAACAGCAATTCGCCCAGGGCCTTGGCCAGTTCGGTCTTGCCGGTGCCGGTGGGGCCGGCGAACAGGAACACGCCGATCGGGCGGCCGTTGTCGGTCAGGCCGGCCTTGAGCAGGGCGATGCGGTCCAGCAGCGCATCCACGGCCTCGTCCTGGCCGATCACGCGGGTGCGGAAGAGCGCGCGCAGGCGCTCCAGGTCCAGGCTCTGGCGGTCGTCGATCACCTCCAGCGGCAGGCCGCTGCGGCGCGCGATCGCCGCCAGCACCTGTTCGCCGTCCAGCGGCAGGCGGGGCGGGTCGCTGGCGACGGCGGCCTGCAGGGTGTCGTCGAGCAGGCGCAGCAGGCGGCCGGGTTCGTGCTGCTCGGGGAAGTACTGCGCGGCCATGCGCGCGGCTTCGCCCAGGGTGCGCGCGTCGGCGATCTCGCGGCCGTGGCGCTCGCGCTCGGCCTGGGCCCAGCGTTGCGCCACCGGCTCCAGCGCGTCGGCGGCCAGGGGCTCCAGGTTGAGGGCGCGGAAGTGGTGCTTGATCACCGGCCGCGCCACCTGCAACTGAGCCAGCTGGCGCGGGGTGATCTCGCCGATCAGGCGCAGTTCGCCGCGCTCGATCGCCGGCAGCACCAGGTCGAGCAGGCCGCGCGGGTCGCGCGAATGCGCGCCTTTGTTGAGCAGGTCCACGAACTCCGGCACCCGCCACAGCGCGCGCTTGCGGTTGAGCACCGCCAGCATCTCGCGCACGCGCTCCTCGAGTTCGCCGATGTAGCTCTGACCGGCCAGCACCTCGGCGGCGGAGGCTTCGAACACCAGCCAGCCTTCGGCTTGCAGGCGCTCGGTCAGCAGGTCGATGAGCACGCTCTTGCCCACGCCGTGTTCGCCGGAGACCAGCACCGAGGCCGCGTCGTCGCCGCTGTAGAGCTCGTGCAGGCGTTGCAGTTGCGCGGCCAGTTCGTCGTGGACGATGCGGGTGCGCGGCTTGGGCTGCGGATTGACCCGGCCGAAGCCGCCGAGCACGCGGCCTTCGCGGCGCGCGCCCGCGGCGCGTTCCAACTGCTCGGCCAGCGGCGCCAGCGCAGGAGAGGCGAAGCGCCTCAGGCTCTCGCGCAGCTGGGCGATGCCGTCCTCGTCCAGATCGTCCAGCGGCGGCACCGCGCTCGCCGCGCCCATGCCCTCGGCCCACTGCAGGTAGTCGCGCAGCAACTGGCGCAGCGGGGCGAACTCCCACCACCACGGCTGGGCGTGGCGCATCAGCGGCAGCAGCGAGGCGGCGTCGGCGCGCGTGCGCAGCGCTTCGATCAGCAGATGCAGCGGATAGGCGCCGAACTGGCCGGCCTGATCCAGCAAGGGCGCGAAGGCCACGTCCTCGCGGCGCGCAGCGGCGCGGATGGCCATCGACTGCAGCACGTAACCCGCGCCGGGCACCTGGCGCAGCAGTTCGTCGGCGCTGAAGGCGTCGCTGGCGAGCAGGTCCACGCCCTGCTGGAACGCGGGCTGGGCGATCAGGTCCTGCGGGCGCTGGATGCGGTCGTCGTTGGCCATGACCTCGCGCACCAGCCGATCCAGACGATCCTGCGGCGTCTCCGGCGCTGCGTCGGGCGGCGCGGATTCCGGTTCGCTGGGCGGCGCGGGCAAGGCGGCTTCGCTGCGCTCGTCTTCGCGCTCGGGCGGTGCGGCGATGGGCGTGGCCGGCGGCGCCGGCGGGGCGGGGCGGTACAGGCGCGCGAGGATCAGGCCGGCGACCAGGCCGACGACGAAAATCAGGGCTTCCACGACCGCTCCGTTGACCGTTTGCGCCACAGTCTAGCGGCTGCGGCGCGTCGGACCTCAGAGCAGGGCTTTGAGCCGGTACAGCGCTTCCAGCGCCTGCTTGGGCGTGAGCTCGTCGGGATCGACCTCGCCCAGCGCGTCCAGCGCCGCCGACGACGGCGCGAACAGGCCGAACTGCTGCGGTGCGTCCAGTGCGGCGGTGGCCAGCGAGGGTGTGGGATGGTCGCGGCCCTGCTGCTCCAGTTCGATCAGGCGCGCGCGCGCCTGCTTGACCACCGATTTGGGCAGGCCCGCCAGCGCCGCCACCTGCAGGCCGAAACTGCGGTCGGCCGGGCCGTCCTTGACCGCGTGCATGAACACCAGTTGCTCGCCATGCTCCACCGCGTCCAGGTGCACGTTGGCGATGCCGTTGCCGGGTTCGGCCAGCGCGGTCAGTTCGAAATAGTGGGTGGCGAACAGGGTGTAGGCGCGATTGTGATGGGCCAGGTGGCGAGCGCAGGCCTCGGCCAGCGCCAGGCCGTCGTAGGTCGAGGTGCCGCGACCGATCTCGTCCATCAGCACCAGCGAGCGGTCGCTGGCGTGGTGCAGGATGTAGCTGGTCTCGCTCATTTCGACCATGAAGGTCGATTGGCCGCGGGCCAGGTCGTCGCCGGCGCCGATGCGGGTCAGGATGCGGTCGACCGGGCCGAGCACGGCGCGCGAGGCCGGCACGAAGCTGCCGATATGCGCCAACAGCACGATCAGCGCGTTCTGGCGCATGTAGGTCGACTTACCGCCCATGTTCGGGCCGGTGATGACCAGCATGCGCCGGCCGTTGTCCTCGTCCAGGATCAGATCGTTGGGCTCGAACGGCTCGCTGCGCACCGCCTCCACCACCGGGTGGCGGCCGCGTTCGATGCGCAAGCCCGGCGCCTCCGTCAGTTCCGGCTGCGCCCAGTCCAGGCTGGCCGCGCGTTCGGCGAAGGCGCACAGCACGTCCAGTTCGGACAGCGCCGCGGCGCAGCGCTTGAGCGGGGCCAGGCGTTCGTTGAGCGCGTCCAGCAGTTGTTCGTAGAGCAGGCGTTCGCGCGACAGCGCGCGCTCGCGCGCCGACAGCACCTTGTCCTCGAACTGCTTGAGCTCCTCGGTGATGTAGCGCTCGGCGTTGCTCAGGGTCTGGCGGCGGGTGTAATGCGTGGGCGCCTTCTCGGCCTGGGCCTTGCTGATTTCCAGGTAATAGCCGTGCACGCGGTTGTAGCCCACCTTGAGGGTGGGGATGCCGCTGGCCGCGCGCTCGCGCGCTTCCAGGTCGACCAGGAACTGGTCGGCATTGGTCGACAGCGTGCGCAGTTCGTCCAGCTCGGCGTCGAAGCCGGTGGCGAACACGCCGCCGTCGCGGGCCAGCACCGGCGGCTGCGGCACGATCGCCTGCGCCAGCAGGTGCGCGTGTTCGGCGTGCTCGCCCAGTTCGGCGCCGAGCTCGGCCAGGCGCGGCGCGTCCAGCGGCGCCAGCACCGCGCGCACGTCGGGCAGCAGGCCCAGGCCGTCGCGCAGGGTCGACAGGTCGCGCGGGCGCGCGCTGCGCAAAGCGATGCGCGAGAGGATGCGTTCCAGGTCGCCCAGCGCGCGGAAGCGCTCGCGCACGCTGTCGCCGGCGCCGCGCTCGATCAGGGTGGCCACCGCCTGGTGGCGCAGCTGCAGGGTCGCGCGGTCGCGCAGCGGCCGGTGCAGCCAGCGCCGCAGCAGGCGCCCGCCCATCGGCGTGATGGTGCTGTCGAGCACGCCCAGCAGGGTGGTGCGGCTGTCGCCGTCGATGCGGCTGTCCAATTCCAGATGGCGGCGGGTGGCGGCGTTCATGGCGATGGCGCCGTCGCCGGATTCCAGCGCGATCGAGGTCAGGTGCGGCAGGCGTTGCTTCTGGGTTTCCTCGACGTAGCCCAGCAGCGCGGCGGCGGCGGCGATCGCCAGCGGCCGGTCTTCCAGGCCGAAGCCGGACAGGTCGTGCAGGCCGAAGAAGCGCAACAACTGGCGCCGGCCGCTGTCGACGTCGAACAGCCAGGGCGCGCGCCGGCGCAGGCCGCTGCGCTCGGCCACGAACGGCGCCCAGCCGTCCTCGTCGGGGACCAGGGTCTCGGCCGGCTCCAGCCGCGCCAGCTCGGCTTCCAGCGCGTCCTCGCTGGCCACTTCGTTGACCAGGAAACGGCCGCCGGCCAGGTCGGCCCAGGCCAGGCCGTAGCCGTGCTTGCCGCGCGCGATCGCCAGCAGCAGGGTGTCGCGGCGTTCGTTGAGCAGGGCTTCGTCGGTGACCGTGCCCGGGGTGACGATGCGCACCACCTTGCGTTCGACGATGCCCTTGGCCAGCGCCGGGTCGCCGATCTGCTCGCAGATCGCCACCGATTCGCCCAGCGCCACCAGCCGCGCCAGGTAGCCCTCGGCCGAATGGTGCGGCACGCCGGCCATGGGAATGGGCTGCCCGCCCGAGGCGCCGCGCTGGGTCAGGGTGATGTCCAACAGCCGCGCGGCCTTGCGCGCGTCGTCGTAGAACAACTCGTAGAAATCGCCCATGCGGAAGAACAGCAGCACGTCCGGATGCTCCGCCTTGGCGGCGAAGAACTGCTTCATCAGCGGGGTGTGCTCCGCGGTTTGCGGGGCTTTGCGCGCGTCGGCGATATCGGTCATCAGGGGCGGTGGGGTGGCGCAGGGCGCGGGGCGGGTGCCGTCCGCGGAGCCACAGGGTAGCTAAAGTCGGCCGCCCCGCCCAAGGTTGACAAATGCCGAGCAGATCAGGCCCCCCGGCGCGGGGGCGGCGCCGTTCAGGGATCGACCCTGGGGCTTACTTATTGCCCTCGACCACGTAGCCGATGGCGTCCTCGTTGTGCTTGAAGCCGTCGGCATGGGCCTCGATCAGGTTGGCGTACAGGCCGAACCAGGCGCGGGTATTGGTCAGGGTGACGTTGACGATGCTCAGGCCGGAGCCTGGCGGGGCGCAGCGTTGCTTGAACTTGTCGCTGAGGCGGTAGCTCAGGGCGTCGTTGACGTCGGTGAAGGCGACCAGGGTCAGGGCCGGCTCGCTCGGTCGCAGCGCCTTCAGCTCGGCCAAGGCCTGCGGCGGCATCAGGCAGGGCGACTGCCGCGCCCAGCGATCCAGCGGCTGGCCCTGCGGCGGAGGCTTGAGTTCGGCCAGGGCCAGCAGCGGCAGTTGGTTGGCCAGCATATAGATAGCGCGCACTTGCTGGCCGGCGCGCTGCAGCGCACGGTCGCTGGCGGCGCGATCGCTGTCGCCATGCAGCGCGAATTCGTCGTTCTGCGCCGAGGTGCCTGCGCGCGGCCACAGCACGTCGAACAGGACCCGGCTGCCGAGGCTGTCGGTGATCACCGCCATCGGCGTGCTGGCGACGAAGCTCTGCGTGGCCGGTGCCGGCGCCGCTTGTACCAGGGCGGGGTAGCGCTGCACTAGCCCCATGCGGTTATGGCTTTGGGCCGCGTCGATACGGGCGATGCCCTCGCGCACGGTTTCGCGGATGAACGGGCCGAATTCGCCGACGTAGATCACCGGGTCGGAAAAGCTGCGGTTGACGAACTGCTTGGCCTTGCGGTTGATGAAGGCGCGGCGCCCCTCGTGCGGATTGGTTTCCAGGAAGTCGCCGTCCAGCTCCAGCAGCTCGCGCTTGATCAGGCGGCTGGCCTCGCCCCAGGTCACGCACGAGAAGTACAACTGGCGGCTGGGCCGCTGCAGGTCGTCGACGAACACCCGGGTGGAATAGCTGCCCACCTCCACGCCGTCGCGCAGGATCGACTGCGTGGCCGGCGCGGCGAACTCGGGCAGCACCTTGAAGTTCAGCCGCTCGGCTATCCGGTCCTGCAGCTTGAGATTGAGCCCACCGGGCGCGCAGAGGTCCGCCGCCGGATGGTCGCCCATGCCATGGGTCTGCAACACATGCAGGGCCGGGTGCGCGCCGAAATGGTCGCGGAGGCCGGCGAACGTCATTTCGCTGCCGTCGGGCAGCGTGTCCACGTGATTGATGCTGGAACAGCCAACGGCGGCTGCCAGCAGGACGACGACCGTCCCTAGCCGAAGCGTGCGCATGCAAGACCCCCTGTCGATGCGTGCTTGGGCAGCCTAGAAGAAATTTGACGCGGCGTCATCCGTTTGCGGAGCATGCGCGGCTATCGGGGAGGGAGCAGGGGGCTTCCATGCGCAAGTGGATACTGGCGGCCGCCTTGGCCGCTACCGCCGGGGTCAGTCCGGCCTCGCAGCTGTTGATGATCGAACGCGATGCCGCGGCCGACGCCGCCGGCCTCGCCCGGCACCTGGGCGTGGATCAGCGCACCGTGGAGACGGTGCTGCGCTCGCGCTCCACGCCGGTGCACGAGCGCATGACCCTGTCGGCCTACGGCTGCATTTCCGCCAGCGACTGCCCCGGCCGGCCCGAGTACCAGCGGGTGATGCTGGGGGTGATCTGGAACGACAACCCGCCGGGCATTCCGAAATCGGTGCGCTGGCCCACGTGCTGGGGCGAACTGGTGTTGATGCCCAAGCACCGCCCCGACTGCTGGATCGGCTTCATCGGCGACGCCATCGTCAAAGCCAAGACCGCGCCCAAGCCCAAGGGGCCGCCGCAGCCGCTGTTCGGCGAAGACCACTTGATGCTCTACCGCACCCACTACGGCGACCTGCAGTTCCTGCACGCGATGGCCAGCGCCGACGCCGAACCGGCGCCGCTCACCCTGGAGCGGATCATGGCCTGGTCGCAGTACGCCTATCGGCTGGGCCTGCGCCAGGGCGCGGACCGCTTGCCGGTGAACCGGCCGATCGCCGAATTCGCGCCCATGCAGCCCTGGTTCCAGGGCAGCAAGCGCGACTGGACCGCGCAGACGCTGTTCCGCCTGGGTCAGGACTACAACGACATGCTGGTGCGCGACATGGCCTTCGGCGCCCTGCTGCACACCGTGCAGGACTCGTACTCGCGCAGCCATACCGGCCGCGAGTTCGCCATCGACGGCAGCGGTTCGCGCATCCTCGAGCACTACAGCTACACCGGCCAGTCCACGGCCTGCCACGACCGGCCCGACAAGGAGGGTTACCCGGCCGGCGACGCGGACCCGGTGCAGGTGCGCGCCGCCATCGCCGCCACGCGCCGCTTGATCCTGCTGCGCGACGCCAACACGCCCTGGAGCCAGGTGGAGGCGGTACTGCGCGAGGAGATCTTCGTCCAGGACCCGGCGGCCAGGCCGGCGAGCGCGGGGCCGTTCAAGCCGGGGGATTGCTGAGGCGTCTAGTCTTCGTGTCCCAGCAGCAGCTTAGGCTGGATCGTAGGCTCCAGAGCCACGCTCACGCTCAGCGTCGGTCCCCACGAGATATCGTTCAGTGCCAGCGCCAGCGTCTGGTACTGCAGGCCCAGCGCCTGCTCCCGGATACGGGTTTCGAGGGGTGCCCCATAGCGGTGCGAGGTGAGTTCGCGCAGCACCGCCAGATAGCGATCGATCTCCGGCGCATCGATCTCGCCGCCGCTTTGGGCCAGTTGGCCCAGCGCGTCGCGCGCGCTGTCCAGGCAGGCAGCGAGCGCCCCGTAGCGCTGGCCGCCGCTGAGGACGAACCAATAGCCGAACTGATGCCAGATGACCGAGCGCGCGACGTCGTTGCCGGTGCGCTCCAGCAATGCGTGGATGTCGCTGCTCCATTTGAGGAACGCGAACAGGCCGAACAGCGCGGTGGCGAAGGTCGATTTGCGGCCGCTCAGCGCCCGTTCTATCTGCTTGGGATCATTCAGCCGTTCCAGGAAATCGGAAAGACCGAAATCGTCCACCGCGATATCGTCTAACAGGGACAGGTAAAGGTTGAGGTCTTCCTGTTGCTTGCGCGCGTTGAGCTGGTGCACGCGATGGAAGTCCTCCGGTGCTCCCAGACCGGCCTCGGGCAAGGCCGGGTTTCCGCGCAGGCGCTGCAGCAGCTGCCCTGCCAGGAGCTGCGGGTATAAATCGAAGGTGTAGCGGTGCACGCGTGGGCGTTCGAGGAACTCGCGCACTTCCGGCCCAGGCACCGCGACCGCGCCGAAGGCCACCCCCAGTTCGACCAGTCCCAAGGTACTGACGACACCGTCCACCTCATCGCGGAACGCCACTTCCTCGCCTTCGTAGTCGTGAAGTAGGTGCGAGCCCAACAAGTACTTCAACCTGCGGTCGTCGAGCCGCGAAACCGCGGCCACCGTGGCATCGAAGTTGCAGCTGGCCAGCAGCTGGGCCAATTGCGCGTCGCGTTGCAGTTGCAGCAGATCGCTCATGGGCGCGGCACCGGTCACAATAGGGCGGTCATCAGGGCGTAGGCATCGTGTTCGCGTTGCGCCGGCTTGCAGATGGAGACGTGGTCGGTACCGTTCACCACTTCGGCCGGGACATCCAGAGCGAAGTTCTGCCGGACCACGATCAGGTCGTTGCTGGCCCAGGCCACGACGGCCGCGCGAGCACAGCCCGCGCCAGGGTTGTGCTGCAGATAGGCGCGGCTGTCTTGTTCCAGGGTCGCAAGGAACGAAGAGCCTTGTTCCAAGTCGAGCAGCGACTGCCATTTCAGGCGCAACGCCGCTCCGATCGCCCGTCCTGGTGCCCCGAGCAACTCGGACAGCAGGGTATTGCCGACTTCGGTGGCCAGCGCGCCTTTGTGCGCGGGCGCAAACAAGGC
This sequence comes from Lysobacter silvisoli, assembly GCF_003382365.1. NCBI lineage: Bacteria > Pseudomonadati > Pseudomonadota > Gammaproteobacteria > Lysobacterales > Lysobacteraceae > Lysobacter > Lysobacter silvisoli. The sequence continues at coordinate 1,651,997 of NZ_QTSU01000001.1, read as the reverse complement.
CAGACGCACCCGGTTGAGCCATGCCGGCGGCGCATTGCTGCGGGCCGCCAGATCCAGCAGGGCTTGCCGGGTCACCACTGCGCCCAGGGAGTGGCAAAGGAAGATCACCGATTGGTATGCGGTCGCCTGTCTGCGCAGTCCGAACTTGGCACTGGCGTTGATCGCCGCGGTGGGGTCGGCCAGGAAGTCCAGCAGGTAGCGCGCCAGTTGCGCAGCCGACACGCCCGCCGGCTGGTTGCGCGAGTCGTAGGCGTAAAACAGCAGGTCGTGTCCGGCGCCCGCGCCGTCGTGGGCGGCGATGTAGCCGGCGGCCGGCTTCCAGGTATCGGTGCAATGCCCGCCCCAGCCGTGCACGAACACCACCAGCGATTGGGCCGGCCGGACATTCCAATAGGCATAGGACGGATCGCGTTCGCGCGTGCGAACCTGGTCCACCACGATATGAGGCATGCGAACGGTCCCTGTTGCATTCGCCGATGTATGACCGGGCCAGTCTGTTGCGGTAATGCGAACGCTGTCAATTTTTCTGCCGGCGGCGCGTCGAGGAACGCATGGGGCGGTGACGTGTGAAAACGACGTCTGGACGAACGGTCGTGCGATTGCTGCTGCGCCGCATGACCCAGGCGACGGGCGTGTTAGCTTCGGCTATCTTTTTTGTGCACAGCGTCAACTATCCTGGCCGTCGTCCCGGTCGGACTGCGTTGGCGTAGGTCGTTCGCACCCGGCCGTGCCTAGGGGGCGCGTGGGCGCGAAGTTCGCGCTGCGGTCGCAGGGGTCGTCAATTCGCAACACCGGATCGCCGCCGGCAGGGGCCGGCGGTTCAACTATTGTCAGGGGAGATAGCGATGAGTGCTCGCAAGCCGGCAGGCCACGGAACACGGAACCATGGACGACGTCGACTCGCTTTTGCGGTGGCCGTAGCGCTGTCGGCGCTCGCCGCCGCGCCGCTGCATGCGCAGGATCCAGCGCCGAAAGCGCAGGATGAGGAGGAGGCGACCACCCTGGCCGGCCTCACCGTGACCGCGCAGAAGCGCGAGGAAGCGCTGCAGGACGTGCCCATCGCGATCACCGCGCTGCCGCAGCAGCTGTTGCAGGACAACGGCGTGCGCGACGTCAAGGATCTGCAGGTACTGGTGCCCGGCCTCACCGTGACCAGCACCCAGAGCGAGGCGCAGACCACCGCGCGCATCCGCGGCATCGGCACGGTCGGCGACAACGCCGGCCTGGAATCGTCGGTGGGTGTCGTGATCGACGGCGTGTACCGGCCGCGCAACGGCGTGGGCTTCGGCGACCTGGGCGAGGTCGAGCGCATCGAAGTGCTCAAGGGTCCGCAGGGCACGGTGTTCGGCAAGAACACCTCGGCCGGCGTGATCAACGTGATCACCCGCCGCCCGGATTACAACACCAGCGTCGAAGGCGAACTCACTGTCGGCAACTACGGCGCGCTGGGCGTGTCGGGCGCGTTCAACACCTCCATCGGCGACAACGCCGCGTTCCGCGTCTATGGCGCCAAGCGCGAGCGCGACGGCTTCATCGACGTGCGCACCGGCGCCGGCCCGCGCCGCGAGACCGAGGACTTCGACCAGAACTTCCACACCCTGCGCGCGCAGCTGCTGCTGGAACCCACCGAAAACCTGGACATCAACCTCATCGGCGATTTCACCAGCCGCGAGGAGAACTGCTGCGTGGGCGTGACCACCGTGCGTGGTGCCACCGGCAACATCATCGACGCGCTGTCCCCGGATTCGGGCGTGTCGCCCACGGCCGACCCGTTCGGCCGCGTGGCCTACAGCAACCGCAGCACCGAGCAGGACATGAAGGACAAGGGCGTCTCGGCCGAGATCAACTGGATCACGCCCTGGTTCAACAACGCCACCCTGACCTCGATCACGGCCAAGCGCGAATGGCGCGCGATCAACGGCCTGGACTTCGACTTCTCCAGCGCCGACCTGCTGTACCGCAACGCCGACGAAGACGAATCGCTGACCGAGTTCAAGACCTTCAGCCAGGAGTTCCGCCTGACCGGTTCGACCGAAAAGGTCGATTGGATGTTCGGCCTGTTCTTCTCCGACGAAGACCTGAACCGCAACGAGACCTACCGCATCGGCGCCGCTTACGAGCCCTACCTGTCGACCGCGCTGCTGGCCTTGATCAATCCGGCGTTGGCGCAGTCGCCGACCGCGGCGACCTTCCTGTCGCAGACCACCGGCCGGCCGTTCGGCACCGCCTTCGCCGGCTTCGGCGCCGACGACAAGTACCGCCAGAACTCCAAGACCGCGGCCTTCTTCACCAACAACACCTGGCACGCCACCGACGCGCTCGACGTCACCCTGGGCCTGCGCTACACCCGCGAAGACAAGGAACTGGATTCGCGCTACAGCAATCCCAACGGCAGCGTGGGCTGCGCCTCGTACTTCGGCCCCAACGGCCAGGTCAGCGCGGCCGCGCAGGGCCGCATCGCCGCGGCGCTGACCGGGCGCGGCCTGCCGTTCGCCTCGCTGCCGCCGGCGCAGCAGGCCGCGATCATCAGCAACATCGTCGGCTTCAGCTGCCTGCCCTGGGCCAACCCGCTGCACAACGGCCGGGTCACCCACCAGGAACGCGAAGAAAAGGAATGGTCGGGCACGCTGAAGCTGGCCTACCGCTGGAACGACCATGTCATGACCTACGTGTCCGGCGCGCGCGGTTACAAGGCCGGCGGCTTCAACCTGGACCGCGTGCAGTCGGCCAACGGCCTGTCCAGCGCGGGGCAGGGCATCCTGCCGGTCAACGACACCTCGTTCCCGGGCGAGTTCGTCAACAGCTTCGAGCTGGGCGCCAAGACCACCTGGGCCGACGGCAACCTGCTGCTCAACGCGACCCTGTTCCACCAGACCTATTCGGACTTCCAGCTCAACAGCTTCCTGGGCACCAGCTTCGTGGTGCGCTCGATTCCGGAAGTGGTCTCGCAGGGCATCGACACCGAAGTGCTGTGGCAGCCCAGCCGCGGCCTGATGATTCAGGGCGGCCTGACCTACGCCGACACCCGCTACGGCGACGAGCGTCCCGGCGGCGACTTCATCGCCCCCGGCGGCACCGCGCCGGCCGGTGCGTTGTACAAGCTGCCGGGCAGCCAGGTCAGCTTCGCGCCTTACTGGTCGGGCTCGGCTTCGATCACCTACGACTGGAACTTCGGCAACGACCTGGTCGCGCGCTTCAACGTCGGCGCCAAGTACATGTCCGACTACAACACCGGTTCCGACCTGGACCCGGAGAAGGAGCAGGATGCGTTCACCGTGGTCAATGCCCGCGTCGGCATCGGCCGCCGCGACAAGCGCTGGATGGTCGAGTTCTGGGGCCTGAACATCTTCGACGAGGACTACGTGCAGGTCGGCTTCGACGCGCCGCTGCAGAACGTCTCGCCGCTGCCGAACAACCCCTTCAACTCGTTCAACGCCTTCCTCGGTGCGCCGCGCACCTACGGCGTGACCTTCCGGGTTTCGTACTGAGCCACTGCGGCGGCCGCGGCAAGTCCGCGGCCGCCGTTGCCCAGCCGCAACGGCTAGGCTTTCCGCTTTGGGGTAGGAGCGGCGTGAGCCGCGACCGCGCCACCGCATACACCGCGCAAACATCGCCGAGCGAGCTTTCGCAGTCGCAGCTCGCGCAGCTCCTACAATCGGAATCGCAGCGCCGCTGGGCACTTTGGGGTAGGAGCGGCGCAAGCCGCGACCGCGACATCGCACACACCGCGAAACCTCGGTGCCGCCGATTCCACAGGCGCCACTCCTTTTCTTTCTGTGGGAGCGGCGTGAGCCGCGTTTCCCCCCCACACCACGCACACACCCCGTTCCCTACCATCGGCCCCGCCTCGCGCGTTGGTCCCACGCGCGGCCCCGTCCCCCACGACAGGAATCCCTCATGGAAACCACCGAACTGCACCGCGGACGCCTGATCGACCACATCCAGTTGGTGGTCGTCGATCTTGCCGCCAGCCGCCGCTTCTACGAGGCCGTGTTCAAGGAATTGGGCCTGCCGCTGGGCGGCAGCGGCGACGACTACTTCTGGGCCGACGAACTGTTCGTGTCCACCGCCGACAGCAAGGCCGCGCAGGGTGCGCTGACCGGCCGCCACCACTTCGCCTTCCAGGCCAAGGACCGAGCCACCGTCGACGCCGTGCACCAAGCCGGCCTGCGCCACGGCGGCCGCGACAACGGCGCGCCCGGCGAACGCGACTACCACCCGGGCTACTACGCCGCCTTCCTGCTCGACCCGGACGGCAACAATATCGAGGCGGTCCACCACGGCCAGGCCCGGCGCAGCGCCGAGTCGGTGCGGATCACCTTCTGAGGCAATCCCGGTTCATGCCGCAGGCCCTATAGTGCGCGCATGACCGACGTCTCCGATGCCGCCTTGCAACGTCTCGCCGAACGGATCGGCGAGGCCGCCCGATCGGGCCACCACATGCTGGTCACCGCCGAGAGCTGCACCGGCGGCTGGATCGCCAAGACCCTGACCGACATTCCCGGTTCCTCGGGCTGGTTCGAATGCGGCCTGGCCGCCTACAGCTACGAAGCCAAGCAGGCGTTGTTGAGCGTGCGCCCGCAGACGCTGGAGCAATTCGGCGCGGTCAGCCGCGAGACGGTGATCGAAATGGTCTCCGGCGCGCTGGCCAACACCGGCGCGACCGTGGCCGTGGCGGTCACCGGTATCGCCGGCCCCGGCGGCGGCACCGCCGACAAGCCGGTGGGCACGGTGTGGCTGGCCTGGAAGCGCCGCGGCGGCTATCCCAAGGCCGAGGTGCTGCACCTGGACGGCGACCGCGAGGCGGTGCGCCGGCAGAGCGTGGCGGCGGCGCTGCAGGGCTTGTTGGGATTGATGGAGTAGATGCGTCATCGGCATGGCGGCGTCTTGAAACGCTCGCCGTCGCGCACGTGCCTGCTGTGGGTGCGGCGTGGGCCGCGATCGCCCTAAGGCGCTGCAGACACCGCGATTACGCCGCGATGTTGGATCGGCAGCGGCTTGCCACGGCCCACGCCCCCGCTCAGTCCAAGTCGCGCTCCCACACCTGTGCGGTCAGGTCGTGGCCGAAGCTGTGGTGCGGGTACTGCTCGACCAGACCAAACCCGCAGCCCTCGTAGATGCGCCGCGCCGCGACCAGGATGTCGTTGGTCCACAGCCGCATGCGCCGGTAGCCGGCCGCGCGGGCGAAATCCAGGCAGGTCTCGACCAGGCGCCGGCCCACGCCCAGGCCGCGCCCGCGCGGGTCCACCAGCAGGCAGCGCAGCTGCGCGGTGTCGGTGTGGTCGCGGTTGCGGATCACGAACACGCAGCCCACGCGCTCGCCGTCCAACTCGGCGATCCAGCAGCGTTCGCGCTCGCGGTCGTGATCGGTCGCGAAATCGGCGAACAGTTTGGCCACCAGCGCTTCGAACTCGCCGTTCCAGCCGTATTCCTCGGCGTACAAGCGGCCGTGGCGCTCGATCGCCCAGCCCAGGTCGCCGATGCCGTACTCGCGAACGGTGAGGCGCTGCGCATCGCTCTGAGTCTGCGGCGACAGCGCGGTTTCGATCTCCGCCACCGCGTGCAGCAGCCGCGCGCGGCGCAGCGGCGGCAACGCCGCCAGCATCTTCTCGATAGCCTCGTGCGAACTGCGGTCCAGGCGTGCGAACGCCTCGCGGCCCTGCGCGGTGAGCCGCAGCAGATAACTGCGCGCGTCGTCGCCGGAGCGCGCCTTCTCGACCAGGCCGGCGCGGGCGAAGGCCTGCAGAATCCGGCTCAGGTAGCCCGCATCCAGGCCCAGCGCTTCGCCGATCGTGCGCGCGGCCACCGGTTCGTGTTGCGCCAGCTCGTACAGCACGCGCGCCTGGGTCAGCGGGAAGGGGCTGTCGAGCAGGTCTTCCTGCAGCACGCCGATGCGGCGGGTGTAGTAGCGGTTGAAGGCGCGGACGGCATCGACTTCGGCAGCGGCGACGGGCATGGCCGGGGCTCGCAGGGGAGGGCACGGCCACGTTCGCGAAACTACTTGACAAAGTCAACTAAATTTCCCGATTTCGGGCTTGCGATAGCGCCTTGTTAGTAGTAATACTGCTAACCATGGACCTGACCGATACCCAGCAAGCCATCCTCGCGCTAATCGCGGAGCGGATCGAAGCCGAGGGTTTCCCGCCGTCGCAGACCGAGATCGCCCGGGCCTTCGGGTTCAAGGGCGTGCGCGCGGCGCAGTACCACCTGGAGGCCCTGGAGGCCGCCGGCGCCATCGAGCGCATGCCCGGGCGCGCGCGCGGCATCCGCGTACTGCAGCCGCCGCCCGCGCAGCAGGGCCGCCTGCCGCTGGCCGCCAACGACGACGCCCTGCGCCTGCCGGTGCTGGGCCGGGTCGCGGCCGGCCTGCCGATCGGCTCCGGCGCCCAATACGACACCGAGGACTACGTGCTGCTGGACCGCAACATGTTCTTCCCGTCGCCCGATTACCTGCTCAAGGTCAAGGGCGACTCGATGCGCGACGAGGGCATTTTCGACGGCGACCTGATCGGCGTGCACCGCACCGGCGACGCGCGCTCGGGTCAGATCGTGGTCGCGCGCATCGACGACGAGATCACGGTCAAGCTGCTCAAGGTCGGCAAGGACCGCATCCGCCTGCTGCCGCGCAATCCCGACTACGCGGCCATCGAGGTGCGGCCGGATCAGGACTTCGCCATCGAAGGCCTGTACTGCGGCCTGGTGCGGCCGAACCGGTGAGCGCTACGGACAAGTCCGCGGCCGCGGCGGGGCGAATTCCTACCCCCGCGCGGGCATCGCGCCGGCAGCGCGGGCAGGGTCCGCCGAAATAATTTTGTTGCCGGGCGCTGCGGTCTCAGCCTCTGCGATCCGCGTCCCCTACATTGCCTTCCAACACGAAACCCCCTTCAAGGACACCACGATGGACGAGAACAAGAAGCGCGCGCTCCAGGCCGCCCTGGGCCAGATCGAAAAGCAGTTCGGTAAGGGCTCGGTGATGCGCATGGGCGACCGCGCGGTCGAAGCGGCCGAGGTCATCGGCACCGGTTCGCTGATGCTCGACATCGCCCTGGGCATCGGCGGCCTGCCCAAGGGCCGCGTGGTCGAGATCTATGGTCCCGAGTCCTCGGGCAAGACCACCCTGACCCTGCAGGCCATCGCCCAGTGCCAGAAGAACGGCGGCACCGCCGCCTTCATCGACGCCGAGCATGCGCTGGACCCGATCTACGCGGCCAAGCTGGGCGTCAACATCGACGACCTGCTGGTTTCGCAGCCCGACACCGGCGAGCAGGCGCTGGAAATCGCCGACATGCTGGTGCGCTCGGCCGCGGTGGACATGGTCGTGGTCGACTCGGTCGCCGCGCTCACGCCCAAGGCCGAAATCGAAGGCGAGATGGGCGACCAGCTGCCGGGCCTGCAGGCCCGGCTGATGTCGCAGGCGCTGCGCAAGCTCACCGGCAACATCAAGCGCTCCAACGTGCTGGTGATCTTCATCAACCAGCTGCGCATGAAGATCGGCGTGATGATGCCCGGCCAGAGCCCGGAAACCACCACCGGCGGCAACGCGCTCAAGTTCTACGCCTCGGTGCGCCTGGATATCCGCCGCATCGGCGCGATCAAGAAGGGCGACGAGATCATCGGCAACCAGACCAAGATCAAGGTCGTCAAGAACAAGATGGCGCCTCCGTTCAAGCAGATCGTCACCGAAATCCTCTACGGCGAAGGCATCTCGCGCGAGGGTGAGCTGATCGACATGGGCGTGGAGGCCAAGCTGGTCGAGAAGTCCGGCGCCTGGTACAGCCATGGCGACGAACGCATCGGTCAGGGCAAGGAAAACGCCCGCCAGTACCTGAAGGAGAACCCCGACGTCGCCGCCAAGCTCGAGGCCGCCCTGCGCGAGAAGTTCGTGCCGGCCGAGGCCAAGCGCGACGAGGACGATTCCGAAGGTCTGGACGACTGAGTCCGGCGCGCCGGCCTCTGGGCGGCCGGTGCCCTAGACCGGCGTCTCTAAGCCATGCGCGACCGTCCGCCGTACGACGACCCGCTGCCGCCTGGCAGCCTGTTCGAAGACAGCCAGTCCGAAGGCCGTCCGTCCCCCGAACCCAACGCCGCCTCCTCGTCGGCGCCGGGTAGCGAGCGGGGTACGGAACCGGCCTCCGGCCGGCGCGGCCGCGGCGGCCCGCGCGGGCTCGACGCCACCCAACGCGCCATCGGTCTGCTGACCCGGCGCGAGCACTCCAGGAAGGAGCTGCAACGCAAGCTCACCTCGCGCGGCATGGACGCCGGCGAGGTCGAGACCGCGATCGACAAGCTGTCCGGGCTGGGCTGGCAGGACGATGCCCGATTCGCCGACAGCCTGGTCCGCAGCCGCGCCAACAATGGCTATGGCCCCATCCGTATCCGCGCCGAACTGGGCACCCACGGCCTGGGCAGCGAGGCCGTGGCCCAGGCCATGGCCGCCTACGACGGCGACTGGCTGTCCAATGCCCGCGACCTGGTCCGCCGGCGTTTCGGCGAGGCCGCCACCCAGGACCCGGCCCTGCGCCGCAAGGCCGCCGATTTCCTGCTGCGCCGGGGCTACGACGGCGACAGCATCCGAAACGCGACCCGTTTCGACCCCGACGACTGACGCGCGGCTGAAACCGCTTGCTCAAACCCGCGCAACCGGGGCCGGAGCCTGTTAGGCTACGCGGCTTTCGGGTTTTGGGTTGCCTGTTCCAGTCGACGCCCCCATCGTGAGGGCACGGGCTTGGAGACCGCCAGTCCGGCCCGGTCCCATCGAGTTCGCGCGTCAGGCATGAAAACCACCAACGAAATCCGCAGCGATTTCCTCGAGTTCTTCCGCGGCAAGGGTCACACCATCGTGCCGTCGGCGCCTTTGGTGCCGGCCAACGACCCGACCTTGCTGTTCACCAACTCGGGCATGGTCCAGTTCAAGAACGTCTTCCTGGGCAGCGAGAAGCTCGGCTACGTGCGCGCGGCCGACGTGCAGCGCTGCCTGCGTGCCGGCGGCAAGCACAACGACCTGGACCAGGTCGGCTACACCGCGCGTCATCACACCTTCTTCGAAATGCTGGGCAACTGGTCGTTCGGCGATTACTTCAAGGAAGACGCCATCGCCTGGGCCTGGGAGCTGCTGACCAAGGTCTGGAAGCTGCCGGCCGAGCGCCTGCTGGTCACGGTCTACCAGACCGACGACGAAGCCTTCGACATCTGGCACAAGAAGATCGGCGTGCCGGTGGAGCGCATCGTGCGCATCGGCGACAACAAGGGTGCGCCTTACGCCTCCGACAACTTCTGGCAGATGGCCGACACCGGCCCCTGCGGTCCCTGCACCGAGATCTTCTACGACCACGGCGAGCACATCGCCGGCGGCCCGCCGGGTTCGCCCGATGAGGACGGCGACCGTTACATCGAAATCTGGAACCTGGTGTTCATGCAGTTCGACCGCCAGCCCGACGGCAGCCTGGTCAAGCTGCCGGCGCCGTGCGTGGACACCGGCATGGGCCTGGAGCGCCTGGCCGCGGTGCTGCAGCACGCGCACAGCAATTACGAGATCGACCTGTTCCAGCGCCTGATCCAGGCCGCGGCGCAGGCCACCCACACCGCCGACCTGGACAACAAGTCGCTGCGCGTGATCGCCGATCACATCCGCGCCTGTTCGTTCCTGATCGTCGACGGCGTGCTGCCGTCCAACGAAGGCCGCGGCTACGTGCTGCGCCGGATCATCCGCCGCGCCCTGCGCCACGGCTGGATGCTGGGTCAGAAGGGCCCGTTCTTCCACAAGCTGGTGCCGGTGCTGGTCGAGGTGATGGGCGAGGCCTATCCCGAGCTGGTCGCCAAGCGCGAGCTGGTGGAGGGCGCGCTGGCCGCCGAAGAGGAGCGCTTCGCCGCGACCCTGGACGCGGGCATGCGCATCTTCGACGAAATCGCCGCGCGCTCGCAGGGCAACATCGCCGGCAGCGACGCGTTCAAGCTCTACGACACCTATGGCTTCCCGGCCGACCTGACCGCCGACATCGCGCGCGAACGCGGCCTGGGCGTGGACATGGCCGGCTTCGAAACCGAAATGGAAGAGCAGCGCCGCAAGGCGCGCGAGGCCGGCAGCTTCGGCAACAAGGCCAGCATGCCGGCCGAAGTCGCCGCGCGCCTGGCGCCGACCGAATTCCTGGGCTACGACCGCCTGACCGAAGGCGGCCTGCAAGTGGTGGCCCTGCTGCGCGAGGGCGTGGCCGTGGACCAGCTGCGGGTCGGCGACGAGGGCGTGGTGATCCTGGACCGCACGCCGTTCTACGCCGAAAGCGGCGGCCAGGTCGGCGACACCGGCGAGCTGGACGAAGCAGGCACCCGCTTCCTGGTCGAGGACACGCAGAAGTTCGGCGGCCAGTTCCACGGCCACGTCGGCAAGCTCACCGCAGGCACCCTCAAGGTCGGCGACCGCGTGCTGGGCGCCGTGAACGAGGCGCGCCGCGCCGCGACCGTGCTCAACCACTCGGCCACCCACTTGCTGCACGCGGCCCTGCGCCGCCTGCTGGGCGAGCACGTGACCCAGAAGGGCTCGCTGGTCGCGCCCGACCGCCTGCGTTTCGACTTCTCCCATTTCAACCCGCTCAGCGACGCCGAGCTGGCCGAGCTGGAGCGCCAGGTCAACGCCGACGTGCGCCGCAACTACCCGGCCGAAGTCCACCAGATGGGCATGCAGGAAGCCCTGGATTTCGGCGCCATGGCGCTGTTCGGCGAGAAGTACGGCGACCAGGTGCGCGTGCTGCGCATGGGCGAGGCCTCGACCGAGCTGTGCGGCGGCACCCATGTCGGCCGTACCGGCGACATCGGCTTGTTCAAGATCGTCGCCGAGGGCGGCGTCCAGGCCGGCGTGCGCCGGATCGAGGCGCTGACCGGGCAGGGCGCGCTGGACTACGTGGCCCAGGAGGAGCAGCGCCTGGACGAGGCCGCGCGCCTGCTGGGCGGCAACGCCGCCGACGTGGCCGACAAGCTGCGTTCGCTGCTGGACCGGCAGAAGAAGCTCGAGCGCGAGCTCGACGCGCTCAAGGCCAAGGCCGCCTCCGGCGCCACCTCGGACCTGGCCGGCCAGGCCGCCGAGGTGCGTGGGGTCAAGGTAGTGGCCACCCGTTTGGAAGGTTTCGACGCCAAGGCGTTGCGCGAGGCGGTCGACCGCCTCAAGCAGCAGCTGGGCGATGCGGTAATCCTGCTGGCTGGTGCCAGCGAGGGTAAGGCGGCCCTGGTCGCCGGAGTGAATGGAAGCGCGGCTGGCAAGGTCAAGGCGGGGGAACTGCTCGCCCACGTTGCCAGTCAGATCAACGGCAAGGGCGGCGGCCGCGCCGACATGGCGCAGGGCGGCGGCGACGACGGCCCGGCCCTGTCCCAGGCCCTGGCCGGGGTCGCGGGCTGGGTTGAGAGTAGGTTAATCTGAACGGCGAACGGTGACTTCTATCGCTTGCGGCCGGTTTTGGCCGCTGGCTAAGATGGTTCACGTTTGTGTACAAAACTGTAAGCGCTTTCCGCGATTTTAGGGTGCGGTTAGACGCCAACGCCGGCAAACGAATTGCCGGCACGAGGAGGTTTTCCAATGCTGATCCTGACGCGTCGCGTCGGTGAGACCCTGATGATCGGCGACTCGGTGACCGTCACCGTGCTCGGCGTCAAGGGCAACCAGGTGCGTATCGGTATTACCGCACCGAAAGATGTCGCTGTGCATCGCGAAGAGATCTACCAGCGCATCCAGCGCGGCGAGGATCCGGCCGACGATTCGGGCAAGAACGCGGCGGGCTGACACGAAAAAGTTTGCCGCGCGCGGGATGAGCCGTTATGCTTCCCGCCCGCAAACGCTGCACGTGTTTCCGCGGAGACTTGCCCGAGAGGCCGAAGGGGCTCCCCTGCTAAGGGAGTATGGGGTCAAAAGCTCCATCGAGGGTTCGAATCCCTCAGTCTCCGCCAGTTGCAACGAGAGCCGCCCTTGGGCGGCTTTTGTCTGCCACGCCGACCGCGCCTACATCGCACGATCGGTTGAAGCAGAAACTAAATCGAAAGGGTTTGACGAACCGAAACTTGTACGTCATACTTTTTCGACTGGGCGCCCGTAGCTCAGCTGGATAGAGCACCAGGCTACGAACTTGGTGGTCGGGAGTTCGAATCTCTCCGGGCGCGCCACTTATTCCTCAAAAGGCCGACAAGCGATTGTCGGCCTTTTGTTTTGCGCGCTTTTCGTTTCGCGCTTCGCGAAATCCACGCCGCGCCTTGGGGTAGGCGCGGCGCAAGCCGCGGCCGCGCAACGGCACACACTGCGATAACCGCATCGCCCACGTCCTTCGCCGACGCCGCCCTCATGCCTTCTGTGGGAGTGGCGTGAGCCGCGATTGAGCCCCGCCGACCAGCGAATGCGCGCACCGCGCACCTACGCCCTTCGCAATTCCGACGCGCCTGAGACCTCGCGGTCGCGGCTCGCGCAGCTCCTACAGCGGCTTCCGGTAGGAGCGGCGCGAGCCGCGACCGCGAAACGGCACATACGGCGATAACCGCATCGACCTATGCATCGTCGATGCGACGACGTTCTGCTGCATTCTGTGGGAGCGGCGTAAGCCGCGATTGAGCCCCACCAGCCAGCGAATGCGCGCATCCTGCGCCGCCGCCCTTCGCAATTCCGACGCGCCCGGGGCTCCGCGGTCGTGGCTTACGCCGCTCCTACCCCAAAGCGCTTGCGCCGCGAGCGGGCCTCAGTGCCGGTCGATAAACCGCAAGCCCACGCCCGGCTCCGTCGCGATGTAGCGCGGCGCGGCTGCGTCGTCGCCCAGCTTATGCCGCAGCTTGCCGACCAGGATGCGCAGGTAATGGGTGTCGTGCTGATGCGTGGGCCCCCACAGCTCGCGCAGCAGCTGCGGCTGGGTCACCACGCGGCCGGCGTGGCGCAGCAGCAGGGCGAGCAGGGCGTATTCCTTGCGCGTGAGCGCGAGCGGTTCGCCGTCCAGGCGCACCTCTCGCCGGGCCAGGTCCACCTGCAGACGACCGTCGTCGAAGCCCGCCGGCGCGCCGTCGTCCTGCGCCGCGTGCGCGCGCAGCAGCGCGCGCACGCGCGCCATCAGCTCCTGCACGCCGAAGGGCTTGGTCACATAGTCGTTGCCGCCGGCGTCCAGCGCGGCGACCTTCTCGGCCTCGCTGGAGCGCACGGTGAGCAGGATCACCGGCACCGACGACCATTGCCGCAGCTCGTGCAACACTTCATGGCCGTCGCGGTCGGGCAGGCCCAGGTCCAGGATCACCAGGTCGGCGCCGTGGGTCGCCAGCGCGGCCAGGCCAGCTTCGCCGGTGTCGGCGCTGTCCACGGCGTAACCCTGCGCGCGCAGGCTGATGTCGAGGAACTTGCGAATCTGCGGCTCGTCGTCGATCACCAGCACGCGCGCGGCCGGCACGGCGGTGGCGTTGGCGGCGGAGCGGTCCTCGGTCATGCGGTGGCGGGCGCGGCGGGTTCGATGAGCGGCAGGGTAATGCGTATCGTGGTGCCCAAGCCATCGCGGCCGGGCAGCGCCTCCACGCCGCCGCCGTGGGCGCCGATCATGCCCTGGCAGATCGCCAGGCCCAGACCGGTGCCCTGGCGGCCGCGGTCGCCGCGCTCGACGCTGTAGAACATGTCGAAGATGCGCCGGCGCTCGTCCTCGGGAATGCCGGGGCCGCGGTCGCTCACGTCGATGCGCAGCGCGCCCTCGCTCAGGCGCGCGTCCACGCTCACGGCCGCGCCCGCGGGCGAGAACTTGGCCGCGTTCTCCAGCACGTTGAACAGCGCCTGCTCGATCAGCGCCGGGTGCACCCAGATCGGCCGCAGCTCCGGCGCGGTGGCCACGTCGAAACGCGCGGCCGGTTCGTAGCGCTGCAGGCGCGTCACCGCCGAGCCGATCAGCTCGTCCACGCCGATCCAGTCGCGGTTGAGGGTGAGCCCGCCGTGGCCCAGGCGGGTCATGTCGAGCAGGTTCTGGATGTAGCGGTCCAGGCGCTCGCCTTCGACCCGCACGGTATCCAGCAGGGTGTGGCGGTCTTCGCGGCTCATCGCCTCGCCGTAGCTGTCCAGGCTGCTGGCCGCGCCGATGATCGAGGCCAGCGGCGAGCGCAGGTCGTGCGAGACCGAGGACAGCAGGGCAGAGCGCAGGCGCTCGGTTTCGCCGCCCACGCGCGCGTCCTCCAGGTCGGCGACCAGGCGCGTGCGCAGCACCGCCTGGGCGATGTCGTCGGTCATGGCCTCGGCCAGGCGCCGCTGCTCCGGACCCAGCCGCGTCAGCGCGGCATCGAAACGCAGGCCCACCAGACCGGCGGCCGGCTTGTCCGCGCCGGCGTCGCCGGTCAACGGTAGCAGCCACCAGTCCGAGCCGGCGAGCGTGTCGGTGTAGCGACCGGCGGCCTGGCGGTGCTTGAGCGCCCAGTCGGCGGCGGCGCGGTCCTTGTCGCTGAGTTCGGGCAGCGACGGGCCCGCCAGCGGCGCGGCGCCGACGTGGACGAAGGCGTCGGCGCCCAGCGAACGTTTCAATGCGCGTTTGCCAGCGCGCGCGACCTGGCCGGCGTCGGCGGCGGTGGCCAGTTCGCGGCCCAGCGCCTGCAGTTCGGTGGCATGGGCGTTGGCCGCGCGCAGCGCCAGCACCTGCATGCGCAGTTTGGACGCGAGCCGGCCGGCGACCAGCGCCGCCACCAGGAACAGCGTCACCGTGGTCACGCCCTGGCTGGCGCCGATCAGCAGGGTGTAACGCGGTTCGATGAAGAAGAAGTTGTAGGCCAGAAAGCACAGCGCCGAGGCCAGCACCGCCGCGGTCATGCGGGTGCGCGCGGCCACCACCACCACCGCGACGATGAACACCAGCGACAGGTCGTCCAGCCCGATCCAGCGTTCGGCGAACCAAGCCAGCAGCGTGGCCACGGCCACCGCGGCCACGGCCAGCGCCGCGTCGCTGCGGCTGAGTAGGCCGCGCAGGCGCTGGCCGCCGTCGCGCAACGAGCGGCGCGCGCGTGCGCGCGCTTCGGGCGTGCTGACGATGGTCAGTTCGTAATGCGCGCCGCGCTGGATCAGTTGCTGGGTCAGGGTGCGGTTGACCATGCGCGCCAGCGGCCGTTCGCGGGTGCGGCCGAGCACGATGGTCGACACGCCCGCGCGTTCGGCGTGGTCGAGCAGGGCGTCGACGATGCTGTGTCCGTGCAGGACCACGGCCTCGCCGCCCAGGCGCCGGGCCAGGGCGAAGGCACGGTCCAGTTCGCCCTGGCGCTGCGGGTCGGGCGCGCCGCCGGTCTGCACGGTCGCCACCAGCCAGGGCGCGTCGCGGCGCTCGGCCAGGCGCCGGGCCACGCGCACCAGGTATTCGGACGCGCCCAGGCCGTCGATCGCCACCATCACCGCGCGCCGCAGCGGCACGCCGGGTAGGCCGCGCGCGGTCTGCGCTTCGCGCAGGTCGCTGTCGACGCGGTCGGCGGCGGTCTGCATCGCCAGTTCGCGCAGGGCGGTGAGGTTGGACGGCGAGAAGAAGGCCTGCAGGGCGTGCGCGGCCTGCTCGGGCACGTAGACCTTGCCCTGCTGCAGGCGTTCGATCAACTCGCGCGGCGGCAGGTCGACCAGCACGATGTCGCGCAGGCGGTCGAACAGCGCATCGGGCACGGTCTCGCCGACGCGCACGCCGGTGATGCGGTGGACCACGTCGTTGAGGCTTTCCAGGTGCTGGATGTTGACCGCGGTGTAGACGTCGATGCCGGCGTCCAGCAGTTCCGACACGTCCTGCCAGCGCCGCTCATGACGGCTGCCGGGCGCGTTGCGGTGCGCGAGTTCGTCGACCAGGGCCAGCTGCGGCTTGCGCGCGAGCAGGGCGTCCAGGTCCATTTCTTCCAGCGCGCGGCCCTGGTAGTCCAGGCGCTTGCGCGGCAGCAGCTCCAGGCCTTCGACCAGGGCGCCGGTTTCGGCGCGGCCGTGGGTTTCGACGATGCCCACGACCACGTCGATGCCGCGCCGCTGCAGCTCGCGCGCCCGCCCGAGCATGGTGTAGGTCTTGCCCACGCCCGGCGCGGCGCCCAGGAACACGGTCAGGCGCCCGGCGCCCTGGCGTTGCAGTTCGCCCATCAGGGCGTCGGCTTGGGCGCTGCGGGGGTCGTTCATGCGGGAATTGTGCGCTTGCGGGGTGAGGGGCGCGTAGTGCGGTATTTGGGTGAGCGATGCGGCTGCGCGACGATGGGTCATGGCGACCTGGGGCCGACAAGGACCAACTACCCGTCATTCCGGCTTTCGCCGGAATGACGGATTAGGAATGGATTAGGGAGTAGGGACTGGGGAATGGGTTGGCCGCCAGGGCTTCACCGCCTCGTCCGCGTATCCAGGTGCTGTCGCTGTTGTGCATCCAGGGCCAGATTGAGCGCGAGCACGTTCACCCGCGGCTCGCCCAGCACGCCGTACTGCGGCGGCTGCGTGTGCTGCGCGATCAGCGCATCGACCTGGGCCGGGTCGATCCCGCGCGCCCGCGCCACGCGCGCGGCCTGCACCTGCGCCGAGCGCGGCGAGATCTGCGGATCCAGGCCGCCGCCGGACTGGGTGGCCAGTTCCGGCGGCACCTCGCTCAAGGCAATGCCTTCGCGAGCGGCGATCGCGGCGGTTTCTTCGGCCAGGCGCTTGCGCAGATCCGGGTTGCTGCGCGCCTGATTGCTGCCGGCCGCGGCCATCGGGTCGTACTTGGCCGCGGACGGTCGCGGCTGGAAGTAACGCGCATCGACGAAAGGCTGAGCGATCAGCGACGAGCCCACGGCGCGGCCATCGCGTTCGACGATGGAGCCGGTGGCCTGATGCGGAAAGGCGATGCCGGACAGCACCGTGCCGATCAGCGAGTAGGCCAGGCCGAAGCCCAGCAGAGAGACGCAGGCGAACAGCAGCGGAGCGCGCAGGCCGATGCGGTCGTCAAGGGAGGGGACGGTTGCGGTGTTCATACGGTTTCCGGTTTGTGGCGGCGAGGGACGGCTGCCCTCACCCAACCCCTCTCCCGCAAGCGGGAGAGGGGGCTTGGCGGTCAGAAGAGAGTGGACAAAGCCAGGTCGATGAGCTTGATGCCCAGGAACGGCAGCAGCACGCCGCCCAGGCCGTAGAGCAGCATGTTCCGGCGCAGCAGCACCACCGCGCTGGCCGGCTTGAAGCGCACGCCGGCCAGGGCCAGCGGGATCAGCGCAGGAATGATCAGGGCGTTGAAGATCAGCGCCGCCAGCACCGCGTGGGTCGGGCTGGACAACCGCATGACGTTGAGCGCGGCCATCTGCGGTACGGCCGCGGCGAACAGCGCCGGCAGGATCGCGAAGTATTTGGACACGTCGTTGGCCAGCGAGAACGTGGTCAGCGCGCCGCGGGTGATCAGCTGCTGCTTGCCCACTTCCACCACCGCCAGCAGCTTGGCCGGGTCGGAGTCCAGGTCGACCATGTTGCCGGCCTCCTTCGCCGCCTGGGTGCCGGAGTTCATCGCCAGGCCCACGTCGGCCTGGGCCAGCGCCGGCGCGTCGTTGGTGCCGTCGCCGACCATCGCCACCAGGCGGCCGCCGGCCTGCTCGGCACGGATGCGGGCAAGCTTGTCCTCGGGCCTGGCCTCGGCGATGTAGTCGTCCACGCCGGCTTCGGCGGCGATGGCGGCGGCGGTGAGCGGGTTGTCGCCGGTGATCATCACCGTGCGCACGCCCATCGCCCGCAGCCGCGCGAAACGTTCCTTGACGCCGTGCTTGACCACGTCCGACAGCTCGACCACGCCGAGCACATAACGGCCCTCGGCCACCACCAGCGGCGTGGCGCCGCCGCGCGCGACCTGCTCGACCCGCGCGGCCAGTTCCGCAGTCACTTGGCCGCCCAGCGAGCGCACGTATTGGCCGATGGCATCGGCGGCGCCCTTGCGGATCGCGCGCGCGCCGCCCTCCGCATCCGTGGGCAGGTCGACACCGGACATGCGCGTCTGCGCGCTGAACTGCAGATAGGTCGCATGTTCCGGCTCGGCCACGCCGCTGTGCTGCTCGCGCGCCAGGCGCACGATGGACTTGCCTTCCGGGGTGGGGTCGGCGAGCGAGGCGAGCAGGGCGGCATCGCGCAGCTGCGAGCGGTCGACGCCGGCCAGCGGATGGAAGGCGGTGGCCTGGCGGTCGCCGTGGGTGATGGTACCGGTCTTGTCCAGCAGCAGCACATCGACGTCGCCGGCCACTTCCACCGCCTTGCCCGACTTGGCCAGCACGTTGGCCGACAGCGCGCGGTTCATGCCGGCGATGCCGATGGCCGGCAGCAGGCCGCCGATGGTGGTCGGGATCAGGCACACCAGCAGCGCGATCAGCAGCAGCGGATCCAGGCGGGCGCCGACGAAGCCGGCGAAGAACGGCAGCGTGGCGACCACGATCAGGAAGGTCAGGGTCATCGCCGCCAGCAGCATGGTCAGGGCGATCTCGTTGGGCGTCTTCTGCCGGTGGGCGCCTTCGACCAGCGCGATCATGCGGTCCAGGAAGCTCTGGCCCGGTTCGGCGCTGACCTCGACCACGATTTCGTCCGACAGCACCTTGGTGCCGCCGATCACGCCGGAGCGGTCGGTGCCGGCCTCGCGCAGCACCGGCGCGGATTCGCCGGTGACCGCCGATTCGTTGATCGTGGTCAGACCTTTGACGATCTCGCCGTCGGCCGGCACCAGTTCGCCGGCGGAGACGATCACCCGGTCGCCCGGGCGCAGGGTGGACGCGGCGACGCGGGTTTCGTTGCGGCCCATGGTGTCGAGCTTGCGCGCGACCAGGTCGCGCCGCGCCGCACGGAGCGAGGCGGCCTGGCCGCGGCCGCGCGCTTCGGCCACGGCCTCGGCGAAGTTGGCGAACAGCACGGTCACGAACAGGATCGCCGCGACCGCGGCGCCGAAGCCGCCGCTGCCCGGCACGGACAGCGCGATCAGCAGCGACAGCACGGTGCCCAGCAGCACCACGGCCATGATCGGGCTGCGCACCGCGTGCTGCGGCGCGAGTTTGACGAAGGAGGCGATGGCTGCGGCGCGCAATGCAGGCGCATCGAGACCGGCGGCGGCGCGGTTGCTCGCGGCGCTAGCGCGGCGCGGTGTTGCGGGATGGATGGTTTCGTTCATAGGGCTCACCTCAAAGCGCCGCGGCGCTCAGCGTCAGGTGGTCGGCGATCGGGCCGAGCACCAGCGCGGGCAGGAATTGCAGGACGGTCAGGATCGCGATCACCGCGATCAGGGTCAGGGCGAAGGTCGGCGTCTCCACGTGCAGGGTGCCGCTGCCCTCCGGCGCCACGCGCTTGCGCGCCAGCAGGCCGGCCACGGCCAGCGGCACGATCAGCGCCGGGTAGCGGCCCAGCGCCAGGACCACGGCGCAACTCAGGTTCCACCAATAGCTGGCGTCGCCCAGGCCTTCGAAGCCCGAACCGTTGTTGGCGAAGGCCGAGGTGTACTCGTAGAACACCTGGCCGATGCCGTGGAAGCCCGGATTGGAGTTGCCGGCGATCGACGGAACCGCCAGCGCGACCGCGCTGAAGCCCAGCACCACCAGCGGCTGCAGCAGGATCAGCAGGGCCAGCAATCGCACTTCCGGCGCTTCGATCTTGCGGCCGAACAGCTCCGGCGTGCGTCCGGTCATCAGCCCGGCCAGGAACACCGACAGCAGCAGATAGACCAGGAATTGCTGCAGGCCGCAGCCGATGCCGCCCCAGATCGCATTGACCAGCATGTTGACCATGGCCACGCCGCCGGTCAGCGGCGCCAGCGAGTCGTGCATGGCGTTGACCGACCCGTTGCTGCTCTGCGTGGTCAGCGCCGACCACAGCGCCGAGTCGCTGGCGCCGAAACGGGTCTCCTTGCCTTCTATCAGCGCGGCGTCGGCGCTGCTGGCCGAGTGCGCTTCCGACCACACCGAGGCGCCGGTGGACAGCACCGACATCAGCAGCATGCTGCCGAACACCAACGCGGTCAGTTTGCGCCGGCCGGTGAACGGCCCGACCATGAAGGTCACGGCCACCGGGATCAGGATCAGCGCCAGGGTTTCCAGCAGGTTCGACAGCGGCGTCGGGTTCTCCAGCGGCACCGCGCTGTTGGGGCCGTACCAGCCGCCGCCGTTGGTGCCCAGTTGCTTGGCCGCGACCATGGCCGCGACCGGGCCCAGCGGAATCTTCTGCTCGGCCATCTGCGCGCTGGCGTCCACCGGCGTCGCCGTGGGACCGGCCTGCAGCGTGGACGGCACGCCCTGCCAGGTCAGCAGCAGCGCCCACAGCAGG
Organism: Lysobacter silvisoli; assembly: GCF_003382365.1. Classification (NCBI taxonomy): domain Bacteria; kingdom Pseudomonadati; phylum Pseudomonadota; class Gammaproteobacteria; order Lysobacterales; family Lysobacteraceae; genus Lysobacter; species Lysobacter silvisoli. The sequence continues at coordinate 1,631,767 of NZ_QTSU01000001.1, read as the reverse complement.
CACAGCGGCAGCATGACGCGCAGGCTGGCGCGGGTGACGTCGACCCAGTAGTTGCCGAGGTCGCGGTCATTGGAGGCGGATGCCGCACCCGCATCGGAGCGAGCGTGCTCCCGGCCGCCAAATAGTCCGCGTAAGGTTGCGGTCACGATCGCCAACCCCATCATCGGCGTCGCCACCTGCAAGCCGACGATGCCGACCATCTGCGACAGATAGCTCAGCTGCGCCTGGCCGGAGTAATGCTGCTGATTGGTGTTGGTCAGGAACGAGACCGTGGTGTGCAGCGCGGTGTCCCAGCGCAGGTTGGGCACGCCGTCGGGGTTCCACGGCAGCCAGGCCTGGGTCATGAACTGCAGCCACACCAGCCCGGCCAGCACCAGGTTGCTCCAGCCGAACGCCCAGGCGTAACCGCGCCAGCTCATGCCGCGCGCGGGGTCGATGCCCAGGGCGCGGTACAGGGCGCGCTCCAGCGGTGCGAACACCCGGTCCAGCCGCGAGGGCGCGCCGCGCATCACCTGCGCCAGGTACCGGCCCAGCGGCCAGCCCAGCGCGATGGCGAGCGCGAATACCAACAAGATCTCGATCATCGTCTTCAAGCCAAGACTGAAGGGGAGCCGCGCCTTGCTGGGCGCGGCATGGGACGCGCGGACTGCCCGCCACGCGCGTCGTCGTCGTCGCGGACCGCCCGCGGTCCGCGCAGGCGCTGCGTCAGAAGTCTTCCGGACGCAACACCACGTACAGCAGATAGGCAGCGGCCACGACCGCCGATACCGCGCATACCAAAGCCAGCCAGCCGGGCATCGTCGTGCTCCTCAGAAAGACGCTTGCAGCGCCGCTTCGATGCGGTCGCCGGCGTAGTCGTCGCCGAACAGGCGCTCGGCGTCGCGGTCGGTGGCGTGCGCGCTCAGACGCAGTTCCAGCGGCGCCTTCACCGCCCAGATCGCGCTGAGCTGGCCGTGCGCGTAGCCGTCCTGGAGCGTGCTGCGGGCGTCGCGGTCGAATCGGTAGTAGCCGGCCGCGGCTTCGAAACGCAGGCGCTCATTGACGGGCAGGCGCGCGCCCAACTGTGTGTAGAGGCCCGCATCGCGGCCGCCCAGCGCGCGGTTGGAATAGCCCAGCGCCAGCCAATAGCGGTCGGCATAGGTGAGTGTGCCGTTGAGCTCGGTCCAGTTGAGATCGGCCGTGGTGCCGGGGTAGCGGTAATGCAGCAGGTTCGCGTCCAGCGTCCAGTCCGGCGCGAGCTGACCGGCCCAGCCTAGGGTGAAGTCCAGTTCGCTGCTGGCATGGGTGCTGGGCGCGAACTCCACGCTCGAGCCCCAGACCGAGGCATACACCCCGGAGTCGCCGGCGAGCTTGAAGCCGGCTTGCACGGCCGGGTCGCCCCGGCTTTGGCTGCTGCCGCGCCAGACGTAGTCGCTGGTCAGCGCGGCGTTGCCCGTGAGCGTGGCGGCGTCGGCGCGCGCGCCCAGCGTCAGCAGCGCCAGGGCGCCGCCCACGGCGAAGATCAGGGGAAGGCGCGCCTGGCGCGGGCGCGGCGGTTGCATCGGCATATCGGTATCCGGGAAGGCGAGCGAGGCCGGATCGGCCACATCGCCATTCTCGAAACACCGGCCGTAAAGCCTCTATTTCGCCGCCGGGCCGGCGGCGTAAATTCGCCGTAAAACCTGGCGGGCGGCGCCTGCGCTCAGCGCGCGAGCAGGGCCGCGACTACCGCCTGCGGCTGCTTGAGCCAGGCGAAGTGGTCGGCGCGCACGCCCAGGTCGCGCGCGCCCAAGGTGTCGATGCGGGCCTGTGCCTGCGGCAGTTTCGACAACAGATAGCGCAGCGACGATTCCGGCGCCAGCCAGTCGTCGTCCAGCACCACGCTGTGCGCTTGCACCTGGACCTGGGCCATCGCCGCTTCCAAGTCGGCGTCCAGCCCAACGGCGGCGTAGCGGCCGCTGAGCGCGCTGCGCGACCAGTCGCGGATCAGGCCGCGCGCCTCGTCGCCGCCGAAACCGATGCGGCGGCCGGGCAGGGCGCCCCGGCGTTCGGCCAGCCACGGCAGCAGCCGATAGGCGAACGGCAGCCACCAGCGCGAGCGCGGCGGAAACGCACGCCAGTAAGGCGCGCCGCTGGCCACCAGCCACAGCTGCGTCGGCGCGTCGGTGGCGCCGGCCTGCGCCAGCAAGCCCAAGCGGCAGCAGGCGAGCTGGCCGCCCAGGCTATGCCCGCCCAGGATGCGTTCGGTGTGCGGCAAACGCTCGGCCGCCGCCGCCGCGCTGACCGGCAGATCGCGCAGCAGCAGTTCGCGATAGCCCCAGTTCTGCCGGCGGCCCGGCCGCAGGTTGCTGCTGCCGTTGCCGCGCCACTCGTGCACGAATACCGCCACGCTGCGTGCGGCCAGCGCTTCGGCATAGGGCAGGTAGTGCTTGGCGGCCACGCCTAGCGCGGGCAGCCACAGCAGCGACGCGGTCGCTGCGGCCGGCACGCGCGCGAGCAGGCGCCACTGATGGCCGTCGTCGGCCGACAGCGCCAGGTCCAGGGCTTCGATCGCGTCAGTCATGCGCTGCGGCGCCGAAGTGGTCCAGCACGACGACGTCGCCGCGCCCGGGGCGGTAGCCGCCGCGCAGCGCGGCGTGCACGTAGTCGGTCGCGGCGGCGACGCTGTCGCGCAGGCCGCGGCCACGGGCGAGGTTGGCGGCCACGGCCGAAGCCAGGGTGCAGCCGGTGCCATGCGCTTCCAGGCGCAGGCGTGGATGGGCCCAGGTCAGCAGACCTTCGTCGTCGCCGAGGGTGTCGATCACGTCGCCCTCGCCGGGCAGATGCCCGCCCTTGAGCAGCACCGCGCGCGCGCCTTGCGCGCGCAACGCGGCGATCGCCTCGCGCATGGCGGCGGCGTCGGGTAGGGGCTGGCCCAGCAGCAGTTCGGCTTCGGGCAGGTTGGGGGTCAGCACGTCGGCCAACGGCAGCAGGCGCGTGCGCAGCGCGTGCAAGGCATCGGTTTCCAGCAGGCGCGCGCCGGAGGTCGCCACCATCACCGGGTCCAGCACCACGTGCGCGGGCCGGTAACGCTCCAGCGCGTCGGCCACGGTGTGGATCACGTCGGCCGTGGCCAGCATCCCCAGCTTGACCGCGGCGACCGCGAAATCGTCGAAGCAGGCATCGATCTGCGCGCGCAGGAAGCCCGGGTCGGGCACGTGCACCGCGGTCACGCCTCGGGTGTGCTGGGCGGTGAGGGCGGCGATGGCGCTGAGGCCGTGCACGCGGTGGGCCGCGAAGGTCTTGAGGTCGGCCTGGATGCCGGCACCGCCACCGGAATCGGACCCGGCGATGGTGAGGGCGGCCGCCGGGGGGGCGGAAAGCGGAACGGCGGTCATCGGGCGCAGCGGGGGGGCTTAAACGGAGCGGAGCGCAGACGATATCGCATCGCCCCGTCGCGGTGGCGTCCGCTGCGCCGCCGCATGTCGTCACGATGGCGTGAAGAAAATAATCCCGCACGCCCGGAGATAATGTCCGAACGGGGTTGGGTATTATTACCTCGCAGTGGCGTAGGGGTTTATGCCCATGCCTGGCTCAGAAATTGCGCGAAACCAGGGTAATAATCCCGACCAATTGTTTTCTGATCTGAAATGGGATTTTCCGCAGCGAGTCCAGGCACTCCGATTCCACATCGTCTTGGGCGTAATCGTCGGTGCGCATGGCCGGGGTCCAGGCGTCCTCTCCGGGCTTGACCGGCCCGCGCCCGGTGCCCAGCCATTCCAGGCAAACGCCCGTGGCTACTGCAATCGCGATCAAATGATGCATCGAAGGATGGCTGCCGTCCTTGCGCTCCCACTGCGCCACCGCACTGCGTTGCACGCCAACCGAGTTGGCCAGGGCGAGTTGTGAAATCCGGGACAAGGTACGAGCGCGCCGTATACGCTCGGGTAAAGCCGCCATGTATGGTCTCCCCTCAGACTGTAGGGATCATGCCTTAGCGTTTCGCTAACGCGATAGTGGAATGTCCAACGATTGGTGCGGATTGAGTAACGCGTCACAAGAGACACCCTTTCAGTGCGTTACATGCCGCGTTTCCAGTGTCCCTCCGCCTGTTTACGTTAGTGGAAACGGACGTTGCAGCATTATCAGGCCACGGATAAGCATTATCCCTACCGAATGTTAGGGGCCGCGTTACGGTGTCGCCATCGATTATCGGCGACGGCAATCGGTACTTTCAGGCCCTCAAAAAAACAGCTCACGGGGGTTATATGCGCAGGAAAAGCAAGATTCTGATCGCGCTCTTGGCGGTGGCCCTGCCGGCGGCAGCCGTAGGCGTCGGCTTCTTCGGAAGCAACACCACCGGCCTGGCCCCCGAAAGCATGCGCGGGGAAATGGCGCAGGACATCGTCGAACGCTGGTCTCCGTACGTGCAACGTCAGTACGGCGCGGCAGCGGCCGGCTGGGGCGATCGCATGGAAGCGACCATGCAGAGCACCGACATCGCCAACCTGGAAGCCGCGGCCAGCGCGCCCAGCTTCGAGCAGATGAACGCAGCGTTGCTCGGCGCAGGCATGGGCGTGGCGAACAGCCAACCCAGCGTGCAGCCGATGAGCCTGGGGGCGCCTGGCGAGGATCTGGTGTACACGCCGCTCAACCCCTGCCGCATCGTCGATACACGTGTGGTCGGCGGGCCGATCGCCGCCAACGGCACGCGCAGCTTCCGCGCTTTCACCGCCACCGACTTCACGGCACAGGGCGGCGACGCGTCCAACTGCAACCTGCCGCAGAACGTCTCGGCGCTGACCGTGAAGATCACCTCGGTGTTCCCGACCGGCAACGGCTACTTCACCGCCTATCCGTTCGACGAAGCCAAGCCGCTGGCGTCCTCGCTGAACTACACCACGGGCATGATCTTGTCCGACGAATCGCACATCCGTTTGTGCCGTCCGGCCTGCCCGAGCGAGTTCAACGTCTACAGCTTCGCCCAGTCCGAGGTGGTGATCGACGTCACCGGCTACTTCATCGAGCCCGAAGCCACCGCGATCGACTGCACCATCGCCCAGGAAAGCGGCAGCCTGGCGCTGCTCAGCGGCCTGCAGACCAAGGACGTGCAGTGCCCGACCGGCTACACCGCCACCGGCGGCGGCTGCGGCGGCGTGCTCGGCATCGGCATCAGCAACTCGCAACCGATGGTGGTCAGCGGTCAGCCGGTGGGCTGGCAGTGCGATCTGGTCGGTTCGCTATTGAGCGTGCTCGGTTACCAAGTCAACGCGACCTGCTGTCGCGTGCCCGGACGCTGACGGAACGAGCGAGCGCAAGGACGCGAGGGTACCTGGAAGCCGGCCGGCAGGCCGGCTTCCTTTTGCGCGATGCATTCTCGAGTCGAAGGCAGCCTAGCCCGTGCGCGCCCGACGGACGCGCACGGACCCGGCGTTACAGCACTTCCGACGCGTAGTCGGCCAGGCGCGAGCGCTCGCCGCGGCGCAGGGTGATGTGGGCGCTGTGCGCCCAACCCTTGAAGCGGTCGACCGCGTAGGTGAGGCCCGAGGTGGTCTCGGTCAGGTAGGGCGTGTCGATCTGCTCGACATTGCCCAGGCAGACGATCTTGGTGCCGGGACCGGCGCGCGTGATCAAAGTTTTCATCTGCTTGGGCGTCAGGTTCTGCGCTTCGTCCAGGATCAGCCAGCGGCTGAGGAAGGTGCGTCCGCGCATGAAGTTCATCGAGCGGATCTTGATGCGCGAGGCCAGCAGGTCGTTGGTGGCCGCGCGGCCCCAGGCGCCGCCGTCCTGGTTGTGGGTCAGCACTTCCAGGTTGTCGGTGAGCGCGCCCATCCACGGCGTCATCTTCTCTTCCTCGGTGCCGGGCAGGAAGCCGATGTCCTCGCCCACGCTGACCGTGGCGCGGGTCATGATGATCTCGCGGTAGCGCTGCTGGTCCATGGTCTGGGCCAGGCCCGCGGCCAGCGCCAGCAGGGTCTTGCCGGTGCCGGCGGTACCGAGCAGGGTGACGAAGTCGATCTCCGGGTCCATCAGCGCGTTGAGCGCGAAGTTCTGCTCGCGGTTGCGCGCGATGATGCCCCACACCGCATGCTGGTTGTGGCGGTAGTCGTCGACGATCTGCAGGGTGATGCGTTCCTCGCCGGCCTTGACCACGCGCAGCTCGGACTCCTCGTCGCCGGGCAGGTACAGGAACTGGTTCGGGTACCACTCCTCGTCGCCGACGCGATCGATCTCGTAATAGGTGCGGCCCTTCTCGGTCCAGGACTTGAGGTCCTTGCCGTGGCGCTGCCAGAAGTCCTCGGGCAGGGCGGTGGAGCCGGTGTAGAGCAGGCTGAAATCGTCCAGCGCGCGGTCGTTCTCGTAGTCCTCCGACACGATCCCCGCGATCGAGGCCTTGATGCGCAGGTTGATGTCCTTGGACACCAGCACCACCGGCACGCCGGGCTCGCTTTCCTTCAGCGCCAGGATCGAGCCCAGGATGTGGTTGTCCGGGATCACCGCGCCGAAGCGCTTGCCGGCGTCGAAGGAGCCGGTCTGGAAGCGCAGCTTGCCGATGCTCTGCGCGCCGCGCAGCTGCAGCCCCTGCGGGCGGACCAGCGAGATGCCGGTGGCGATCTTGTCGGTGCCCTCGGCCTCGATCAGTTCGTTGAGGAAACGGCTGACCTGGCGCGCGTTGCGGCTGGCTTCGGACGTGCCTTTCTTGCCGTTGTCGAGCTCCTCGATCACCTGCATGGGCAGGTAGACATCGTGCTCCTCGAACTTGAACAGCGCGGTCGGGTCGTGCATCAGCACGTTGGTGTCGAGTACGTAAATGCGCTTGCTTCGGGTCATTCCGGTAGCTCGTCGGATGAGTGAGGGGCGTCGCTTCGTTGTGGCAGGAGGGCATGCCTCCACCACCCCGATGTCCGCTGCGCGGACATCCGCCCCCTCAACGCAAGAGGGCTGGGGATTGGCTGGGACTTGCGCTGGGTGCGGGCTGGCGGCCGCCCCACGCAAGACGCCCCCGTGCACCGCAGCGCCGCCGTGGCCCGCGGAGCGGGACGGCGTGCGGCGGTGGGCATGGGGGCGGTCACTGGGTCTGTGCAGCCTTCAGTGCGTCTAGCACGGCCTGGGCATGGCCGGGCACTTTCACCGGCCGCCATGACTGGGCGATGACGCCCTTGGGATCGATCAGGAAGGTGCTGCGTTCGATGCCGATGTACTTGCGGCCGTACAGGCTCTTTTCCTTGATCACGCCGAAGGCGTTGCACAAGGCCTCGTCGCCGTCGCTGACCAGGTCGAACTTGAAGCCCTGCTTGGCGCAGAAGTTCTGGTGCGACTTGAGCGAGTCGCGCGACACGCCCAGCACGGTGGCGCCGAGCTTCTTGAACTTGGGCAGCAAGGCGTTGAAGTCCAGGCCTTCGGTGGTGCAGCCCGGGGTGCTGTCCTTGGGGTAGAAGTACAGCACCAGCCAGCCGCCGGCGTAGTCCTTCAATCGCGCGCTGACGCCGCTGGACAGCGCCAGGGGCAGGATGGAAACGGTCTTGTCTAGGCGGTCGCCGGTGTCGAGCATGCGCTTAAGCGTAATCCTCAGAACTTCATCGGGTCCATGATGGCGTCGAGATTCAGGTGATCGCAGAACTCCAGGAAATCGTCCCGCAGCGCGGCGATGTGCATGCTCGAGGGCACGCCGATGGTGACCTGGGCCGAGAACATGTCGGCGCCGGTCTGCATGGCGCGGTAGCGCGAGCAATGCAGGCTCTCGATGGTGATGCCTTGGCGGTCGAAGAAGTCGGCCAGCTGGAACAGGATGCCGGGCTTGTCCGCGGCGACCACTTCGACGATGTAGGGCAGCAGGTTGGACTGCACCTGCTTGGGGCCGGTGCGGTACCACACCAGCTTCAGGCCTTCCTCGCGTTCCAGGCGGGTCAGCATGGCTTCCAGCTTGGCCACCGCGTCCCAGGAACCCACCGCCAGCGCGGTCACCGACACGTCGCGGCCCACCGTGGACAGGCGCGCGTCGACCAGATTGCAGCCCGAATCGGCGATCCGGCGCGTCACCGACAGCAGCGGCGACTCCGGATGCGTCGTATAGGCGTTGATCAGGAGGTGGTTTTCGTTCGGCGACGGCCGGGCAGCGGAATCGGTCAAGGCGGCGCCTGCAAGGGGAGCGTGTGGCTTACGATACTGAACGGCGGCCCGCGCACGGGCTGCGGCTGGCAGCCAGCATACTTGCCCGCGCTTTCGGCCCGCAAGTAACATCGCCGGCGGTATTATCGACCGTTGGCGGCGCACCGTGCCGCCGCTCACACAGCGCTACGCGCGAAGGCCCAACTTGCGACTTTCCGGCAGCATCACCGCGCTGGCCACGCCGTTCGACGCGGCCGGCGAACTCGATCTGGACGCCTGGCATGCCCTGCTGGACGCCCAGCTCGCGGGCGGCACCCAGGCCGTGGTCGTCGCCGGTTCCACCGGCGAGGCCGCGGCCTTGCACGAACCCGAATACGAAACCCTGCTGCGCACCGCGGTGGAGCGGGTGGCCGGGCGCGTGCCGGTGCTGGCCGGCACCGGCCTGTCCAACACCGCCAAGAACCTGGAACTCAACCGCCGCGTGGCCGCCCTCGGCGCCGACGCCGCGCTGGTGGTCACGCCGCCCTACGTGCGGCCCACCCAGGCCGGCCTGGTCGCGCATTACCGCGCGCTGGCCGACGATGGCGCGCTGCCGATCGTGCTCTACAACGTGCCCGGCCGCACCGGCTGCGACCTGCTGCCGGAGACCGTGGCGCAACTGGCCGGGCATCCGCGCATCGTCGGCATCAAGGAAGCGCGCAGCGAGGCCGAGCGCATGACCGCGCTGCTGGCGCTGCGCGACGACGGCTTCGCCGTGCTCAGCGGCGACGATCCCACCGCCTGCCGCGCCATGCTGGCCGGCGCCGACGGCGTGGTGTCGGTGGCGTCCAATGTGGTGCCGGCCGCGTTCGCGCGCCTGGCCGAGCTGGCCCGCGGCGGCCGCCGCGACGAGGCCCAGGCCTGGGACGCGCAGCTGGCGCCGCTGTACGACTTCCTGGGCGTGGAGTCCAACCCGATACCGGTGAAGGCGGTGCTGGCGCTGCAAGGCGTCGGCCACGGCCTGCGCCTGCCGCTGACGCCCTTGTCGGCGCAACACCGCAACGCAGCCGCCAGCGCCCACGCGCTGTCGCGCCAACTCGAACACGATTGCCGCGCCGCGCGCGCGGCCTGAACCCCGCAGGAGAGCCACCCATGCGTCGTACTGTTTCCGTTTCCCGCGTCGCCGTCGGCGCGCTGTTGATCGGCCTGGTCGCCACCGCCGGCTGCAGCTGGTTCCGCAAGGGCACCAACCCCTTGTACGCCGAAAGCGCCGAGAAGCGCCCGCTGGAAGTGCCGCCGGACCTGGACCGTCCGCGCACCGACGGCGCCATGGCCATTCCCAGCGGCTCGGTCACCGCCTCCGAGCGCACTCCGGTGGCGGCCGCCGCCACCGCTTCGGCGATCGGCTTCTCCGCCGCCGGCTCGCGCGATGAGGTCTTCGCCAAGGTCGGCGAGGCCCTGGCCAAGGTCGAGGGTCTGACCGTCGCCAGCCGCGCGCAGCTGCTGGGCGCCTACGACGTGAACTACGAAGGCGCCAACTTCCTGGTCCGCGTCAGCGCGGTCGATGCCGGCGCCTACGTTTCGGCGGTGGACCCGCGCGGTCTGCCGGCCACCGGCGCGCCGCCGGTCAAGCTGATCGGCGCGCTGAAGGAAGCGCTGGGCGGCAAGTAAGCCGCGGCGATCGCCGGATAGCGAAACGGGCGCCGCGAGGCGCCCGTTTTGTTTGCCGGCCTGCTTTGGCGAAGCCGCAGTCGTCGTTCCTGCGAACGCGGGAGCCCAGGGCTTTATCGGGGCATGACGCTGAAGTCTCTGGATCCCCGCTCTGTGGGGATGACGGGCAAAAGCCTTTAGCCGTCGTTCCCGCGAAGGCGGGAACCCAGGGCTGCATCCAGGTGTGACTTTGAGGTCTTTGGATCGCGGCCTAAGCGGCAATGGCGATCACGGCCGCGCTGTCGGCCGCGCGCGCTGCTGCGCGCCCCGAAACCGCTCAGCGCTCCAGCAAATCGATCTTGCCGGTCTTGCCTTCCCACTCCTTGGAGTCGGGCAGGCCGTCCTTGCGCGTGGTGATCACCGGCCAGGCCTTGGCCAACTCGGCGTTGAGGGCGACGAAGGCCTCCTGGCCGGCGGGCACGTCGTCCTCGGGGTAGATCGCGTTGATCGGGCACTCCGGCTCGCACAGGGTGCAGTCGATGCACTCGTCCGGATCGATCACCAGGAAATTCGGGCCTTCGTGGAAACAGTCGACCGGGCACACCTCGACGCAGTCGGTGTACTTGCACTTGATGCAGTTCTCGGTGACGACGAAGGGCATGGAGGCGGCGTCCTGGCGTGGCAGTTGGGTGTGGCGGCGCTAGTGTAGCCATAGCGGCGGGGCGAACCTAGCGCGGCGCGGGCGCCGCGGCGCAGTTGCGAGCGACTCTCATCGCCGCGCCGCGTCCGGCGCCGCAAACGAAAAACCCGCGCATCGCTGCACGGGTCGTTCGTGGCGAAAACCGCGGCAGAACCGCGGTTTTCATCGTGTTTGGCGCTCCCTACGAGATTCGAACTCGTGTTTTAGCCTTGAGAGGGCCACGTCCTAGGCCTCTAGACGAAGGGAGCGGGTAAAACCGGGTAAAACCCCGCATCCGACTCTCAACCGGATGTGGCCTGCTAGTATAGGGGGCTGAATAGCGCTCGGCAACCGGCTTCAGACCGGCCGCCGTTCATCCAAACCACGCGATCCCGCCGCCCCGCGGCAGCGATCCTTACATTGCGGCAGCGACCGCCAGATGCCCGAAAACGTGCACAACGGCCACGGTTCCACCGACTCCTCCCATGCCGGCCATGCCGGCCATGCCGGCGGCGTGCAGCCCACGCTGCGGACGATCCCGCGCGAGCAGCACAACGTCTCGCGCAAGGAAATCAGCCCCAACGCCCTGCGCGTGCTGTACCGGCTGCGCGATGCGGGCTTCGGCGGCTATCTGGTCGGCGGCGCGGTGCGCGACATCCTGGTCGGCGGCCATCCCAAGGATTTCGACGTCGCCACCGACGCGACCCCGGAGCAGGTCAAGAGCCTGTTCCGCAACTGCCGCCTGATCGGCCGCCGCTTCCGCCTGGCCCACGTGGTCTACGGCCGCGAGATCATCGAGGTCGCCACCTTCCGCGCCAACAGCGACGACGGCAGCGGCGACCGCGAAACCGACAACGGCGGCCGGCTGGTGCGCGATAACGTCTACGGCAGCATCGAGGACGACGCGGTGCGTCGCGACTTCACCGCCAACGCGCTGTACTACGCGGTCGAAGACTTCTCGGTGCGCGACTACGTCGGCGGCTTCGAGGACGTGCAGAACCGGTTGATGCGCCTGATCGGCGATCCGGAAACGCGTTACCGCGAAGACCCGGTGCGCATGCTGCGCGCGGTGCGCCTGGCGGCCAAGCTGGGCTTCGAGATCGAAAGCGGCACCGCCGCGCCGATTCCGGCGCTGGCGCCGCTGCTGCGCGAAGCCGCGCCGGCGCGTTTGTTCGAGGAATGCCTGAAGCTGTTCCTGTCCGGCCATGCCGTGCAGAGCTTCCTGGGCCTGGAGCGCTACGGCCTGCTGCCGGCGCTGCTGCCCGAAACCGCCGCCGCGCTCGCGTCCAACCGCAGCGGCGCGCTGCGGCGCATGCTGCTGGAAGGCCTGAAGGGCACCGATACCCGCGTGGCCAACGACGAGCCGGTCTCGCCGGCGTTCCTGTTCGCCATGCTGCTGTGGCCGGCCTACTGCCGCGCGCTGATGGCGCTGCAGGCGCAGGGCGTGCACGCGGTGGAAGCGCAGCGCCGCGCCGCCGACCGGGTCACCGTGCACCAGCTCGAAACCATCGCCCTGCCGCGGCGCTTCTCGCTGCCGATGCAGGAGATCTGGCTGCTGCAGACGCGCTTCTCGCAGCGCCAGCGCAAGCGCGTGTTCCGCCTGCTCTCGCACCCGCGCTTCCGCGCCGCCTACGACTTCCTCAACCTGCGCCTGGCCGCGTCCGACGAGCACGCCGCCGACGTCGCGTTCTGGCGCGACGCCCAGGCCAAGTCCGGCGACGAGCTGGCCGCGCAGCTGGAATCGCAGCCGGCGCAGGCCACGGGCGAGGAGGGCGCCGGTCCGCGCAAGCGCCGCCGCCGCCGTCGCCACGGCGGCCACGAGGCTCCGGCCGCGCACGACGGCGAATGAGCCGCGGCGACACCGCCTGCGTCGGCCTGGGCAGCAACCTGGGCGACAGCGCGGCAGCGATCCGCGCCGCCTTCGTCGCGCTGGCGCAACTGCCGCGCACGCGCCTGCTGCGCGCGTCCTCGCTGTACCGCACCCCGGCCTGGGGCGTGACCGCGCAGCCGGACTTCGTCAACGCCGCCGCGCTGCTGCACACCGAACTGGAACCGCTGGCGCTGCTGCAGGCGCTGCTGGCGATCGAGCGCGCCGCCGGGCGCGAGCGCCGACAGGACGGCCGCGACCGCTGGGGCCCGCGCACTCTGGACCTGGACCTGCTGCTGTACGGCCGCCGGCGCATCGACCTGCCGGGCCTGCACGTGCCGCATCCGCACCTGCACGAGCGCGCGTTCGCGCTGCTGCCGCTGCTGGAGATCGACCCCGAGGCCGACATCCCCGGCATCGGTCCGGCGCGGCGGGCGCTGGCCGCGCTCGACAGCGGCGACATACAAACGCTGGCTTAAGCGGTAAGTTATAGGGCTACCCCCGCGAACGTCCGGCACCGCGCCGGGCGAGATTCCCGACCATGTACACCTCGGCGCCCACGCAAGCCTCACGCCCCAAGGCCTGGACCGTGCCCATGCTGGCCGATGCCAAGCGCGACGGCCGCCGCCTGGTCATGCTGACCTGCTACGACGCCGGCTTTGCCCGCACCATGGACGCCGCCGGCATCGACCTGGTGCTGATCGGCGACTCATTGGGCATGGTGGTGCAGGGCCACAACAGCACCTTGCCGGTGAGCGTGAGCGACGTGGCCTACCACACCGCCTGCGTCGCCCGCGGCCTGTCGCAGGCGCTGCTGGTGGCCGACCTGCCGTTCCAGTCCGACGCGACGCCCGAGCGCGCGCTGGAAGCGTCCACCGCGCTGCTGCAGGCGGGCGCGGCGATGGTCAAGCTGGAAGGCGCGGGGCACAAGCTTGAGGTGATCCGCTTCCTGGTGGAACGCGAGATCCCGGTCTGCGCGCACCTGGGCCTGACCCCGCAGTCGGTGCTGCGCCTGGGCGGCTACAAGGTGCAGGGCCGCGACGAGGCCGCCGCCGCGCGCCTGCGCGAGGACGCGCGCGCGGTGCAGGACGCCGGCGCCGCGCTGCTGGTGCTGGAGTGCGTGCCCACCCCGGTGGCCGCCGCGATCACCGCCGACCTGCGCATTCCCACCATCGGCATCGGCGCCGGCCCGCAGTGCGACGGCCAGGTGCTGGTGCTGCACGACCTGCTGGGCGTGAACTCCGGCCACCGCCGGCCCAAGTTCGTCAAGGACTTCCTGGCCGAAGGCGGTTCCATCGACGGCGCGTTCCAGGCCTATGCCGCCGCCGTGCGCGAAGGCCGCTTCCCCGACGAGGCGCATTCCTACGCCAGCTGAGCGCCGCGCCCGCGGCGCGGCTGGGCTATCGTGGCGCGCCTTCGATCCCCTTTCCCGAATTCCGAGTTACGCATGCTGACCGTCGACGACCTGTCCCAGCTGCGCGCCACCCTGGACGGCTGGCGCCGCCAGGGCCTGCGCATCGCCTTCGTGCCGACCATGGGCAACCTGCACGCCGGCCACCATTCGCTGGTGCGGCTGGCGCGCGAGCGCGCCGACCGCGTGGTGGTCAGCGTGTTCGTCAACCCGACCCAGTTCGGTCCCAACGAGGACTACGGCCGCTACCCGCGCACGCCCGAGGCCGACGCCGCCGGCCTGGCCACGGCCGGCGCCGATCTGATGTGGCTGCCCTCGGTGGAGACCATGTATCCCCACGGCGCTGAGGCCACGGTCAAGGTCAGCGTGCCGCAGGTGACCGAAGGCTTGGAGGGCGCGCACCGCCCCGGCCATTTCGACGGCGTGGCCACGGTGGTCGCGCGCCTGTTCAATCAGGTCGGCCCCGACGTGGCGGTGTTCGGCCGCAAGGACTACCAGCAGCTGGCGGTGATCCGCTACCTGGTGCGCGACCTGGCCTTCCCGCTGGAGATCGTGGCCGGCGACACCCTGCGCGAGGCCGACGGCCTGGCGATGAGCTCGCGCAACCAATACCTGTCCTCCGAGGAGCGCCCGCGCGCGGCCGAGATCCACCGCTGCCTGCAGTGGATGCGCCAGGCGCTGCAGGCCGGCCATCCGCGCGAGGCGGTCGAGGCCGAAGCCGCGCAGCGGCTGGAAACGGCCGGCTTCGTCGTCGACTACGCCGCGATCCGCCGCCCCGACCTGGGCCTGCCCGAGACAGGCCCCGCCGACGGGGGCCGCGTGGCTCTCATCGCCGCCCGCCTGGGCCGCACGCGCCTGATCGACAACCTCGAATTCGGCGCCTGAACCGGCGCCGGCGGGCGCCGCGCTGAACACGCCTCGCTGAACACGCCTCGCTGAAGCCGGAATGCACCGTCCCGGCGGCGGGGTGGGGCGCCCATGTTGCAGCGCGCCATGCGCTGCTAGACTTCGGCCTTTCGCGCCCGCGCGTCCGCGGACGGAGTACAGAACATGCAACTGAACCTGCTCAAGGCCAAGATCCACCGCGCCACGGTCACCCACGCCGAGCTGCACTACGAAGGCTCCTGCGCCATCGACGGCCGCCTGCTCGACATCTCGGGCATCCGCGAGTACGAACAGGTCCACATCTACAACGTCAACAACGGCCAGCGCTTCGTCACCTACGCCATCCGCGGCGAAGAGGGCAGCGGCGTGATCTCGGTCAACGGCGCCGCCGCGCACCGCGCGCAGCCCGGCGACCTGGTCATCATCTGCGCCTACGGCATCTGCGACGAGGCCGAGGCGGTCAAGTTCAAGCCGACCCTGGTCTACGTGGACCGCCACAACCAGCTGACCCACACCAACACCTCGATGCCGGCCCAGGCCGCCTGAGAATCCTGCCGAATGAGCGAAGACGCCCGACCGAGTCCGCCACGCGCTGAAGTCGGGCGCGTCCTCCCCTCACCGCTGGCCGAACTGGTCGCCGCCGATCCGGCCCGCGCTCAGGATTTCGCCCTGCGGGTCGGCCCGCTCTACGCCAACTTCGCCCGCCAGCGCTACGACCGCGCGGCGCTGGAGGGGCTGTTCGCCGCCGCCGAATCGGCCGGCGCCGTCGCCCGCCTGCAGGCGCTGTTCGACGGCGAGATCGTCAACGTCACCGAAGGCCGCCCGGCGCTGCATACCGCGCTGCGCGGCGATTACTCATCCAGTTCCGTGGCGCACCAGGCCCATGCCCAGGCGCTGCAGGCGCGTGCGCGCATGCGCGAGATCGTGGCCGCGCTGGAAGCCAGCGACGTCACCGACATCGTCAGCGTCGGCATCGGCGGCTCGGACCTGGGCCCGCGCCTGGCCGCCGACGCGCTCAGCGGCGCCGCGCCGGGCCGTTTCCGCGTGCACTTCCTGTCCAACGTCGACGGCCACGCCGCCCTGCGCATCCTGGCCGGCCTGGACCCGGCGCGCACCGCGGCGCTGCTGATCTCCAAGACCTTCGGCACCCAGGAAACCCTGCTCAACGGCGCCGTGGTGCGCGACTGGCTGGGCGCGCACGCCGCCGACCGCCTGTACGCGATCAGCGCCAATCTCGAGCGGCCCGCGGCCGCGTTCGGCATTCCGCCCGAGCGCATCCTGCCGATGTGGGACTGGGTCGGCGGCCGCTACTCGCTGTGGTCGGCGGTGGGCCTGCCGATCGCGCTGGCGATCGGCATGGACCGCTTCGAGGAATTCCTGGCCGGCGCGGCCGAGATCGACGCGCACGTGCTGCGCACGCCGCTGCGGCAGAACCTGGCCGCCTGGCACGCCGCCACGGCGGTGTGGAACCGCAACGTGCTCGGCTACGCCACCCAAGCCGTGCTCGCCTACGACGACCGCCTCAAGCTGCTGTCGAACTATCTGCAGCAGTTGGTGATGGAAAGCCTGGGCAAGTCCGCGCGACTGGACGGTAGCGCGGTCGAAGCCGACACCGTGCCGGTGTGGTGGGGCGGGGTGGGCACCGATACCCAGCACAGCTTTTTCCAGGCCCTGCATCAGGGCACCTCGATCGTGCCAGGCGATTTCATCGGCGTGGTCCGCCGCGACGCGCCCTATGCCGACAACCACCGCGCGCTGCACGCCAACCTGCTGGCGCAGACCGAAGCCTTCGCCAACGGCCAGGCCAGCGACGACCCGCACCGCGCTTACGCCGGCGGCCGGCCGAGCACGACGATCCTGCTCGACGCGCTGACCCCGCGCTCGTTGGGCGCGCTGCTGGCCTTGTACGAACACAGCGTGTATCTGCAGTCGGTGTACTGGGGCATCAACGCCTTCGATCAGTTCGGCGTGGAGCTGGGCAAGCAGGTCGCCAGCAAGCTGCTGCCGGCGCTGGCCGGCGAGGTGGAGGCGGACGATCCGGTGACGCGGGAGTTGATCGCGCAGTTGCGCGGCTGAGCCGGTCCGCTCCCGCTCGTGGGTAGGAGCGGCGTCAGCCGCGACCGCGAATCCCGCCTGCGACACACCTCACGATCGTCCCTGTAGGAGCTGCGCAAGCTGCGACCGCGAACCCGCACCAGCGCCGTAACCCCTGTTACCTCTTCTTCCGCCCTTGCTTATCTTCCCCCTTTGTTGAGGGGGATTGAGGGGGATTTGCTCTTGCCTTCAAGCAACAGCAACAGCTTCCGTCCGCAAGCGGCCGGGTCACTTTCTTTTGATAAGCGTCAAAAGAAAGTCACCAAAGAAAAACGCTGCCCCAGAGCTCCCGTGCGAGAGCGGAGCGGGCGCCGGGATTTTCCGATCGGGCCTCCTGCCCGAGCGGAAAACGGCGCACGTCCTGTGCGCCGCCCTACGGGTCTTCTGTTGAGACGGCGAGTTCGGTGCCCGAGCGAGGATCAAGAGCATTCGCGCTTTGCGCTCATCCCCTCACCCTAGCCCTCTCCCGCAAGCGGGAGAGGGGATGCATTCGACGCTGCTTCTGATTTAGCCCCTCTCCCGCTTGCGGGAGAGGGGTTGGGGTGAGGGCACGCGCAGCGACACGTTCGCCTCGCCACCGCTTTCACCTCACACCATGCCGCGCCAACGCCCACTCCACATGCTCGCGCACCACCGCGCTCGGGTGGTCCCTCCGCGAGCGCAGCGCGGCCAGCGTTTCCTCGCTGCCAGGCGCATTGCCCAGCGCCACCGCGATATTGCGCAGCCAGCGTTCATGGCCGCTGCGGCGGATCGCCGAGCCTTCGGTGCGCTGCAGGAATTCGTCCTCGCTCCAGGCGAACAGCTGCGCCAGCGTCGCCCGGTCCAGATCGTTGCGTGCGCGGAAGTCGGGCTCGTCGCTGCGCTTGGCGAACTTGTTCCAGGGGCAGACCAGCTGGCAGTCGTCGCAACCGAAGATGCGGTTGCCGATGGCCGGGCGCAGTTCCTCGGGAATCGCGCCTTCGTGTTCGATGGTGAGGTAGGCGATGCAGCGCCGCGCGTCCAGGCGGTGCGGGGCGACGATGGCCTGGGTCGGGCAGATGTCGATGCAGCGCGTGCAGGTGCCGCAGTGCGCGCTGGCGGGCGCGTCGATGGGCAGCGGCAGGTCGACGTAGATTTCGCCCAGGAAGAACCAGGAGCCGCCGTCCTTGTCGATCAGGCAGGTGTGCTTGCCGATCCAGCCCAGGCCGGCGTTGCGCGCCAGCGCGCGCTCCAGCACCGGCGCGGAGTCCACGAACACACGGTGGCCGAACGGCCCCACCGCCTCGGCGATGCGGTCGGCCAGGCGCTGCAGGCGCTGCCGCATCAGCTTGTGGTAGTCGCGGCCCAGAGCGTAGCGGGCGACATAGGCGCGGTCGCCGTCGGCCAGAGTCGCCCAGGCGTCCTCGTCGTCGTTGCGACCGTAGTCCAGGCCCACCGAGATCACCCGCAGGGTGCCGGGGATCAGTGCCTGCGGCCGCGCGCGCAGCTCGCCATGGCGGGCCATCCAGTCCATCGAGCCGTACAGCCCCTGAGCCAGCCAGTCGCGCAGGTAGTCCTCGTCCGGCCCCAGCTCGATGCCGGCGACGCCGCAGCGCTGGAAACCCAGCTCGCGCGCCAGCGCGCGGATGCGCAGGCCCAGCGCCGCGTAGTCGGGCGCGGTGGCGGTATCGGGGCTGGCAGGCTGCGGGCTCACGGTGCGGCAAGTATAGAATCCGGCGATGCCCACGGCCGCATTCCCCTCCGATTCCGCCCTCTACGACGCCGCAGCGCTGCGCGCCGCCGAAGCGCGCGCGGCGCAGCAGCTGGGCGATGCGTTCGAATTGATGCGCCGCGCGGGCGCCGCCGCCTGGCGCGAACTGCTGCGGCGCTGGCCGCAGGCGCAGCGCATCGTGGTGGTCTGCGGGCCCGGCAACAATGGTGGCGATGGCTATGTGCTGGCGATGCATGCGCGATTGGCCGGCCGCACGGCGCAGGTGTTGCGCCTGCCCGCGCATGCGCCGCGTAGCGACTTGGCGCGCCGCGCAGCGCAGGAATACGCAGCGGCGGGCGGCCCGATCTCGGAGCACGCAGGCGCGCCTTGGCAGGCCGACGTGGTGGTGGACGCGTTGTTCGGCATCGGCCTGTCGCGCGCACCCGACGCCGATGCGGCGCTCCTGATCGAGGCGATCAACACGCAGTCGGCACCGGTGCTCGCCTTGGACGTGCCCAGCGGCGTGGATGCCGATGGCGGTGCCGCGTATGCGCCTGCGGTCGTCGCCACAGCCACGCTGGAATTCATCGCCCGCAAAAGCGGCTTGCGCACGGGCGCGGCCTTGGATCACGTAGGCGAAATCGCACTGGCCGATCTGCAACTCGACGGCGATGCGTTCGATCGATCGCCGCGCGCGCGCCTGCTCCACGCCGGCGATCTGGGTCGCTGGTTGGCGCCGCGCGCGCGCAACAGCCACAAGGGTCGCAACGGCCGCGTGCTGTGCATCGGCGGCGATTACGGCAGTGGCGGAGCGATCGTGCTGTGCGCGCACTCGGCGCTGCGCAGCGGTGCCGGTCTGGTCGAGGCGATTACCCAAGCCGAACACGTTGCGCCCTTGCTGGCGCGGTTGCCCGAAGCGATGCCACGGGCGGCGGGCAACGCGGCGGATGTGCAGGATGCGCTGGCGCGCGCCGATGCCGTCGCGCTCGGCCCCGGACTGGGTCAAGGCGAATGGGGCAGGGCGATGTACGCCGCCGCCATCGAGGCGGCGCGGCCGCTGCTGCTCGACGCCGATGCCTTGAATCTGCTCGCGCAGCAGCCGCGCCGACTGCGCGGCGATAGCGTGCTCACGCCGCACCCCGGCGAAGCCGCGCGCCTGCTGGGCACCGACACCGCGCAAGTGCAGGCCGACCGCTATGCCGCTGTGCGGGCCTTGTGCGACCGCTACGGTTGCGTGGTGGTGCTCAAAGGCGCCGGCACGCTGGTGGCGTCGCCGCAAGATCCCGTCGTCGTCATCGCCGCCGGCAATCCCGGCATGGCCGTGGGCGGCATGGGCGACGTGCTCAGCGGTACGATCGCCGCACTGCGCGCACAAGGACTGGAGGCTTACGATGCGGCGGCATGCGGCGCCTTGCTGCACTCCGCCGCCGGCGACGCCGCAGCGCAAGAAGGCGGCGAGCGCGGCTTGCTGCCCAGCGATCTGATGCCGTGGTTGCGGCGTTTGGCCAATCCGCAGGAGAACCATCGATGACTGCCGCGCACGAACCGATCGCGTTGACGCTGCGCGACGCCGACGCGACCGACGCTTTGGGCGCCGCGCTCGCGCGCACGCGCCCGGCGCAAGCGGTGGTGCACCTCAGCGGCGATCTGGGCGCCGGCAAATCCACCCTCGCGCGTGCGCTGTTGCGCGCGCTGGGCGTGCAAGGCGCGATCCGCAGCCCGACCTACACCCTGGTCGAACGCTATCCCTTGAGCGCCGGCGGCGAGGCCTGGCACCTGGACCTGTACCGCATCGGCGATGCCGGCGAGCTGGAATTCCTGGGCCTGGACGGCGACGAGGCCGTGCTGTGGCTGATCGAATGGCCCGACCGCGGCGGCGGCGCCCTGCCGGCCGCGGACCTGCGGGTGGAACTGGCCGTGGACGGGGAGGGGCGCTCGGCCCGCCTGCTGGGGGCCTCGGCGGCGGGCTTGGCTTGGGCCCGGGCGGCTGGCCGGGAGCTTGCGGCGGACTTGTGAACGAAACCCTAGGAAGTGTCGGCAGGTGCCGGATTCCTAAGGAAAAAGTGCTTGCAATTCCTCGGCGCCGGTGCTTTATTACCGACCATGCGCGTCAAGGCCGTCACCGTTCAGAAATTCCTGCTCGGCCTGGCCCTGTTGGCCGCGCTGGCGTGGAACCTTGCCCATGCCAGCGAAATCAAAGGCTTGCAGCTCGGCACCGGCGCCACCGGCACGCGCGCCGAGATCGCCCTGGATCGCGGCACCGAATTCAAGCTCATTTCGCTCAAGGGCCCCGACCGCCTGGCCGTGGACCTGCCTGCGTCCAGCCTGGCCAAGGGCCTGCGCCTGCCGGCCGGTGCCGGCATCGTCAAGTCGGTGCGTACCGGCCAGCCCGCGCCGGGCACCGTGCGCGTGGTGTTCGACCTGGCCCAGCCCGTGGCCGCGCTGAAGCCGCGCATCGAGACCGCCGCCGACGGCGCGCGCCTGGTGCTGGAATGGCCGGGCGACGGCGAGCCGGCCTCGCAGGCCGTTGCCGCCAACCCCCAAGCTCCTGCGGCGCAGACGCCGGCTGCCAACGCCGTGCCGCCGCCGGCCGCGTCCGGCGCGACCACCGCGAACGTGGTGTCGGAAACGCGCGGCGTCGATCAGGCCGCCGCTTCGGCCGCCGCGACCACGCGCCTGATTTCGGAACTGGCAGCGCGTAGCGCTGCCGCGCCGGCGAACACGCCGTCTACCGCCGCTCCTGGCGCTACCGCACCCTCGGTGGCCACGGTGACGAACAACACCGCACCGCCGGTGCAAACCACCATCGCCACCGGCGTGCCCACCCGCATCGCCACCGGCGTACCCACGCCGATGCCGGGCGCCGCCACCGTGCCGCCGCCGCCGGCGATGGCCGAGGCCACGCCGCCCGACGCGGTCAAGACCATGAAGGACGTGATGCGCGGCCGCGGCATGCGTCCGCTGATCATCGCCATCGACGCCGGTCACGGCGGCCAGGACCCCGGCGCGATCGGCCAGGCCGGCAAGCGCGAGAAGGACGTGACCCTGGCGATCGCGCGCGAGCTCGCGCGCCAGATCAACGCCACGCCCGGTCTCAAGGCCTACCTGACCCGCGACAGCGACGTGTTCATTCCGCTGCCGCGCCGCGCCCAGCTGGCGCGCCAGGCCAAGGCCGACATGTTCGTGTCGATCCACGCCGACGCGGCCGAAAACCGCGCGGCCAAGGGCTCCTCGGTCTACGTGCTCTCGCTCAAGGGCGCGTCCTCGCAGCGCGCGCGCTGGCTGGCCGACAAGGAAAACGCCTCCGACCTGGTCGGCGGCGTGCGCCTGCAGGAAGCCGACAACACCCTGACCTCGGTGCTGCTGGACCTGACCCAGAGCGGCCACATGAAGGCCTCCGAAGATGCCGCCAGCCACGTGCTGGATGGCCTCAAGCGCGTGGGCTACAACCACAAGCCGCGGATCGAACGCGCCAACTTCGCGGTGCTGCGCACCTCGGACATGCCGGCCATGCTGGTCGAGACCGCCTTCATCTCCAACCCGGAAGAAGAGCGCCGCCTGACCGACCCCGCCCACCAGCGCGCGCTGGCGCGCGCGGTGCTGGACGGCGTCAACACCTACTTCACCCGCCAGCCGCCGCCGGGCACCCTGTACGCCGCGCGCGCCCAGGCGCCGCCCACCGCCGCCCTGGTCGGCGCCGGCGGCGGCAGTCCCTAAGCCTTCCGCCGCCCCGCGCGGCGGCGATGCGAGACTGCGACACAGAATCGCAAACTGCGGATCGCGGAGGCCGTGGGGCAGCGGCTATGATCGTCGGGTATCAGGCGCCACTGCGCCGCCGCGACCGATCCGTCCCCCGTGCCCATCCGCCAGCTCCCCGACACCCTCATCAACCAGATCGCCGCAGGCGAGGTCGTGGAACGGCCCGCGTCGGTGGTCAAGGAACTGGTGGAGAACGCGCTCGACGCCGGTGCCACCCGCGTCGACATCGACCTGGAAGAGGGCGGCGCGCGGCTGATCCGCATCCGCGACGACGGCGCCGGCATCGCCGCCGAGGAGCTGCCGCTGGCGGTGTCGCGTCATGCCACCAGCAAGATCGCCTCGCTGGACGATCTGGAGGGCGTGGCCACCCTGGGCTTCCGCGGCGAGGCCTTGCCCTCGATCGCTTCGGTCAGCCGCTTCGCCCTGATCTCGCGCCGCAACGGCGCCGAGCATGGCGCCGCGCTGGAGATCGACGGCGGACGCCTCGGCGAGGTAGCGCCCAAGCCGCACCCGCAGGGCACCACGGTGGAAGTGCGCGACCTGTTCTTCAACGTGCCCGCGCGGCGCAAGTTCCTCAAGGCCGAGCGCACGGAGCTCAGCCACATCGAGGAATGGCTGCGCCAGCTGGCCCTGGCGCGCCCCGATGTGGAGCTGCGCGTCTCGCACAACGGCAAGGCCTCGCGGCGCTGGAAAGGCGAGGGCGATCTGCTCTCGGACGTGCGCATCAACGAGACCCTGGGCGAGGAGTTCGCGCGCAACGCGCTGCGCGTGGATCACAGCGGCGCCGGCCTGCGTTTGCACGGCTGGATCGCGCAGCCGGCCTACAACCGCGCCAGCGCCGATCAGCAGTACCTCTACGTCAACGGCCGCGCGGTGCGCGACCGCAGCATCGCCCATGCGGTCAAGCAGGCCTATGCCGACGTGCTGTTCCACGGCCGCCAGCCGGCCTACGTGCTGTTCCTGGAGCTGGATCCGCGCCGGGTCGACGTCAACGTGCATCCGGCCAAGCACGAGGTGCGCTTCCGCGATTCGCGCCTGATCCACGACTTCGTCTACCGCACCTTGCACGACGCGCTGGCCGAAACCCGCGCCGGCAGCGCCGTGGGCGTGGCCGATGCGCAACCGGCTTACGACCCCGCGCAGGCCGCGCGGCCGGACTACAACTGGCGCGTGCCCACGCGTCCGCTGGGCCTGCAGGTTGAGGAGACCCGCGCCGGCTACGCCGCGCTGTACGGCGCGCCGCGCGCCGAGCTCGCCTACGGTGCACCCGCGCCCGCGGGCGAGGCCTACGCGCCGCCGGCGGGCCTGGACGGCCCGGCGCCGCACCCGGCGCTGCCACACAGCGACGACGCCAGCCTGCCGCCGCTGGGCTACGCCATCGCCCAGTTGCACGGCATCTACGTGCTGGCCGAAACCGCCGACGGCCTGATCGTGATCGACATGCACGCCGCGCACGAGCGCATCGGCTACGAAAAGCTCAAGCACGCCCACGACGGCGAGGGCCTGCGCACCCAGCCCTTGCTGGTGCCGGCCGCGCTGGCGGTGTCCGAGCGCGAGGCCGACGTGGCCGAACGCGAGGCGCCGACCCTGGCCGCGCTGGGTTTCGACGTGACCCGCAGCGGCCCGCAGTCGCTGACCCTGCGCAGCGTGCCCGCGCTGCTTGCCCACGGCGACGTGGAAGCGCTGCTGCGCGACGTGCTGGCTGACCTGCGCGAGCACGGCGAATCGCGGCGCGTGGCCGCTGCGCGCGACGAACTGCTGGCGACCATGGCCTGCCACGGCGCGGTGCGCGCCAACCGCCGCCTGACCCTGCCCGAAATGAACGCGCTGCTGCGCGAAATGGAAGCGACCGAGCGTTCCGGCCAATGCAATCACGGCCGGCCGACCTGGGCGCGCTTCAGCCTGTCCGAAATCGACCGCTGGTTCCTGCGAGGACGTTGAGCATGCGACTGCCGTACCCCTGGCTGCCGAAAGCGCCGCACCTGCTGTTTCCCATCGCCCTGGTCCTGGCGCTGTCGGCCTGCGGCGGCGGGCGTTCCGAAAGCGACCTGGATGCCGCCGATGCCGGCGACAGCGCCAGCACCGAGGCCGAAGCCAAGCCCTCGGCCGCGACCAGCGCCGCCTTCGTCGGCGAGCAGCAGGTCTGGCGCGACCAGCGCAAGGCCAACCTGACCAAGCCCGACGGCTGGTCCAGCCTGATCGGCCTGCACTGGCTGGACCCGGGCCCGCATTACTTCGGCAGCGACCGCGACAACGGCATCCGCCTGACCATGGGCCCCGGCCACTTCGGCATGATCGATCTGAAGAAAAACGGCAGCGTGCGTTTCGTCCCCGAGAACGGCAGCGCGCTGACCCTGGACGACCAACCGCTGAAGGGCGCGGCCACGCTGCGCACCGACGCCGATCCCGCCGGCCCCAGCAAGCTGGGCTTCGACGAGGGCAAGGGCATCCTGACCGTGATCAAGCGCGGCGACCGCTACGCCCTGCGCGTGCGCCACGCCGACGCGCCCACCCGCACCGGCTTCAAGGACATCCCGTACTGGCAGGCCGACGCGGGCTGGGTGGTGGACAGCAAGTTCGTCGCCCATCCGCCGGGCAAGACCATCGCCATCGCCAACATCGTCGGCACCACCGAGCAGGTGCCCAACCCGGGCTACGTCGAGTTCGAGCGCGACGGCAAGAGCTATCGCATCGAAGCCCTGGACGAGGGCGGCGACAGCCTGTTCCTGGTGTTCGCCGACCGCACCAACGGCCACGGCAGCTACGGCGCGGGCCGCTTCCTGGACGCGCCCAAGCCCGGCATCGGCGGCCGCGTGCCGCTGGACTTCAACAAGGCCTACAACCCGCCGTGCGCGTTCACCGCCTTCGCCACCTGCCCGTTGCCGCCGGCGGAAAATCGCCTGGATCTGGCGATCACCGCGGGCGAAAAGGCCTACGCTGCGCATTGAGCCTGTAGCATCGTGATTCCGCGCGCGCCCGCGATGGGCGCGCCTCCATTCGCCAGGACCGACCGCATGTTGCTCCGACCCTTCCTCGTCCGCGCGCTGCCGCCGGTCCTGCTCGCCGGCGCGCTGTCGCTGGCCACCGCTTCGGCTCAGGACGTCAAGCCCGCCGCCAAGCCCGTCACCGCGCCTGCGTCCGCGACCGCGGCGAAGGCGCCGCCGGTGCCGCTGCTGTGGAAGGTGTCCGACGCGGACAACGCGATCTACGTGCTGGGGTCGTTCCACCTGCTCAAGAGCGACGACTACCCGCTCTCGCCCGACATCGACGCGGCCTTCGCCGCCGCCGACAAGCTGGTGTTCGAAGTGCCGCCGGAGCAGATGAACGATCCGGGCGCCGCGCCCAAGTTCCTGGCCGCGGCCGGCTACAGCGACGGCCGCAAGCTGAGCCAGGTGCTGCCCGGCGAGCTGCACGAAAAGCTCTCGCGCCTGATGGGCAAGCAGGGCGTGCCGGTATCGGCGCTGGACAACTACGAACCCTGGTTCGTGAACCTGTCGCTGTTCCTGGGCGTGGCCCAGGCCATGGGCTTCAGCCCGCAGCAGGGCCTGGACCTGCACCTGATGAAGCGCGCCGCCGAAGCCGGCAAGCCCACCGGCGGCCTGGAAACCATGGACGCGCAGCTGGCGGTGCTGGACGGCTCGCCGATGGCCGAGCAGGTCGCGGGCCTGGACGATTTCCTCAGCCGTCCGGAGCAGATGCCCGGCATGGTCGCCGACATGCACAACGCCTGGCGCGACGGCGACACGGCCAAGCTCGACGCGCTGACCGGCGCCGAGATGCGGACCAAGGCGCCGCAGACCTATCGCATCGTCAACGTCGAGCGCAACGACGCCTGGTTGCCGCAGCTGCAGAAGATGCTGGACCAGTCCAAGCGCGGCGACGACACCCTGGTGGTGGTGGGCGCGCTGCACCTGCTCGGCAACGACGGCCTGGTCGAAAAGCTGCGCGCCAAGGGCTACAAGATCGAGCGCCTGTGCTCGGCCTGCGCGCCGGGTACCGCCGACGTGATGCCTGCCGCACCTGCACCGGCGCAGCCGGCCGCCACCGGCAGCGCGGCGCGCTGAGCCAGCTGTAACCGAAGAGCAAATCCCCCTCAATCCCCCTTTTTCAAAGGGGGAAGCTCGGTACTTCATTGCCCAGGGTAGGAGCGGCGCAAGCCGCGACCGCGCCGCTACCACGGCCGGCGCCGGTCTCGATTCGAGTCGTCGCTCACACCATCGCCGCTCTCAACCGGCCGCAGCCACCAGCACGATGCAATCCACCGGACACGCCGGCACGCACAGCTCGCAGCCGGTACACAGCGGTTCGATCACCGTATGCATGTGCTTGGACGCGCCGACGATCGCGTCCACCGGGCAGGCCTGGATGCACTTGGTGCAACCAATGCAATCGGCCTCCACCACCAGCGCCACCTGCGCCGGCTTGTGCTCGCCGCGCGTGCGATCGTAGGGCTGCGCCGGCACGCCGAGCAGGCGCGCCAACGCGCGCGCGCCGGCATCGCCGCCGGGCGGGCAATGGTCGATGCCTGCTTCGCCGCGCGCCATCGCTTCCGCGTACGGCCGGCAGCCGGCGTAACCGCACTGGCCGCATTGGGTCTGCGGCAGCAGGCGATCCAGCCGCTCGACCAGGTCGGCGGCGGTATCGGATGCGGACAGGGGCGTGGACATGGCTGCGGCCGCGGGGCCGTGGCTGGGCCGCTTACTTGACCGGCATGCCCGGCTGCGCGCCGTTGTCGGCGTCGAGCAGGAACAGGCCGGCGCCGTCGAAGCCGGCCGACAGGATCATGCCTTCGCTCACGCCGAAGCGCATCTTGCGCGGCGCCAGGTTGGCGATGAACACCACGCTGCGACCGACCAGCGTTTCCGGCTCGCCGTAGGAGCCGCGGATGCCGGAGAAGATCTGGCGCTGGCCCAGCTCGCCCGCGTCCAACTGGAAGCGCAGCAGCTTGTCCGAGCCGTCGACGAATTCGCAGGCCAGCACCTTGCCCACGCGCAGGTCGAGCTTGGCGAAATCGTCGATGCCGATGGTGGCTGTGGCCGGAGCGGCGGCAGCGGGGGCGGGCGCAGCAGCAGGCGCGGCGGCGACCGGCGCAGCGGCAGCGGTGTCGGCGGGCTTCAGCGATTCCTTGGAGGCTTCGATCATGGTGTCGATGTGCTTGGGGTCGATACGGGTGAACAAGGGCGCGTAAGCCTGGATGCGCTGCGCCAGCAGCGGCGCGTCCAGATCGCTCCACAGCGCGACCGGCGCGGCCAGGAAGGCCTCGGCCTGGCCGGCCACGCGCGGCAGCACCGGCTTGAGCGCGGCGGCGAGCACGCGGAACAGGTTGAGGCCCTGCGTGCACACCGCCTGCAGCGTGGCCTCGGCGCCGTCCTGCTTGGCCAGCACCCAGGGCTTGTGCTCGTCGATGTACTTGTTGGCCTCGTCGGCCAGCGCCATGGTCAGGCGCAGCGCGGTCGCGGCCTCGTTGCGTTCGTAAGCCTGGGCGATCGGCGCCAGCTGCTCGACGAAGCGCGCGTACATGGCGGCATCGGGCAGGGCATCGGCCAGCGCGCCGTCGAAGCGCTTTTCGATGAAGCCGGCGCAGCGGCTGGCCAGGTTGACGAACTTGCCCACCAGGTCCGAGTTCACGCGTGCGACGAAGTCGGCCAGGTTCAGGTCCACGTCGTCCACGCCGCCGCCGGTCTTGGTGGCGTAGTAGTAGCGCAGCGCCTCCGGATCCAGGCCCACGTCCAGATAGGTGCGCGCCTGGATGAAGGTGCCGCGCGACTTGGACATCTTCTCGCCGTTGACCATCAGATAGCCGTTCACGTGCAGCCGGGTCGGCGCGCGGAAACCGGCGCCCTGCAGCACCGCCGGCCAGAACAGGCCGTGGAAGGTCACGATGTCCTTGCCGATGAAGTGGTGCAGCTCGGCCTGGCTGTCGCGGGTCAGGTAGGACCAGAAATCCAGGCCCTCGCGCTCGCACAGCGCCTGGAAGCTGCTCAGGTAGCCGATCGGCGCATCCAGCCACACGTACAGGTATTTGCCGGGATGGCCGGGAATCTGGAAGCCGAAGTAGGGCGCGTCGCGCGAGATGTCCCAGGCGCGCAGGCCGCCCTCGGCGTCCAGCCACTCCTGCAGCTTGGCCTTGACCCCGGGAATGGCCACGTCGCCGGCCAGCCACTCGCGCAAGAAGGCCTCGAAGCCGCCGACCTCGAAGAAGAAGTGCTCGGACTCGCGCAGTTCCGGCGTGGCGCCGCTGACCACCGAACGCGGTTCCTTGAGCTCGGTGGGCGCATAGGTGGCGCCGCAGTTCTCGCAGTTGTCGCCGTACTGGTCCGGGGTGCCGCAGTTCGGGCAGATGCCCTTGACGTAACGATCGGGCAGGAACATGCCCTTGACCGGGTCGTACAACTGCGCCACCGAACGCCGGGCGATATGCCCGTTGTTGTCCAGCTTGGTGTAGATCGCCTCGGTCAGCGTGCGGTTGCGCGCCGAGTTGGTCGAATCGTAATGGTCGAAGGCCACGCCGAAATCGGCGAAGTCGCGCTCGTGGCTGGCCTGGATGCCGGCGATGAAGGCCTCCGGCGTGACCCCGGCCTTTTCCGCTGCCAGCATGATCGGCGTGCCATGGGTGTCGTCTGCGCATACGTACCAGGCGCGGTGGCCGGACATGCGCTGCGCGCGGCACCAGATATCGGCTTGGGTATAGCCGACCAGATGGCCGAGGTGCAGGTGCCCATTGGCGTAGGGCAGGGCGCAGGAAACGACGAGCTCGCGGGACATGGCAGGCGGTGCGGTGGGAGACCTGGAATTATGGCACGCGTCGGCCACCACCCCCCTGGCCCGCGCCCGCCCTGGCCTTCTGTGGGAGCGGCGTGAGCCGCGATTTACCTCACAATTGGCTGCTATTTCAGGCGCCCAAAAACGAAACGACCCGGCCGAAGCCGGGTCGCCCGATCACGCGATGGCGCGCCGCTTACTGCTGGCGCACCCAGGTCTGGGTACGCCCCAGCAGCGAGAAGCCCATGAAGCCGCGCACGTCCAGCTTCTTGCCGCCGTCCACCGGCGTGACCTTGACCGAGTACATCTTGCCGGTGGCCGGGTCCAGAATCTTGCCGTCTTCCCAGCTGCCGCCGTTCTTGCGCACGCCCCACAGGATCACCATGCCCTCGACCGGCTTGTTCTTGCGGTCGCCCGAGCACTTGTCGCAGACCGGGTTGGGGCCGCGGTCGGACTGCAGCACCTTGGTGACGCGGCCGGCCAGGCTGCCGTCCTTCGCCTCGTAGATCTCGACGATGGACTTGGGCTTCTGGGTCTTGTCGTCGATCGTGGTCCAGGTGCCGACCGGCGTGTTCTGAGCGAACGCCGACAACGGCAGCGCGAGCAGCAGCAATGCGAGCAGTTTGGTACGCATGTTCCCCTCCCAGGGATAAGCATGGCTTGGGCCGCGCGGCGTTCCGCGGGTTGGTCCCTTTATACCGCATCCGTTGCCGTATGGAAGACGGTGTTCAGGGTTCCCACGGCCGCCGTTTAGGCATAAAAGAAGCCCGGCTTGCGCCGGGCTTCGAAGGGGACAACGGTGGAACCGATCAGAACTTGTAGGTCAGGCTCAGGTAGACGCGACGACCCAGCGGATCCGCACCGATCGGGTAGTTGAAGAACGGATAGCCGGTTTCGCTGTTGTCGTGACGGTACTGGTTGTCCAGCACGTTCAGCACGCTCAGCTGAGCCATGACGTTCTCAGTGAACTTCTTCTGCACCTGCAGGTTGTACAGCATGTACGGCTGCAGACGACGACTGTAGGGCTTGCCAGCAGCGTTGACGCCGTCGACTTCGGCATTGCTGAACGCCGAGCCGAAGCGGGTGCCGAACACCGTGGTGGACCAATCACCCTTCGACCAGGTGATCGAACCGCGCACGCGGCTGCGCTCGCTGTAGAAGTACTCCGGCGGCAGATCGCGGTAGTCGATCAGCGGTTCGTCGTCCAACTGCTTGTACTTGTTGGTCAGGACCAGCGAGTAACCCAGCGAGAAGTCGAAGTCGCCGTAGCGGTCGGTATCCAGCTTGTAACGGTACGTGGCATCGATACCGCTGGTGTCTTGCAGCGCGGTGTTGATGTACGCATCGTTGATGCGCTCGATACGGCCGTCCAGGGCCGTGCCCGGAGCGACGGTACGAGTGACCAGACCCAGGATGTTCTGGCAGAACGCGGCGCTCGGTGCCGGACGGCCATCGCTGTAGCTGCCCAGGCGGCAAGCCGCTTCGGAGCGCAGGATGTAGTCCGAACCCAGCTGGGAAGCGGCGTCTTCCAGCTTGATGCGGTAGTAGTCGACCGAGACGTTCATGTTATCCATGATGTCCCAGACGAAACCGTAGCCGTACGACTTGCCCTTTTCCTCTTCCAGGTTCGGGTTGCCGGCGATCGTGGTCTGCACCGTGTAGATCGTCGGGTCGGCGGTCACGTTGCACTGCGCGCGGTTACGCGGGCCGAGCGCGGCGCCGGCACCGGTACCCGAGCGGCAGGCGTACTCGTCCAGCGCGCCGGCGAACGAAGCCGCGCCCTGGGCGTAGACCAACTGCATGTCCGGAGCGCGGAAGCTGGTGGCCATCGAACCGCGGAACAGCAGGTTGTCGAGCGGGCGGAACTCCAGACCCAGGTTATAGGTGAAGGCGCCGTCGACCGCGGTGATGTCGTCGTACTTGTCGTAACGGCCAGCCAGCTGAGCGGTCAGCATGCTGAAGATCGGCACGCGGAACTCGGCGCCGATCGCATAGCGGTTGCGCTCGCCTTCGGTACGGCCGGAGCTGACCAGGTTGTAGATGGTCTGGCTGTCGGCGGGGCGCAGCGGATCGGTGCGCGGGTCGCTACGCAGGTCGACGGTCTGGCGCGAGGCTTCCAGCGTACCGGCGAAGCCCAGCGGGCCGGCCGGCAGGTTGAACAGATCGCCGCTGACGTTGAAGTTGAACGTGGACGAAGTGGTGTCGCCCTCGTTGATCACGCGCGTGGAGACCGCACGGTACTGCTCGGGCGTGAACGGCGTGGTCCAGCGATCCAGATTCAGGCGGTAGATCGGGTAGATGCCCGCGCCGGTGCCGGTGGGGTTGCTGAAGCCCAGGCGCGGACCCAGGAAGTAGTCATGCACAGCCTTCGCCAGCAGACGCGGACGATCGGCGGTGTATTCGTACTTGGCGTGCTGACCGACCACTTCCCAGTCGAAGCGCTCGCCGAACGTGCCCATCAGGCCGGCACTCACGTCGTAGGTGCTTTCGTCGAACTTGGTGGTGGCCGCTTCCGGGCCACCCAGCTCGAACGGGTTGAACACGCGCTGCAGCTGGATAAGCGAACCGAACTGCGGATCGTAGTAGAACGCGTTGGTGCCGCCGGTGCTGGTGATGTTGAAACGGTCGCCCGAGGTGCCCCAGAACTCCGTACCCGAACTCGCCTTGGCGGCGGAGTCGTAGTAGGTGGCGCTACCGAACAGGGTCAGCGTGTCGGTCAGGTTGAACGTGCCGTAGCCGTAAGCCGAGTAGAACTCGTTGGCGTTCGAGATGGAACGCGAGCCCGGCTGGGTGAACGAGCCGCAGTACGTGCCGCGAGTGGGCGTGGTGCGGGTGGTGTAGCCGAAGCGGTCGCAGACCGCCTGGCCGGGATAATAGGCGTTATGGTTCGCCGGGCCATTGACGGTGGTGTTGCCGCGAATGGCGATCAGCGACAGCGCCGGATTGGTGAAGCCCGGGCCCAGCGGGCCGTTGCGGGTATCGGCCAGGAAGTCGCGCTGATTGGCGAACACAGGCTCCATGTTGCCGTACTGCAGAGCCCACACCGCGCTCCAACGATCGCCGGTGGCGCCGCCGGTGTACTCCACGTTGATGCTGTCGCCGCCGCCGTTGCTGGTGGTGCCGGCGGTTAGGCGGACCTGATTGCCTTCATAATTTTCGCGCAGGACGATGTTGACCACACCGGCGACCGCGTCGGAACCATAAATGGCCGAGGCGCCGCCCGTCAGCACTTCCACGCGCTCGATGATCGCGGACGGAATGGCGCGGACGTTGACGACGTTGTTGTCGCGGTTATACGGCTGCGGGTACTGCGCGGGGCGGCGGCCGTTGATCAGGGTCAACGTGTAGCCGGGGCCCAGGTTGCGCAGGTTCACGACCTGAGCATTCGGGGTGAAGCCGCTGACGCCCAAGTCGCCGGTGAACGACGCCGTGGTGTTCTGGGTCAGAGTCTGCAGCATGTCGCCGACCGTCTGGAAGCCCTCGCGGTCGATGTCCGCACGGGTGATGACGGTGACGGGAGCCGGACCCTCGATCTCGGTGCGCTTGATGCGCGAACCGACGACGGTAACGCCTTCGATGTCCGTCGCTTCCTGCTTGGACGGGGCGTCGT